>DKIP01000024.1:811-2799 GCA_002454335.1 Cytophagaceae bacterium UBA6715 | reverse complement strand
AGAAGTGATCCCGCTGGGATTCGAACCCAGGACCCATACATTAAAAGTGTATTGCTCTACCAACTGAGCTACGGAATCATCAAGCCGAAGCTTGTATATCAATTGACTCACTCGGGAGTCGAAGGGAAGTTCGATCACTGACCGACCTTCATTTGCATTTCAAGCATTTTATTGCCTTATTGCGATGCAAAAGTAGTAGTGTTTTTCGAATTATGCAAGCAAGGCTTCTAAATAAAGTTATATTTTTTTGTTTTTTTTATCTGGGCGCAACACAATTTGCTTATTCCCAAATAGATAGAAAGCAAATTCATTTGGCAGATTCTTTGTTTAAATCCAACCGACTGCTCGAAGCCGAACGCATTTACCTGAAGAACTTGAATCCAAATTCAAGCGAATTCGAAAATATTCAGTTCAAATTAGCCTACATCGCCAAAGTAAAAAATGACTGGGTCAGCGAATTGTATCGCCTTTCCAGCATCCACGCGAAACAAAATACACCCGCCATCGCAAATCGTTTGGCCGAAATAGGAGAGAAGCATCAACTTGAAGGTTACGCCGTGTCTCTCATCGATCAAATCGAATGGATCTATTTCTCCATTTTCCCTTACTTATTGGGCATTCTATTACTCCTTGGCCTATATGCCATTATCATACTATTCCGCAAATACCTGCGCAACAGTCGGATCCCTCGCACCCAATTGGTATTCCTAAGTGCCTACCTTTTATTTCTCGCACTATTCACGAACCTACCAGGCTTATTACGTTTTGGAATAATTACCAAAGAAAAAGTTTACCTACGCGAACATGCCTCCTCTGCAGCTCCTGTCAAACAAATACTCAAAAAAGGAAATCGTGTGAATTATTGGAACACCCAAGATATATGGGTGACCTGTATAGTGAATGGACAATTAGGCTATATTAAGGCCAGCGATTATTCGGCAATCAACTAAAGATGCAAGAGCTCAAAGCTCAAATCCATCAAAATTTCACGGTCTGATTCCGCTGCACCGATAATCCCCTTGAATTTTAAGTCGGCATTTTTAATCGCCTCCAGCATCCTCACCACCTTCGCAATCGGGTAATTTCGCTTCGCCGTGACATAATCTCGGACGAAATAAGGATTGACACCGATTTCTTTGGCTAATTCATTATCCGACAAAGAACCCAAATCATGCACCATCAATACTTTAGAAAATGTCCCAAACAAAGTAGCCAATAAAATAGGTAAGGGGTTTTGTTTGGTATTATCGGCCAAATAAAAGGCTATTTTCTGTGCTTTAGCCACATTTCGTTGCATCAAAGCCGCTTGATATTCAAAAACATTATACTCCCGACTGATCCCCACATATTTCTCAACCTCCTCAGGACCAATCTCAGCGCCTTCAGGACAATTGACAATTAGTTTATCAGCCTCATGCGCCATGCGCTGCAAGTCGGTACCCACATAGGAAACCATCAATTCCAACGAAGCCGTCTGAATCCCGAGCTTATGTTGGGCCAAATAATCCTTCAACCACGAACCCACTTGGCCATCCTTAACCTTTTTGGAACAAACGACGACCCCATTCTTTTCGAGCAACGTGAGTATTTTGGCCTTTTCATTCACCAAACTCTTGATTGTAAAAACTAAGAGTGTAGATTCCGTAGGCCGAGCGCAATAATCCTCCCAAGCTTTCATGTCCTCATTGCCTTTGGCTTCTTTTCCTTTGGCCAAAGCCTCTAAAAAACTAGCTTCCTTAACAATAATGACCTGTTTATCCGCCATCATCGGGTAACGCCGCGCATAGGAGATCACAGAACCCATGGTTTGATCCTTACCAAATAGCACAAATTGATTGAAACTCTTCTCGGATTCCGTCAGCACCTGCTCCTCAAACGCATCCGCCAGTTGGTCGATAAAAAACGACTCATCTCCATGTATAACATAGATAGGCGCATATTTTTTCGCTTTGATGTCTTTAAGTACTTCTTGGATGGATTTTTGCATG
>DKIP01000024.1:0-606 GCA_002454335.1 Cytophagaceae bacterium UBA6715 | reverse complement strand
CTCTTTTTGCTACCTTTACCCCTCAAATCAAAACACCCTTTCATGCAAATAGCACCCAATTCCGTTGTTTTCATCTCCTATGAATTAGCATTCCCAGATGAAAATGGCCAACCGGATGTCGTTGAAATCGTAGATGAAAACGAACCGATGGTATTTATCCATGGCTTAAGCGGCCTACCAGAAAGCTTCGAAGCTAATTTACTAGGCCTAAAAGCAGGGGATAGCTTTAATTTCAACATCGCAGCAGAAGATGCTTACGGGAACATTGATCCCAATGCTATCATTTCTTTACCCAAATCCATTTTTGAAGTAGAAGGCCAAAAAGCCGACGATATCCTAAAAGTTGGTAATTACATCCCAATGACGGATGACCAAGGAAACCGCATGCAAGGTTTGGTCGTTTCCATTGGCGATGACCATGTGATGATGGACTTCAACCACCCTTTGGCAGAAAAAGAATTAATTTTTTCCGGAAAAGTAATCAAAATCAGAGAAGCTACCGCCGACGAAATCGCGCATGGACACGTGCATGGTGAGGGGGGAGTACATCATTAAGTGTTAAGAACTAAGAGTTAAGAGTTAAGAACTAAGAGTTAAGAGTTAAGA
>DKIP01000044.1:5534-6096 GCA_002454335.1 Cytophagaceae bacterium UBA6715 | reverse complement strand
GGGAAAGGGTATTGGGATGAGCGGAATTTGGAAAAGGCCAAATCCTATTTGAACCGGGCCATCGGGATGGATGCTGATAACGCGGAGGCGTATATGAATTTGGGGATTATCTATGTGAAAGAGGAGGCCTATCAAGAAGCCTTGCCTTATTTGTTGAAGGCCAAAGGTCTATATGAGCAATCCCCGGATGAGTTGTCTTTGGCATTAATGATTGCCTATTTTGAGACGAAGAATGATCCGGCTTGTTTGGAAATCATTCGTTCGTTTAAATCTTCAGACACCGTGACCTCCGCTGCGTATGAATACCTTGGGCGGTTGTTGCAGCGCAAAAAGCAGTACCAACTGGCGCTGAAGGAGTTCAATGCGGCGGTGGATATTGATTCCACGAATGTGTATGCGAAGGTGTTGGTGGCGGAGGTATATGCCCAACAAGCGCAGTATGAGGCTGAGATTAAGGAACGAACTCGGATCATTCGGCAAGTGGAGGATCAGAAAGCTGATGCGGAATTGATAGGCTTGTCGTATTATTTTCGAGGTATGGCCAAAGATAATGCAGGGGATT
>DKIP01000044.1:0-5396 GCA_002454335.1 Cytophagaceae bacterium UBA6715 | reverse complement strand
AGGCAGTTCGCTTACGACCGGATGTGGCATTTGATGATTATTTGTCGGAGGATCCTTCGAGTTATGCGACGTTTATTGCTTATGCGAGTCGGCATGGCGTTCGCTTTTCTCACAATAAATCGACTATTATATGACGCAGATCAAACATGCTTTTTTGTTTTGAGTTATTTAATTTAAATTTGCATTGCCGTGCCCAACTATGCTTCGATGTAGAACTGCACGTTAAAAAGTATACATAACCCAGACTCGATCTGGGTTTTTTGTTTTTGGGCTTCTGTGATGATTTTTCAGCGAGAGCATTGAATAATTCTTTTTATTTCAAGCAAGTAGGCATATTGCCTTATTTTTTGGGCGAGCAATCAACAGAATCAAAGACTCGTAAAATCCGAATAGTTCAAATGGAGGATTCATCAATGCAATAATTTACCCTTTTTTCGAATAAGCAGCTGTTGGTATAGTAGGTAATTTTCGGTCTATGAAAACCTACGCTATTCACATTGATTATTCCAAGATTAATTCACTTAATGACCTTGTAGGTCAATTATCTAGCTTATTAAACTTAGATAAATTGTATGATGTGGAGGTTGAAATTGACTTTAATGACATCTCTGAAATAAACCTTGATTACTTTTCCATTGTATACAGTGTAATCGTCAATTTGATCGAGCATGGAATAACAGTTTATAGTAAAGCGAAGCATTTGGGTAATTATGCATTAAGGTTTTCTAATATAAATAAGATTGACTTATCTAGCGCGAATGGATTAAACTACTTGGAGTCGATTAAGGCTCAAATATCCATGCATTGCCTATTTGAAATGAAGCAATTTTCGGATCCCAAGGGTGCTCTAAATATGCACAAGGAAATTATGAAAATGCTAATGGGGTCTGGAGTTAAGGATGAACTATTATCAATATTGGAGTTCTGTCTTTGGGAGTTAATTGATAATACATTAAACCATTCGGTTGAAGGAGATTTTTTAGGTTTGGGAAAGGGATTGGTTTCTGTTCAATTTTACCCTGAGAAAAAAATAATTCGATTTTTGATTGCTGATCACGGATGTGGTATTTATAGGGCATTAACAAAACACCCAGACTCTGTTTATTTATACTATACGGAAGCTGAAGCATTATCGAATTGTGTTAAAAAAGGAGTAACGAATGGTACAGGTGCAGGATTTGGACTTTGGGCCATAGCCAAATTTGTTGAATTAAATAAAGGTTACATGTCTATTCATTCTGGGGGAAAACAACTTCAAGTAAATCAAGTGGCTAAGGTTTCTGATGCATTTCGCTGGTATGGAACGTATGTTTTATTGGAAATCAATACCGATATATTAGTTGACCCATATGCAATTTTTGGTAACGAGCATACTGATTTTTATCGTGAGCTGAAAGATGAATTATTTGAAAATTTAATCGATCTTTGGTAGGCTTTTTAGATTTTATATAGATATTCTTTAAGATGATCATTCAATTTAGTCATTCGGGAGATTCCTTAGGAACAAGATTTTTGGGCAAGGCTTTGCGTCTCACTTTTGAAAACTCTATTCATGAGGGAGAAAATGTCGTTTTTGATTTTTCAGATGTAAAGACTATTTCACATTCTTTCGCAGATGAGTGTTTCGGGAAGTTGTTATTGCGGTGGGATCTTGCAGAACTTAAATCAAAAACAACATTTAAGAACGCGAATGAGCAAGTAAAAAAGATGATTGCATTTACATGGTCAGAAAGATTGTCCAAAAGCGAGCTGGTTTGATGTTAATGCTTACAACAATATTAATCTTGTGTATTATGCTGCATTCGCTTTTCGTTTACTAAATAATGTAAATAAACTTTCCCTTTTTTAGAAGAGTAAGACTATTTGGCAAAGCGATTATTACGGGTTTAGTTTGTAAGCTTCTACCGATTTTTGTTTTAATACTTCTGTGATTAATGCAGCACCATAGAATTGTTTGATCTCTTTTATCTCAAGCGCATTGCCTCGTTCCATTATGCGTCGAATAACCGCATATTTTTGTTTATCCCAGTCGATTTGACTGATATCCGTATCCCAAAAAACTGATTTTCTGATCAAGGATAGATTAGGAGTAATCGGCTTGATCTTTGATTTCTCTACCTGAATATCAAAATAGGTTTGCAGTAATGCCAAAGTTCCTTCTTCCAAACCTAGTTTTTCCTCGATTTTCAGTGCAATTGACGTGGGTAAATTTCGTTTGGCTTTCGTGATCGCATTGATTGTTTGCGGATGTTCCCCAACGGAAAGCGCGAAAGGACGCTGAGCGATTCCTCTCTTTTTTAATTCCCGGGCTAAAATTATCCCAGGATGGATGCCCCTAAATTTTGCTAGGTAAGTATTCATTGCATAAATGTAAACAAAATTGTTTACAAATTATTTCAAGGAAAGTTATATGCATAAAATGCATATTGCATTTTCATAAGAACATTTCATTCGTCTTATGTTAGGTGTTTTGCAGGCCATTGGGATCTAGCGTATCCAACAGTTCGTAAATTCCGAACTGTTCAAATGGAGAATTCATCAATGTAATAAATTACCCAATTTTCGAATAAGCAGTTGTCGGTATTCAGTGTAAGTTTGGGAAATAAATCAAGCGAGATGGACCACAATCGAAAACAAGTTGAGTTGCATTTGGAATTGGCTAAAAAATTGATGGCTGAGAAAAGGTCAAAAGCTGAGATATTAGCTGATTTTGTACGAGCAGGGATAATGGATGCTGAGGGGGAGTTTACTGAGCCTTACAAAGAATTACGCAAACTGAAAAGAGTTAAGGTTTAATATTCAATTTTCGTCACAACCATCAAGTCGGATTTAACGATTGTATTGAATCTGTTTAGGATTTTTCTTTCCAAATGTCTAGTTGTTTTTGTCACTGAAATCCCGACAAATAGAGTCGGAGCTTTTCTGAATTTCCCGGAATTTTGTAAATTGATGTATACGGTAAAATTCAAACGATATGAATCCGAGCATCGAACTATTGACAATTAAGCGTGCGGATGTGTGTGTCTACATGAACCTCGGTTTCGAGGGTGAAGATCTAAAATTTGACGGGCATGATTTGGGAACCACGGTGGATGAACACTGGGGCAGTTCCGAATACGAATATACGGCAACGGTGCTAGCGAAAGATCTGGCAGCGCTTTATGCCTTGCATGGCATTGTGCCGGGCGATAAGGAGGCTTTGCTTCAGGCTTTGGCCCCTATGTTTTCGAATAATTCAGGTTATACCCTGTTCAAGAAATACTTAACAAAGGAGGGAATCCCCTTTGATACATTTACTTATTAAGAATTATTTATGGTTGATTTGATTGGAGATATACATGGCCATGCCGACAAGCTCGAGGAGATTTTGGCAATCATGGGCTATGTGAAAGAAGGGGGTGTGTACCAACATCCCGCAAAACGGAAATTGGTTTTCTTAGGTGATTACATTGATCGGGGTCCTAAAATTCGGGAAACGCTCCAAATCGTCAAGTCGATGTGTGATGCGGGCCACGCACTCGCAATCATGGGCAACCACGAATTCAATGCCATTTGTTTTCATACCAAAGACAAGGTGAAGGGAGGGTTTTATCGGAAGCATACGGTGGTTGAAATAGACCAACACATCGAAACCCTTCGGCAGTTTCGGAATTATACACAGGAATGGGAACAGGTGTATTTGCCTTGGTTTCATACGCTGCCGCTCTATTTAGAACAGGATGATTTTCGTGCCGTGCATGCTTGTTGGGATGATGCGCATATCAACTGGCTTGAAACCAATTTCATTTACGAAGAAACTCAAGGCCAAAAACGTATTTCCGAAAAGGTGTTGGTTCAATATGTTGCCAAAGAATCTCCTGTCTACGAGGTATTGGAGGAGTTATTAAAGGGCAAGGAATTTGATTTGCCAGCAGGGCAGGAGTTTGTCGATAAAGATGGAACGACACGTAAAAGTGCGCGGATCAAATGGTTCCAACCTGTTGAAGACCGAAAATTACATAAGGACGTCTTCTTGGGAATCGGGGAGGAGTTTGGCGAATTACTCTTGGATGAATCGATACATGAAGCTTTACACAGATACGATGCGGATAAGTCGGTGTTTTTTGGGCATTATTGGTTGAAAGGCAAACCCACGGACGCATTAGCCAAATCCATTTGTTTGGATTACAGTGTGGCCAAAGATGGGCACCTCGTCGCTTACCGTTTAGATTCAAAAGAGTTTGTCATCGTTTAAGTATGTGCGAAATCACTGACCAAATCAAGTTTTGCACCTGTGTCAAAGGACATTATTCTAAACTTCCACATTACTGGTTGTATTACCGCGTGGGGGAGATGAAGGAGAATATCATGATGGGGACAGCCGTTATTCCTAATTATCTAAGTCTGCCTGATTATATTGAAAATCAATTCAAGCTCCTTGGGCGTTTAAATAATCCGGATGCCTTTGATGTAGAAATCCATCCCAAAGATGGAGATCGGATGGAAATTGTGTTGAATAATTTAAGAAAGTCTAGGGCTGAATTTCATTTTATCTTTCAAGACTCGAGTTGGGATTGGGAAAATCATAATCCTTTTGAGGTAATGAATCATCGCATCAAAAACCTTGCCAAAGGCCCCATTTGCTAAGGGAATAAATTGAGACCAATAATCAAGTTGAGAATCAAAGCTGTTATTGTCAAATAAAACATCGTATTGCAAACAATCTTCGTAAGGCGGTATTCGTCACTCACCTCCGCTTTATAAAGATTCATAAATGGCAAAGGGAAGAATAAGATGCTTTGCCAGGTTTTGGCCTTTCCCATTGTCTGGTCCAAATAGACATGTAAGCTGACTTTTACGCAAAAAGCCAATACGATGATAATGCCTGAGGCGGTATGTAGCTGGTGTAGGTTGAACATGGTTGATTTTGTTACCTTTGGCAATCCCCCACCACCCCTTTACCTTTGGCAATCCTTGGAGGTTTGCCAAAGGTAGCGCGTTTCGACCAAAATTTTGAACAGTTAATTGATAAAATAGCCATGGATTCCTACAACCTCAACCGCTTTCTCCTCGCACAAGAAAACACCTACGATCAAGCGCTTCGCGAGATTCAATCGGGTCACAAAATGAGCCATTGGATGTGGTTTGTTTTTCCGCAGCTGAAGGGTTTGGGGACTTCGTATAATTCAACGTTTTATGGAATCAGTGGGAGGGAGGAGGCGGAGACTTTTTTGGCACATCCTGTATTAGGGCCCCGACTAATTGAAATTTCAAAGGCTTTGTTGGCGCATACCGATAAGCCCATCCAACAAATTTTCGGTCATACGGATTCCCTTAAATTGAAATCTAGTATGGAATTGTTCGGAACTTTGCCAGGTGCGCATCAAGTTTTTAATGAAATTCGACAATGGTTTTTT
>DKIP01000045.1:5181-7438 GCA_002454335.1 Cytophagaceae bacterium UBA6715 | reverse complement strand
TTAGACGTTGGTCATTTGACTAGCGACTAGTGACTAGCGACTGTTCCTCATGGCGCCAGTGTGGCTATAAATTGAGTCAATAAAATGCGCATGAATTGCGTCCGATGAACCACCGAAGGCAATTTAATGGCAGTTTGAAGTACCTCTGGAATGAATACCTGAAGGCTAGGAAATACAAAATCTTGCGGAAAATCGAGTTGCGTGCTGGAGCTTGTTTGGTATACATGTTGCTCCGCGACTTGAATTGTCTTTTGCTGTTTCTCGGTTTTTACCTGTGCTTGATCTGCCTTAACGAAGGATATTGGCTTAGCCACGAGCCAAAACAGCACGGGCATAAACAACAATAAATGAAAAACGTTAACCTTCTTTTGCATGATAAGTAGCAAAAATAGGATAATTTTCTTAGAAATCAATTCGGAATGGAATTTTCGTAAATTTGCCTTTCGAAAAAATCGCCATGTTTAATTATTTAGAACCCCATTACGTTCAAGCTTTTATCCAAGCTGCCCTCGCGGAGGACATAGGCGATGGAGATCACACCTCCCTTTCCACCGTCCCTGCTGATGCGAAAGGTACAGCACAATTACTCGTGAAAGACCGGGGAATTCTCGCTGGGGTGGAATTAGCCTTGGCGATTTTCAAGGAAGTGGATCCCAACTTACACGTTCAAGCCTTCATTCATGACGGCACTTGGATCGAACCGGGTCAAGTGGTTTTAGAAGTAAGCGGTTCCTCGCAATCCATCTTAAAAGCAGAACGTTTGGTATTAAACTGCATGCAAAGGATGTCGGGAATCGCGACCTATACGCGCTCATTGGTTACTATTTTAGAAGGTACGCGTGCCAAATTGTTGGATACGCGGAAGACGACGCCCAACTTCCGTTTGGCGGAAAAATGGGCCTGCAAGATTGGTGGCGCAGTCAATCACCGCTATGGCTTGTTTGACATGATCCTGATCAAAGACAATCACGTCGACTTTGCAGGTGGAATCAAAGCGGCTTTAGAAAAAGCATTTACCTACAATGCGTCCTTGCCAGAACCTATAGCCATTGAAATCGAAGTGCGTAATGAAGACGAATTAGACCAAGTATTGGCTATCGGCGGCGTCCAACGAATCATGTTGGACAACTTCAGCCCTGATCGCCTCCGCGCTGCCATTCGGAAAATCGACGGTCGGTTCGTCACCGAAGCCTCCGGTGGAATTAATGAACAAACACTCCGCGCCTATGGCGAAACAGGAGTAGATTACATATCCGTAGGTGCCTTAACACACCAAGTGAAAAGTTTAGACCTTAGCCTCAAAGCGAAATGAATTTAATCGACGAAGCCAAATCCGTTGGGTACATCGCCCGCTCGACTCCCAAAGGTGTTGAGTTAATCACCGAAATCCAGCGCCTGAAAAAGGAGAAAAACGCCGTGATTTTAGCGCACTATTATGTGGACGGAGAAATCCAGGAATTAGCTGATTACGTGGGCGATTCTCTCGGTTTATCCCAAGCCGCAGAAAAAACGGAGGCCGATTTAATCGTCTTCTGTGGTGTACATTTCATGGGTGAAACGGCTAAAATCTTAAACCCTTCGAAAAAAGTAGTGGTTCCCGACTTCAATGCGGGATGTTCTTTAGCGGATTCGGTTCCAGCTTCGGAATTTGCGGCCTTAAAAGCAGCCCATCCGGATGCGATTGTGGTTTCCTACATCAACTGCTCCGCAGAGATCAAGGCTATGACCGACATCATTTGCACCTCATCCAATGCGGTTCAGATCGTTGAATCCATTCCCGCGGATCGCGAAATCATCTTCGCACCGGATGCCAACTTAGGTCGCTACGTGGCGCACAAAACTGGTCGGGAATTGATTCTGTGGGAAGGCGCTTGCATGGTACACATCGATATATCGTTGGAGAAATTAGCCGCCTTGAAAAAGGAATACCCAGATGCTTTGTTGATCGCCCACCCAGAATGCAAAGAAATCATCTTGAAAGAAGCGGACTACGTCGGCTCAACGACAGCCTTGTTGAAATACGTGGAAACCTCTTCAAATTCTACGTTCATCGTAGCGACCGAGGCAGGCATCATGCACAAAATGAAGCAAGCTGTACCGCATAAGCATTTGATTCCAGCACCGGCTAATGAGCAAAACACCTGTGCGTGTTCCGAATGCCCTTACATGAAAATGAATACCTTGGAGAAGTTGTACAATGCCTTGTACTACGAATTACCTGAAATCAATTTGGAAGAATCCATCCGCGTGCCGGCAT
>DKIP01000045.1:4111-5044 GCA_002454335.1 Cytophagaceae bacterium UBA6715 | reverse complement strand
GCGCCTCAACCTTTGGCTAAGCTTACAGCATTGCCAATGTGACTAGCGACTAGTGACTAGCGACTGCTAGCCAGTTAAACGTGATACGTCACGTTTAACTGGCTAGCTCAAACACCGCCTCAATCTCCACCGGGATATTATCCGGCAAGGTCCCCATACCCACAGCAGAGCGAACACCGATGCCATTTTCCTCGCCCCAAACTTGGGCAAATAATTCCGAACAGCCATTGATCACATAGGGATGACGTAAAAAATCGTCCGTCGCATTGACCATCCCCAACACCTTTATCACTCGTTTCACCTGATTCAAGGAGCCTAATTGTGCCTTTAAGGTGGCTAAAATGGTTAGGCCTACCTGCAGCGCAGCAAGTTTCCCCGCCTCGATGTCCATATCCGCACCGATCCGACCAATAATCAACGAAGCATCTGGCAATACGGGACCATGGCCTGACACATAATAGAATTCACCTACCTGCAAACCGGGTTTATAAACCCCTAAAGGTTTCGGTGCTGGGGGTAAAACTAAGCCTAAGGCCGCAAAACGTTCTTCGGGTGTTTGCATTATTTCTTATGTAATTGAAGGATAATTTCAGAGATTAAGCCGGTCCAACCGGTTTGATGATTTGCCCCCAAACCCTTGCCGGTATCTCCGTCAAAGTACTCAAAGAACAAATGGGAATCTTCATGTAATTTCTCATGCCCATCATACATCGGCACTACGCCCTCTTCATTCGGCACAAACATGGCCAATAAGCGGCGAGAAACCCCCTCAGCGGCATCTTTGATATTCATCATTTCGCCAGAATTTGTCGGGAATTCCACCTCATAATCCGAACCATAATAATCCGAGAACTTGCTCAAGGAATCCAAAATCAAATAATTCATCGGGAACCAAATTGGACCACGCCAGTTGGAGTTCCCCCCAAACATACT
>DKIP01000045.1:0-4036 GCA_002454335.1 Cytophagaceae bacterium UBA6715 | reverse complement strand
GGATGCTCCTTGTGGTATTTCGATAAGGAACGAATGCCATAATCCGATAAAAATTCGGTCTCATCAAACATCCGCTTCAAAATCATCTTCATCCGATGACCGCGCAAAATCGAAAGCAAACGACTCTCCCCTTTGCCCGGCTCATACCAGCGCGAAATCAAACTCGCCAAATCCGGTCGGTTATTTAACACCCATTCCACGCGACGTTTGAAGGCAGGTAATTTCTCCAACATATCCGAGGTCAATACCTCGACGGCAAATAGAGGAATCAAGCCCACCATCGAACGAACTTTCAATAATTCCGCTGACCCATCTTCCTTATGCAACATGTCATAATAGAATTGATCGTCTTCATCCCACAGGTTTAACTTATCCCCACCGATCGACTGCATCGCACCGGCGATGTGCAAGAAGTGTTCGAAGAATTTGGAGGCCATGTCTTGATACACCGGATTTTCCATCGCAATCTCGCAGGCAATGCGCAACATATTTAAACTGTACATGGCCATCCAACCCGTTCCATCCGCTTGTTCCAAGTGTCCACCCGTAGGCAATTGCGCCGAACGGTCAAATACCCCAATGTTATCCATTCCCAAGAAACCACCTCCAAAGATGTTATTTCCTCCCTCGTCTTTCAAATTCACCCACCAGGTGAAATTCAGCAATAATTTATGGAAAATACGCTCCAAGAATACAACATCCCCTTTACCCCCATTCATCTCCTTGTCGATCTCGTAAACCTTCCAAGTCGCCCAAGCGTGCACAGGTGGATTCACATCCGAGAACGACCATTCATAGGCAGGAATCTGCCCATTCGGGTGCATATAATATTCCCGCAGAATTACGGCTAATTGGCGTTTGGCAAAATCAGGATCCAAACGTGCCAAAGGCAAGGTATGAAAGGCCAAATCCCAAGCCGCAAACCAAGGATATTCCCATTTATCGGGCATAGAAAGGATATTCGCCGCATACATATGGCGCCATGTGTTGTTCCGACCAAGCTTCCGAGAAGCATCGGGTTTTGGCATAGCGGGATCCCCTTTAATCCATTCGAATACATTGTAATAATACCATTGTTTGGTCCACAACATACCCGCATAGGCTTGACGCTGCAAACTACGCATGCTTGCGTCCTGAATGTCTTTTTGTAAATCTGCGTAAAAATCGTCCGCATCTTTCAATCGTGCAGCATAGATTTCATCGAAATCCGCGAAGGGTTCGCGCAATGTCAAAGTCGTCAAACGCAAACGAAACACCTTCTTCCCTCCCGCCGGAATCTTGGCAGAATAACGCACAGATGCTTTTGTCCCAATGTGATTCGGGTTTACCGCATGTTTGTTTTTATTAACGATGTAATCGTTGATGCCATCTTTTGTAAAATGGGAAAGATTCGGCGAACCGTGTAAACGGTCGAAATTGGTCTCATTATCACAAAACAAGAACTCATCCGCATCCTCGGCATATAATTTAAAGCGGCCTACTACGCGATGATCTACCTCGATAAAGGAATGACCTACGCCCGTCAACATCGGTTTGTAATTGTATTTTTCGTAGCCCCAGCACCAGGTATTTCGGTACCAAATCGTTGGCAAAACCGTGATAGGTGCAGCGACTTTGGAACGGTTTTCCACCGTTACCTGAATTAAAATATCTTGCTCATCTCCTTTGGCATATTCCATGGAGATGTCGAAAAACTCATTTTTATCGAAGATTCCCGTGTCCATCAACTCATATTCCGGCTCTAAACGGGTACGTTTTTTGCTTTCATCGATAAGTTTTTGATAGGGAAATGTATGCTGCGGATACTTATACAGCATTTTTTGGTACGAGTGCGTGGGCGTAGAATCTTGGTAATAATACAATTCCTTCACGTCTTCCCCGTGATTTGATTCATTACCCGTTAGGCCAAAAAAGCGTTCTTTTAAGATATGATCGCGGTGATTCCAAAAGGCAAAAGCAAAACAAACATGTTGTTTATTATCTGAAATTCCACCGATTCCTTCTTCACCCCAGCGATAGGCTTTCGAGCGAGCCATGTCATGTGAAATCGTTTCCCAGGCATTTCCACTGGCTGAATAATCTTCACGAACCGTGCCCCACTGACGCTCTGTCAAGTAAGGCCCCCACTTTTTCCATCCTTTATTATCGTTACGAAGACTCAGTCGTTCGCGTTCAGCTCCCTTATTTGACATAAATTGATAAATGCTTAGGTGTTGATATATACTGTAAACTACAAATATAGAATTTTTGGTGAAATTACCTTTTGTAGAAATAGGACAATTACGTTATCCATGCAGGTGTTGTTCCGCTTTCTTTTTATATTCGAAATTCTAAATCAACAAAATGAAAAAACTGACTTACCTCCTTTGTCTATTTGCCTTTGTGGCTTGTAAATCCGGCGATGCCAAAAAAGAATTAAGCACGCTTGTCGACAATTACTACGAAGAACAACTGAAACTCAACCCAGTTTCCGCGACCGCCAACGGCGATAATCGCTACAATGATCAATTAACCATCACTTTCACGGATTCCCATTTAGCCAAAGTCAAAGCTTTATTGGAAAAAACGCAGGCAAGTCTTTCAGACATCGACCGGGACGATTTGGATGCCAATGATCAGATCACCTTTGATATGTTGAAGCGCGATGTCGAATTAGGCTTGGAAGGCTTGACCTATCCTGACAATTTGATGCCATTGAACCAATTTTATGGCTTTCACTTGACTTTTGCGCAATTAGGCAGCGGTTCTGTGATGCAACCATTTGCTACGAAAAAGGATTATGAAAATTGGGAGAAACGCATGCACATCGGGGCGGCTTACATGGATTCGAGTATCGTTTATTTCAAACGAGGAATCGCAGCGAATGTCGTTTTGCCAAAGGCTTTGACCGAAAAAATCATTCCGCAATTGACCTCATTCGAAGTCCAAGACATCAAGCAAAGTACCTTTTATGGACCTTTGAATCATTTTCCAAAGGATTTTACGGAGGCCGACAAAGCTAAATTTACCAAAGAATACACGCAGATTATCCAGTCGGAGATCATCCCAGCCTATACTCGCTTAGCACAATTCTTACAAACGGAATACCTTCCTAAATCTCGTTCAACGAGTGGTATTTCCGCGATTCCCAATGGAGCTGCGTATTATCAATATTTGATTAAAGTATTAACAACGACCGATAAACCAGCCGATGAAATTTACCAAACAGGTTTGGCTGAAGTGAAGCGTATTCGGACAGAAATGGAGAAGACCAAACAGGCCGTTGGATTCCAAGGAGACTTAAAAGCATTCTTTGAGCACATGCGTTCCGATAAGAAATTCATGCCTTATCATACATCAGCGGAGGTCTTAGCTGCATTTGAAACCATTCATAAAAAAATGGAACCTGCTTTGAAGACGATGTTTGGACGAGTTCCCAAAACACCATTTGAAATCCGACAAACCGAGGCATTCCGTGCGGCATCGGCTTCGGCGGAATATTTCCAAGGATCTGAAGATGGCACACGTCCAGGTATTTTCTATGTCCCGATTTTGGATGCGACCAAATTCAATACGACATCTGGCATGGAAAGTTTATTCTTGCATGAGGCAATTCCTGGGCATCATTACCAAGTGAGTCTCCAACAAGAAAATAGCCAATTGCCTAAATTTCGTCGTTTTGGGGAAAATTCAGCCTATGCAGAAGGTTGGGCCCTGTACACAGAAAGCTTAGGAAAAGAGTTGGGGCTATACACCGACCCTTACCAATATATGGGTGCTTTAGGCGATGAAATTCACCGGGCGATTCGTTTAGTTGTGGATGCTGGTATGCACTCGAAAAACATGACCCGCGAGGAAGCCATCAAGTATATGATGGACAATGAACCTATTTCAGAACAGGGCGCAACGGCGGAAATCGAACGTTATATGGCGATTCCAGCGCAGGCGCTTTCTTATAAAATTGGGGCATTGAAAATCCGCGAGATTCGTGAACGCTTGAGCAAGGAATTAGGACCGAAATTTAAGCTTTCCGATTTCCACGATGAAATCCTGAAAG
>DKIP01000029.1:10881-25135 GCA_002454335.1 Cytophagaceae bacterium UBA6715 | reverse complement strand
AAAGCAGGTGAGGAATTAACCATGGATATGAACTTCTTTGGAGGGACAAATAAAAATGAATCCTTGATTACAACGAATTACTTGAACAACAGCACAATCACAGGTACGCAGATTCAAAAAAATGCCGGCGAAGGGAATAATAAATTCATCACGATTCAAACGGATTATGTGAAGCCCATCAAAAACGAAGGCACCATTGAAATGGGCCTTCGAGCGCAAATAAATGAATTAGCGAATAAAAATGTAAATACATTAAAGCCCGTTGGCTCTGACGTCTACAAAGAAATCACATCCGCTTCAATTAACTACACCAGTACTAATCATGTGTACGCAGCCTATATGTCTGTTTCAGGCAAAACAACGGGCTTCTCTTATAAATTAGGATTGCGTGGCGAGAGCTCAAATTATTCAGGGGAATTGTTAAATACGAAACAACAGTTTAGCAATAATTTTCCGTTAAGTTTATTCCCATCCATTTTCTTAAAAAAGGATTTATCAAAAACAGATCAATTACAATTGAGTATAACACGCCGGGTAAATCGGCCTAATTTCTTCCAAATTATACCATTCGTCGATTACAGTGACAGCTTAAATATTACGCGAGGAAATGCGGATTTAGTTCCCGAATTCACGACGTCAGGGGAACTTTCATACAGCAAGACTAAAGGATCTGCCACATTCTTGTTTTCGGGTTATTACAAATACACAGACAATTTGATTACCCGTTATTATAGCCAAGAAATCAACCCAATTAGCGGCAAAATGGATTTGATTAATACATTTATCAATGCAAATTCAAGCATCAACTACGGGGCTGAAATGACCTATACAAACAAGTTCCAAAATTGGTGGGATTTCACAGCGAATGTAAACGTCTATAATTCCAAGATCAATACGGATAATATCGAAGGAGCAGGCGCAGTAGCCGAGGGCATGTGGACAGCATTTGGTAAGATCAACAACAATTTCATCTTACCGAATAAATGGGTGATTCAATTATCTGGTGATTACCAAGGAAAAACGAATATGCCCGTAAGTCAAAATCAAGGGCAAATGGGCCCTCCGGGCATGCAGGCACAAAGTTCGTCTCAAGGTTATGTAGAGCCGTATTTTGGAATTGACTTAGCGATTAAAAAGTCATTCTTAAAAAACGACATGGCCTCTTTGACCTTGGCATTCAATGATATAACTAAAACACGTGGAAATACGCGCGTTTCACTAGGAGATGGATTTACGCAGACCTCGTATCGGATTTCAAATCCACAACAAGTTCGATTGACCTTGTCGGTGCGCTTTGGGAAATTTGATATGAGTCAAATGAAGCGTAACAATAACAGCGGTGCGGATATGCAACAAATGCAGCAATAACAGTAGAAAATTATCGAATGAAACGGCCCCTAGGGGTCGTTTTTTTTTGTGCCTACACAAGTGCTTTGAATACTAGATCCTTTAGGTATTGTTCCACGAAACCTGGCTTAGGCAAGTCCTGAACATCCGTGAGTTTTGGAAGATAGGTACTAAAAAATAACTGCGAATGCGCTGTCTCAATTAGCGTAGTACTCAAAGAATGTGGAAAGGGGTAGTTGGGCTGATAAGTCTTAATTAAATCTGAAATACGCGCACACAAATCTTTATAAGGCTTAAAAACCTCATTTTCGTTAATCTCCTTTACCTCTTTCACCAGGTAGACTTTGCTACTTTCCGAAATGACGATTTGATGTAAACGATTCTTATTATAATCTGATTGACCTACGCGCTCAGGTAATTCGTGGGTAAATAATTCAACGACGCGTTCAAGCTTGGCGCGTATATCTTGAATGGGCTCTAACTGAACCACCACCAAATACTCCATGTAAGACCAATACCAATTCAATATATAGAGCAATAGACGATGCTTATTCGTAAAATAGCGGTAGATGGATGCCTCCGTCGTATTCATTTCAAGCGCTAGTTTTTTGAAGGTAAAATGCTCAAAACCTATCTCGTAAATGAGTTCTATGGCATGCTTGATAATCTGTTTGCCGAGCTCCGTACCTTCCGGATCGCGCAAATAGATATGCTCATTTACCTTAAAACTCAACGAATAATCCATAATGAAATAACGACATTCAAAATTAACTGATATTAACACTATTGCAAAATATATTTTAATATTATATTGAATAGTAATACTATTATTTAAAAAAGTATTTATAATTTTGGTCCAAAATTTAATAAAACATGACACCTGCCAATCCGTTAAAGCGAATTGCCCAACTAGTTAGCGTACATAAAAAGGAGGTCGTTTCCATCTACCTCTTCTCGATGTTGAGTGGTTTAATCAATTTAAGTTTACCCTTGGGTGTACAAACAATCATCGGATTGGTGATGGGAGCGACCATGGTTAGCTCCATCTATGTTCTTATCTTCCTTGTTGTTTTAGGTGTTTTTCTTGTAGGTCTATTACAGATTAATCAAATGAAAATCATCGAAACAATCCAGCAACGCGTTTTT
This sequence comes from Cytophagaceae bacterium UBA6715, assembly GCA_002454335.1. Lineage (GTDB taxonomy): Bacteria > Bacteroidota > Bacteroidia > Cytophagales > Spirosomataceae > Aquirufa. Next base: position 22,642 of record DKIP01000029.1, on the reverse strand, counting down.
GCAAAGTATGCTTACACCTTTGCGGACACGATTCCACGCATGGATTTGAAAAAAATGGATCACTATTTCATACCAGAAAAGGTGAATAGATTTTTTGATACCGTTAATATTCAAAAAGGATTTGCCAAACTATTGCTAGACATTCCCATCGCCAGCGTTCAAATTGTCTTCGGTATTTTGCTACTCTCCTTGTATCACCCACTCTTTATTTTATTGGGTGTTTTTTTGCTAATCTTGCTGGGGCTAATATTTAATTTAACAAGCAAAAAAGGGATATCTACGAGCATTGAAGAGTCCAATTATAAATATGAAGTAGTAGGCTTTTTCAATGAGATGGGGCGTACCCTGAAATCGTTCAAATTTAGCCAAGGCTCTGATCTCAATTTGGAGAAAACGAATGCACATACCCGGGGATATTTAGAGGCCCGCACCCAACATTTTCAGGTATTATTGTTTCAATACAAAACGCTTATTTTCTTCAAAGTTAGTTTGACGGTGCTAATGCTCACCTTGGGTACTTACTTATTGATTGACCAACAATTGAATATAGGCGAATTTATTGCCGCTGAAATTGTCATCTTAATGGTCATTGGTGCAGTGGAAAAACTGATAACTAGTTTAGACAGTGCGTATGATGTGATCACAGGCTTGGAAAAAATAGCCAGTGTCACAGAGAGCCCACTAGAGAAATCAGGAACCATGGAAGTGAACCCTGAAAAAGGCTTGGATATACAACTGTCCAACTTCTCTTTTTCATTTGATACAAGTAAGAAAGTGCTCGACTCCATCAATCTACACATTAAACCTGGCCAAAAAGTAAGTATTGATGGCCCTGAAGGTTCAGGAAAGTCGATGTTATTACGCATGTTGACGGGCAATTATCAAGATTTTGAGGGTAGTTTTCAGCTAAATCACTTTCCTATTCAGAACTATGCTTTGGAGGGTTTAAGAAAATGCACCGGAGTTGTCTTGCACGGTCAAGAAATCTTTGGCGGAAGCCTTTGGGAAAATATCAGCTTGGGACAAAAAGAAATCACTGCTGATCTCATACTTCGGAAGGCTATGGAACTCGGATTTGACGATTTCTTTAGTCATTTCCCTGCCGGTTTTGACACCATCATAGAGCCCATCGGGAAGAAAACGCCCCAAACCATCATCCGAAAAGTGCTCCTACTTCGTGCACTTTGTGGTCCGAAAAAGCTCTTATTACTTGAAGAACCTTGGGCCGGATTAGAAACAAAAAATAAAGATCAATTGAAACACTACTTGCTGAATTTACCTGCAGATACTACCGTCATTGTCGTGTCAGATGATGCCGATTTTAATCGATTGACAGACCAACAAATTTATATGCGCCATGGAAAAATTTAATGCGTTTGACCATATCTATTCGGAAGAGAAAGGCACAGCCATTAAACCCTGGCTGATTTCCTTGCTGGCCTTGACCTTGGCAATTATATTTTTGCCCTGGACACAAAATATACGAAGCAAAGGAAATGTCACCAGCTTATTTCAAGAACAAAAACCACAAAAAATCTATAGCCCCATCGCCGGAAAGATTAGTCGGTGGTGGGTGAAAGAAGGTGACACCGTTCAAGCAGGAGACACCTTGGCGAAAATAACCGAGATTAAGGGCGAATACTTGGATCCCAACTTGATTGCACGTACGCAAGAGCAATTGAATGCAAAAATTGGATCGCTCCGTTTTTATGAGCAAAAAGTAAAAGCCACAGAAGATCAAATGAATAACCTGCGACGTTCTTTAACTTTAAAGCAAAGCCAGGTTGATAATAAAATCAAACAGTTGCAACAAAAGATAACCGGGGAACGGGCAGAGCTGGAAGCCACTCAAAATGACTATAACCTAACCAAGGATCAATTTGAGCGAAACCAAAAAATGTATCGCGAAGGACTCATCTCGCAAACACAATATCAACAGCGCAATGTGGCCATGCAAAATGCATTTGCAAAAAAAACAACAGCTGAAAATAAGGTGAATCAAACCTTACAAGAAATTGCCAATGCCCAAATTGAATTGCGTGGTGTGGATCAAGAATATCGTGAAAAAATCAATAAAGCAGAAGGCGAGCGTTTCCAAAGTTTAGGACAAGTAGAAACGAATAAGGGAGACATTGCAAAGCTTGAAAACCAAGTAACGAATTACACCCTACGGAATGGCATGTATTACATCATTGCCCCACAAGCAGGACAAATCATCCAAGCGACCAAATCCGGCATAGGTGAAATTATTAAGGAAGGAGAAGATTTACTTACGATTGTGCCCAACAATACAAATGTGGCGGTGGAAATTTTTGTCAGGCCAGTTGATTTACCCCTCATTGTTCCCGGTGAGGACGTCCGATTGATTTTTGACGGATATCCTGTCATCTTATTTGCGGGCGGCTGGCCGAACCAAAGCTTTGGAACATTCCCAGGGAAAATTCGGGCAGTTGAGAATACCATCAATGATCAGGGGCTATTCCGCGTCATTGTCGAAGAAGACCCCAAAGGGAAAAGATGGCCGAAGCAACTGCGTATCGGTGCGGGTGCTCAAGGTATCGCCTTACTAAACGATGTACCCCTTTGGTATGAATTATGGCGTAATATCAATGGTTTCCCAGCGGATTATTACACGGGTAAAACAGTTAAAAAGCAAAAGAATGAAAAATAAGATCTTACTATTTTTGCTGGTTTTCCAAGTGGGATGGGCTCAACAAAAATCCTTAAGTTCCACCGAATATTGGCAAATTGTGCAGCATTTTCATCCGGTCGTGAAGCAAACATTGCTTGACATTAAGCAAACAAATGCTTCATTGACTTTTGCAAGAGGCGCATTTGACCCCGTACTACAGCATTACAGCACAAAAAAAACCTTAGACGGCAAAAATTATCTAGATTACCACGCTCCCTCCCTAAGCATTCCCACTTGGTATGGAATTGAGTTGAATGCGGGCATTGAAAACATCCAAGGTTCCCGCCTAGACCCCAGCCAGACCGTTGGGCAAACCAGCTACCTCGGCATTCAAATCCCCTTGGCCAAAAATCTGTTGATGGATAAGCGCAGAGCTGCCCTCCAGCAAGCGAAAATCATGCAAAAAATGGCGATGCAAGATCAGCGTGTTGAGCTCAACAAGCTACTATTAGATGCCATGGAAAGCTACATCACCTGGGTTAGAAGTTACCAAGTATTACTGCTTGTTCAAGCCAACTACTTAAATGCAACGAAGCGCCTTGATTTCGTGCGAAAAAGTGTAACGTTTGGGGATAGGCCGGCGGTGGATACGCTTGAGGCCTTAACACAAAAGCAAACATTTGAGAATATGTTAACAGCAAAGACCGTGGAATTTACGAATGCCCGACTAGGTCTTTCTGCCTTTTTATGGAATGCGGACAATAGCCCTGTTGACTTATCGGATGATGTCATTCCTGCGGCCAACGAGGAAATACGCCTCCTTGCAAATGCAGACCTCGACTTAACAAGTCTGTTAACGAAGGCCGTGCAAAATCATCCAGAAATAAATAATTATCGAAATAAATTGGATGTATTAGGCATTGAAAAACGATTGAAATTCCAAAGTTTACTCCCTAAACTCGATGTCAGTTACAATCATTTATCGAAGGGCGGACCCTCCTTGTACAGTGCTACATTTTTGGAAAACAATTATAAATATGGAATCAAGTTTGAACTCCCTCTGCGTCTTTCGGAAGGAAGAGGAGCCTACCAAGCGGCCAAATTAAAGTTGGAAACCGAACAATTAAATTTAAATCAAAAACAACTTCAAGTAGAGATCAAAATTCGCAATTACTTCAATCAATTTGAGGCACTACAAAAACAGATTCGGACACAAGAATCCGCATTTACAAATTACCAATCTTTGGTCAAAGCAGAAGAAATGCGATTTGAAAATGGAGAATCATCGTTGTTCTTAATCAACAGTCGGGAAATGAAATCCTTGGAAGCCGCAGAAAAATTGGCCGACCTGAAAGCCTACCTACAGAAAACGACTTTTGCCTTGCAGGCAAGTGCTGGTATCTTGTACGAAAATTAACTTTTACGACTTTTGACCTGATCGAACGCCTCGTCATAATCGTCTCGCATTGTACCCATGATACGATCCCAAAATAACAGATATAGACCGTAATTGCCTTTGAAATATTTGTGATGCTGATTGTGCGCGACAGCGGTATTCACCCAACGACCGATCAGCGTTGTATTAAAACCTTTGGGATAAAGCTCCCAGCCCATATGTCCATATATGTTATAGATGATGGAAAATAAGAAAAACATAGGCACGTGTGAAACATGCATCGGGAGGGTGAAATAAAACAACATGATAATCCCATTTTCCAAAATTGCTTCTAGCGGATGAAAAGCATAGGCTGCCCAAGGGGACGGATTCGTTGATTTATGGTGTACCAAATGAATCCATTTGAATAACGTTGGGTGGTGCATCATGCGATGAATCCAATAAAAATAGGTGTCATGCGCGATAAACATGATAGGGAAGGCCAAGACATAATAGGTAAGACCATATTCCGAAATGTCTGAATAAATGCTCGTATGCGGCCGGACCGCGGGATTGAAGACAACTCCCGTAACGATCACAGCAAATATGACCATGCTCGAAAATGAGTATACCATTTCTCGGAGGTAGTCGGTATTTTTGGGGAAAGTTAATTGGATTTTCTTCTTCGCAATGCGATTGCGTAACAACAAATAACTAATCACAAATACGATTCCAGCAATGATAAAATAACGGCTGCCAACAATCGTTAAAATCTCCAGAAATTTGGTCATTGAAAAATTCATGCCACAATATTACATTAAGTTTTACTTTTTACGTCCCCACCAATTCGCCAAAATTGATGCAGTAATATTTTGCATCGAACCAAAAATCCCCGGTACCAATCCCATCGTGGCGATGTAACCCATTTTGGCAGCTATGCCTGAGGCTAAGCCCGCATTTTGTAAGCCCACTTCGAAAGCAATTGTTCGCGAGTCCTGCTCATTAATTCCCATCCATTTACTGATCCGGTAACCAAAAAAATATCCCAAAAGATTATGAATCAATACGATAAAAATCAATAACCATCCAATCGACATTAGTGTACTGTGACCCGCTGAGACAGTCAATGCCACAATAAAAATAATGGATGCCATCGATAAAATAGGCAATAATTCATCCAGCCATTTCTGTTTGCCATAGGCATATTGATTATAGACTAAACCAGCAATAACCGGGAAAATGACAATTTCCATGATGTGCCAAAACATATCCCAAAAGTTAATGGGCACTAATTGGTTGGCAAGTAATTTCATCAACAAAGGAGTAACTAACGGCGCAAGCAGCGTAGAAATCGCGGTGACGGTCACCGAAAGCGCTAAGTTTCCCCCAGAAATAAATGCCATGACATTCGAAGCTACTCCGCTGGGTGAACAACCAACTAAGATAATTCCGGCGGCGATTTCAGGTGGAAGATCTGTCGTCATTGCTAGGGCCAAACCGATTCCTGGCATGATTAAATAATGACAAAATATTCCAGCAAATATGGGTTTGGGCGATTTGACAATTTCCACAAAGCGGGATAAATTCATGTGAATCCCCATGCCAAACATCGTTACTACCAACAAAGGGGTAACCAATTTCTTCAACGGAAATCCCTGATAACTTACCATGTTTTCTGGGAAAGTGAAGGCATAGGTGGACGCTGCAAAAATGAAAAATGTATAAGAAAATCCTTTCAACAAGGGATAGGCTTGAAATCCTATGGCCAACAAGGCAAAAAATAAAATCAGTAAAATGGGAGCAAAAGAAACGCCTAGCAAAAAGCAGGTAGCAGCACCGATGCCCACAAATAATCCCAAAACAAGACTAGCTTGACAAAAAAGATGTTTCATGTTTGATCGGTTTATTTTGATAAAAATAACAAAAATATAATTGGGGCTCCACAACCTTCCCTAACTTTAAGGAAATAAGACCCATTCTATGTCACAAGCTCACAAAGTTGCCATTGTCACCGGTGCCGCACGCGGCATCGGTTTAGCCACCGCAAAATTATTTCAAAGCCACGGTTATCACGTGGCGCTCGTTGACCGGGATGAATCTGAGGTATTAAAAGCAGCAACGAGCATCGAACATTCGATTGCGATTGCTTGTGATATTTCGTCACCTGCCGACGTATCCCAGATGATTGAAACGGTCATGAACTCTTTTGGTCGGATAGATGCATTGGTTAATAATGCGGGTGTGGCAGAATTTAAACCGCTCGAAGAAACCGATTTTGACTGTTGGCGTAAAATCATGTCCACCAACCTAGATGGCGTATTTCTTTGTACGCAGGCAGCTATCCCGGCCTTGAAAGAAAGCCGAGGTGCCGTAGTGAACATTGGCTCCATATCGGCTGTTCGTGCGAGTACCTTACGCGTTGCCTATGGCACATCCAAAGCAGCAGTTGTTCATTTAACCAAACAGTTTGCCGTGGAATTAGGCGATTTTGGTGTTCGTGTGAATTGTGTCTCGCCAGGACCAGTGAAAACCAAATTAGCAGCCGCGGTTCACTCTCCCGAAATCATCACGGCTTATTACAATGGCATCCCCTTAAATCGTTCGGCCACGGTAGACGATATCGCCGAAACCGTCTACTTTTTATGTTCCGAAAAAGCGGGGTATGTGACTGGTCAAATGATTGCCGTCGATGGGGGATTTGATGCCGCTGGCGTAGGGCTTCCGGCATTAAGGGCTAAGCGCGGACATTAAAAAAGGCGCCCATTTGAGCGCCCTTTCTTTTATCCATGGTTTTATAAATCCTTTCGGCAACGTACCGAAAATCCGTGCAGTCCTCCTTCTAAGGCATCAGGATAAATATTGATATCATTGTTTTCCGCTTGCATGTAAATATAGTAGCGTAAGTCTCCATTTCCTGGATCTTTAATCCAAAAGTAAGATTCTAAATTCACATTATTAAAATCAAACTGCCCACGAATGATTCCTCCAGCAGGATATGCTGTAAAACCTGTGCTATTCGATGCCACAAAAGGGGTTCTCCACCCAGTTGTTGCTTTAATTTTAGGAGCTCCTGGAACACCGGCAGCTGTTATCAATTCCATCCATTCCGTTTTGCTTGGAATATGCCAACCTTGGGGAGCTAATCCACGAGGATCATCAACGGCATATTTATTGTACAATTTACCCCAATTAGGATTCATAGCTGAACCAAAATTATAATAACACCATGCCCCTGCTGTGGCCTTGTTCCAATCAGCCAAGTTTTTTATTTCAGGAATTACATCCCCATTGCGGTACGTTGATACATCTAAATTCTTCAACATCCAGGTTTTTCCACTGATGGTTACCTCTTCATACACCGCAAACTTGTCTGTACGCGCAGTAACAGAACTTGTTGGCCCATCCCCATAATTATTGAAACGAACAACCTGATAAGTATATTTGGTATCAGGTGTCAAACCTTTATCATAATAGACATTATCCGTCGCCCCCAAGGTGGCGAGTAAGGTAAAACTTGTTTCTGCCTCCGACTTGCGATATACTTTTGTTCCAACAACGGGAATTTCAGCTGTACCTGCAGCATTATTTAGCCACGAAACTGTTGCCGTCGTGGGAGAAGTATATTCTAAAACAACAGCACCTGGTGAGCTAGGCAATGGAAGGCTTGGTGTTACCACAGTCAGGTATTTGGGATTCCCATTGGCATCTCCATTCCAACGATAAATGCGATATTCATAGGTGGTGTTGGGTTTTACCGTTGTATCAACATAAGACTCTGTAGGATATTTCACATTCTCTAAATTCGTGAAATCTGTTTCATTCGGCCCTTTACGACCCACGAATGTGCCACTAAAACTAACCGTACATTCCTTATTAAAACTATTGGTATTGAATTCTCCCCATTTTAAGGAAATTTGTTTAGGGAATTTGGGATCAGTCGTATACGTGAACGTACCTATATCACAAGGACTATCTGCAATTGGATCTTCTACTTTACAACCTGAAATTAAATAAGCGAACACGAATGTGCCAAGAATAAATTTTAAACGAAACATTTGTTAGATGGGTTTGATTATCGATGGCAAAGGTATTCCCTAGGTGATGCACGAACCAACCCTAGCTTGTCGAAGCCAAACAAATGATGTCGCAAAAATATAGACAGCTCGCTATCTGCGATTTACGGCTGTAATTAAATCTATCGGCGTTCCTCCATGAAACTTTTTAAACGGTTTATAAAGCGCCGTTCGTGAATTAAAACCCGATTCTTTTGCCAATGCCTCAATGGAATAATGGGCATAATTTGGATTTTTGGCAAGAGCAACAAAATATTCCACGCGCTTTTTGTTAACTAATTGACTAAAGCTCATCTTGTAACGTTGCATGATTTGCTCATTAAATTGATCAGATTCCAAAATTTTATTTTGCTTACAATAATGCTCAATCGTCGCTTGTGTATTCAAGTAATACATCTCATGAAAGAATGGTACAAAAAAGTTTCTATCCGTCAATGTTAATTGATCCGACAAAATATATCGCCTAAAATCAAACTTATTTACTTCGTGATTATTTAGAAACTCAGGACGATATATTACGTTTAGGAAAATGCCAGCACAAAAAAAGGAATAGGCTGATTGACTTATCTCATAAAAAAAAGGCATTTGGTACATCCACCAAACCAATACATTATTGCAAAAGACGACAAACAACACGAGAAGTATGTTCACCTGAAGCCAGCGCTTCAGTTTCAAACCATATAAATTCCGCTCCGATTGTATCTGCTTAATCACTTGGTAAAGTTTAAAAACGGCTAGCAGTAATATAACTCGTTGTGCAAAACGAATAAACTGAACGATAGGAAGGTCTTCCACCATTCGCAACATAAAAACACTCCTCCCATCAACCTGCAAATTCAAGTCCCCACTTAGTAAATAGTAATTATAGCAATTCAATAAAAATATCAAACCTGCAGACCACCAAACCCATTTGGAAATATGTCCTACCGTCAAAATGGAAAGCGTAAATAAACCAGATACCCAAATACCAAAATTGATTAGTGGAGACCATGCCACCAAATCCTGAAAAGTCACCCCAACCCAAAGTAGCAAGTCAAATGCAAATAAAGTGCAGAGGAAAAGGGTGAAAGCCAACTTAAAATGCCGTGGCCTTTTAAAAAGAATTAAAAAATCCAATATTGCTAATGCCCCTAATACGATGGATACAAAATAGCTGTAATGTAATACGGTACCCCAATCAACCTTGTCAAAAGAAACTCCAATCATACTGTAAATATCAAAAAAAAGGTGCACGAACATGCACCTCTTCCACTATTTTAATTTCATATTCACAGGATCCCACTGAATAATCTTCTTGCTGAAATAACTTTCGTTACAAGCCAAGGCTGGCGCAGCTGCTCTAAATCCGAAAGTCGCATCTTCCACCACTTGCTTGCCCGTACGAATCGCATCAAAGAAATTCGTGAAGTGATCCACGTGCTCATCATACCCAGCAGGCGGTCTAAAAATCACATCCTCCTTGATTGGACGCTTGCGTTGTGCCTCCGTCCATTTGGCATTGTATTCTTTCGTCATCTCATCTTGCATGCTCTTCGAAAACGTAAATACGGAATCATATCCACCAAAACCCGGTGCCTCCGGCATAATGCTATGCTTCACAGAAATCGTATTTCCCTTCACATCCATCACCCCTTCCGAACCGATCAGGCGAATCACTTCTTGCCCGCCCGTTCCGCTGACAAAGTTTACTTGTAAGGTTAATTGAAAGGCAGGATGCTCTGGCGTGTCAGCATATTGCATGACGCCCGACATCACATCGGGCAGGTTCCGACCGTCTTTCCAATGGCTGAATTGGCCCGTTGAGAAAATCGTTTCGGGACCCTTCGAGTTGGTCATAAAGTGTGTACCACTCAATAGGTGAATGAATAAATCCCCCGCTACTCCAGTTCCTACCTCTTTGAAAGCACGCCACCAGAAGAATTTCTTCGCATCAAATTCCATCTTGGCCGTAGCCTCAATGAAACGATTCCAATCACACGTTGACGCATCCGCATCCTTCGGAATAGTATACTCCCATGCCCCGATCGAACTCTGACGATCATACACGGCATTCACCATATTCAGTTTCCCGATTTCACCATTGGCCAACATCTCCTTGGCCTTCGCTAAACCGATGCTACTCACGCGCTGAGAACCGACTTGTAAAACCTTGTTGTATTTTTTTTGCGCTTGAATCACACGATGCCCTTCGTCGATTTTATAGACCATCGGTTTCTCCACATACACGTGCTTGCCCTTTGCGAGCGCGTCGATCGTGATGCGTGCATGCCAAACGTCATGCGTGGCGATGATGACCGCATCAATATCGGGACGATCTAGCAATTCTTTGTAATTACGTGTCGTGTACAAATCTTTGCCATAAAGTTCTTTGGCATTTTCAATGCGTCCCGTATATAAATCACAAATTCCCGCTAATTCTACGCCGGGAACTTTTAAGGCAGAGGCTAAATCAAAGTGCCCTTGAACTCCAAAACCAATCACGCCCAAGCGGATTTTATCGCCAACGGAAATTGGTTTTTCGTAAAGCAAAATACGCTCTTCAGCTTTTTGTTGAGCAGCGAATGACTGAATTGGTGCCGCTGCCGCGACCATACTCGTTGCACCTATTTGCTGCAGAAAACGTCTGCGCGATGCGGAACTGTTATTTTTCATAATAGGTTTTATTTTTTCGAGCACTAATTTACAAATCTTCTAATGCGTAACGTACATAAGCGAACTTTTTCCCATCCGGACTCCAAGAAGGTACATTAATCGTTCCCTGACCACCAAAAAACGCCTCTGTCAAATCTTTTATTTGTTTGGTTTTCAAATCAAGTAAACGCAATTTGATTTGTCGGCCAAAGGGGTGCGCCTGCACCTGGTCTTCCATGTAGGTAATTATTGTAGCCACTTGATTGTTCGGCGCAATGTGGGCAAACCAGTTGGAATAATGATCAAAAGTCATCTGCTCAGGCTCAGAACCATCTGGTTTCATCCGCCAAATTTGCATCATTCCCGTACGATACGAATTGAGGTAAATGTATTTTCCATCGGGCGAATATTCTGGGCCATCATCTAATCCATCTGTGCTTGTAAGTCGAATTTCTTCTCCGCCATTTACCGACATCGCATACACATCATAATTCCCATTTCGTGCGGCGCAATACACCATCGTTTTCCCGTCGGGAGACACACCATGCCAATAAGAAGGAGTCAAGGGAGTTAATTGAATCGGCGTGCCTCCATCCGAGTTGACCTTGTAAATGAACGAAGTGTGCTCTTTGATTTCGGCTTTGGCACTAGAAATAAATAAGGTCTTTCCGTCAAAACTGTAACCATGATCATTATTTGCCTTCTGTACGGTTCCGGTATTCAATTCTCCTAATTTCTCGCCTTGCGGGCTAATTTTTTCGAGTATCCCATAAGCATTAATAAGAAGAAACTTCCCGTCGCGCGACCAATTGGGCGCTTCAAAATGCCGCTTCTCTTCTAAAATTTTCTCTGATTTTCCAGACTGAAGATCGTAGATATACAACGAGCTAATGACTTTTTTGCCCACAGGCACTTGTGCCGACAGCGAGCTGGCGATGAGCGCCAGGGCGAAGATTTTTTTCATGCTAGGTTTAGATTGATGTAAGTTTACGCAGAAACGAAGGAGATTCCTATCCTGAATAAGCCGTTTACCTTTGGCAAACCTTGGAG
>DKIP01000029.1:0-10755 GCA_002454335.1 Cytophagaceae bacterium UBA6715 | reverse complement strand
CCTTGGAGGATTGCCAAAGGTATGGAGGTGCGAGCACATTTAAAGCGCTAAAACTGATAATCAAAATCAACCTATTGAAAAGAAAAAACCAGCGGAAAAATAAAGCTCACAATGGCTGCCCATAGGGCATAATAAGGCAAAAATCGCGTCATACTAGCCTCCACATCCGCGAGCGTTTTTTTCCCGTTCAACAAGCCAAGCAATTGGCGCGTCACGAAAGTCAAATTCAATAATACCAATAAATTACTTCCCAAAACCGCCAATCGGTTAGGCGTTATCCCCATCTCCATCAAACGAAAGGCAATGGCTGATAAAGCAATGCCATTATTAATAATCGCTAACAAGGCTAAAACAATAAGTGAAATCCTTTGAAACTGAGAAGCCGCATCCTTCGTTGACTCACTCACGGAAAACAACAACAATGCCATCACACCGATCAAAATTCCATTAAAAATCAACAAAAAATCCCGGTCATTATACGGATCCTTCCCCGAATAAATAAACGCTACCAAGAAAATAAGCAACATCAACGTCACCAAGGGTGTGAAAATCCGCGCAATCACCGGGGAAATCTTGCTAACGAGCATAGGATTATGTTGGACCAATAAAGTCGCCAACAAAGGCACAGATGGCAAGGCAGAAAGCACCAAATAGCGGAAGTATAAATCTTCAATGTTGATTCCAATCAAATTGAACAAATTAATCGTTAAAGCGGTAAAAAGGCCACCGGCTAATAATATCACGGCACTCATCACCAACAAATCTCCATGAAAACGCAGAAATTCAATGCGTTTTTCAATCCGAGATAAATCAGCACCGCAATACACATAGCCGACCAATAGCCATATAAAAACTGGCAAGTGAATACAACTTAAAATTAGGGTATCACTCGTGGTATTTTGTGGCAGAAAATTGATAAACAAACCGGAAATCAACATAAAAATAATCGGCACAACTAGATCTTTCCACGCCAAGCCTTGCTTATAGGAGAAAAAGGCAGCCAAACCAGGCATCACGATAAATGCCATGTTTCGTGGGAAATAGAAATCATGTGAAATGGATGCCCAATCCGGGAATTGCATAAAAAATGCAATAAACAAAGCGATAATTCCCACAAAGGTCCAATCTTTTGCAAGCCCCCAAGTAATTTCCTCGGACCTACTCCGCAATCTTTCTGCCCAGATTTGGGCACTGAGCTCCGACTGGATTTCCGGATAAATTTCATGAAATGCACGCTTGAATGCAGATGGATTTGAACGGTATAATTGTTCCAAAATCGCCGCCTCCTGGATATGTTCTTTAATTTGATTTTTCATACTACGATTGCATTTTTTTAATGAGTTTTTCCAACGAAAGTAAATGGGCCGAAAAGGCACTACGTCCTAATTCTGTAGCCGCATATTGTGTATTGGGTTTCCGACCTATAAATTGTTTTCTGACTTCTACATAGCCTAATTTTTCAAGCGCCTGCATGTGGCTCGCCAAGTTTCCATCGCTCAATTGCAGGGATTCCTTGAGGCTTGCAAAGTCAATCTCCTCCTGAACGACCAGTAAGGCCATCATGCCCAGCCGAACCCGACTCTCAAAAGCCTTATTTAACTCCTCGATGAAATTAGACACGTTCGTATCGAATATAAATGATGAAACCATATAGGATATGAACCAAGCCAAAACCTAAGGCCCAAATCAATAAACCATAAGACAAAAAACCTGTGGCAAGAAGCCCAAGTCCCGTAATAATGAGGCCAACCGTACGAATGGCCTCCAAAGTATACTTACTAGCACTCAGTAAACCCATCCCATAAAACAAAAGCGTGACGGGAGCCAATAGGGCCACTAAGCCTAATCGAATCAAAAGCACAGAAAATATGCCTCCCACCAAAACCGGGATAAGTAAACTCAAAGAAAGTCGCTTCGCAGACCCATCCCACACATTTTTACCTGCTTGGCGTGCATTTCGCCTAGCCATGTATAATCCAAGTCCCAAGCATGCGACTAAAAGGGCAATAAAAATGCAACTAATTTGTATCTGATTGGAACCATGCCAAATGCGCTCCAACGCCTCTGCTTCAAATGGGCTAATGCCTGTTTGTAAATAAACCATGTATAGACTAAGCAAGGATAATAAACCTGCAATCATACCGGAAAGGCCACTTATCGATTTAAATCGGGTTGCCTGATCCATCATATTCCGCATTTCTTGGATAGCGGCCAACTGCTCTTCGTGATTTTTCATATAAAAAAGTACTTTGTGGTGCAAAGTTAAAATGAAAAATCAATTACGCAAGTACCTATTCCAAATGTTTCTGAACTATTTCTTTAATTTCTGTTTGTAAACGACGAATAATATTCCATTTGGCATAAGGCCTGTAATAACAGATACTCACTTCACGACTCAGGCTGCCGTCCGTGAGTTCCAATAAATGTTGCCTCCTTTCCTCTTTCAACTGACTTACATACAAAGCCGGCAACAAGGTCATCCCTTGAAAGGTATCCACGAGATTTAATAAAGTATCAAAAGTGTTTGATTCGACCGACAAATTAACAGGCAAGAATTTATGCTTTTTCAATCCACAGAGTTGGATAATTTGATCCCTCAAACAGTGCCCCTCTTGCAATAAAAAAATCCGCTGTTGGCTCAGTGCCGCCTTACTCAGTCTACCTTCCCCAGCAGCCATGTGTCCATATAAGCGCAAATCTTCCACATACATCAACTCCGTCTCCAAATCAGTAGCCGCAATAGGCGTACTCAAAATTCCCACATCTAATTTCCCCTCACGCAAATCCTTGACTAATTGATTGGTCGTCACCTCATATATCTCCAAATACAAAAGCGGATACTTATCAACCAATTTTTTCATAATTAAAGGTAAAATCGAACTAGCTATGGTAGGAATAATGCCCATTTTAATACGCCCCTCGATTTTCTGATTAATCGCCTTAGATGAAGCGAGTAAAGCATTTGCATGTGCCACAACCTGCTGGGCCTGATCCAAAATCGCTCGCCCATTCTCCGTGGTCGCAATCGGATTTGCCTTCCGATCAAAAATCACGATATCCAATTGCTCTTCCAATTTCTTCACCATGGCACTCAAAGTCGCCTGCGTCACATGACAATAATCAGCTGCCTTGCTAAAACTTTTAAATTGGTCAACGGCCAAAATATACTCCAATTGATGAATATTCATGTGTATAGATTTTATCTATGCCAAATATAGAAAATTTCAGTTTTCTCTATTAAAGGTTCGCGATTAAATTGGCGGCACTAAAAATCAAGAATCATGAAAAAACTACTAATCATCAGTGCGATTTTTGCAGCGACAGCAGCTCAAGCGCAAGAATACGCAAATCCACATGCAGCAGCAGGTGCAAACCCTCACGCATCAAATACACATGGCGCTAACCCACATGCTGCAGCGGGTGCAAACCCACACGCTGGCATCAATCCCCACACGGGTAAGCGTGATGCAACAACAAACAAGGATTGGTGGCCAAGCCAATTGAACGTTAGCATTCTCCGTCAAAACTCAGAAAAGTCGAATCCGATGGGGCCCGACTTCAACTACATCAAAGCATTTAAGAGCCTTGACTATTTCGGATTAAAAAAAGACATCGCGGCTGTTTTGACAAAATCACAAGACTGGTGGCCTGCCGACTTTGGTAATTATGGTCCCTTGTTTATCCGCATGGCTTGGCATAGTGCGGGTACCTACCGTTCAGGAGATGGACGTGGTGGTGCGCGTGCAGGCCAACAGCGTTTCTCTCCGCTAAACTCTTGGCCAGATAATACAAACCTGGATAAGGCGCGTCGTTTGTTATGGCCAATCAAACAAAAATATGGCGATAAGATTTCTTGGGCTGATTTAATGGTCTTAACAGGGAACGTTGCGCTGGAACAAATGGGTTTTAAAACCTTTGGTTTTGCTGGTGGACGCACAGACGTCTGGGAGCCAGAAGAAAACGTATACTGGGGTTCTGAGAAGAAATGGTTAGACGATAAAAACCGTTACTCGGGTGATCGCAAATTGGAATCTCCTTTGGCAGCTGTACAAATGGGTTTAATCTATGTGAACCCCGAAGGACCTAATGGCGTACCAGATCCGGTAGCCTCTGCCAAAGATATCCGTGAGACCTTCGGTCGCATGGCGATGAATGATGAAGAAACAGTTGCGTTAATCGCAGGTGGTCATACCTTTGGTAAGACGCACGGTGCAGGCCCAGCAACACACGTTGGCCCAGATCCAGAAGCAGCCGGTATCGAGGAGCAAGGAATGGGTTGGAAGAGTACCTATAAATCAGGAAAAGGGAAAGATGCAATTACATCCGGATTAGAAGTAACATGGACTTCGACGCCGACGCAATGGGGTATCGGATACTTACACTTATTATTTAACAACGAGTGGACATTGGAGAAGAGCCCAGCGGGAGCCAATCAATGGGTTGCGAAAAATAGCGCAAACATTATCCCAGACGCCTTTGACAAAAATACTTTCCACAAGCCGACCATGTTGACAACGGACATCGCCTTACGCGCTGATCCGATTTACGAGAAGATTTCCCGTAGCTTCCTAGACAACCCAGAATTGTTTGCGAAGACTTTTGCCAAAGCATGGTTCAAATTAACGCACCGCGACATGGGGCCAAGCTCAACGTATTTAGGACCCGAAGTTCCTAAGGAGCAATTGTTATGGCAAGACCCAATTCCTGCCTTAAATCACGAGGTCGTAAACGCACAAGATATCGCGGCATTAAAAACTAAATTATTAAACTCAGGATTATCAATTAGCGAATTGGTATCGACCGCTTGGGCATCCGCTTCGACCTACCGTCACTCCGATCGCCGCGGTGGCGCAAATGGTGCACGTATACGTTTATTGCCACAGCGCAATTGGGAAGTTAATAATCCAAAGCAATTGGAAAAAGTGTTGACGGTATTGGAGAAAATCCAACAGGAATTCAATGCAAAATCGGGTAAGAAGAAAATCTCCATCGCGGATTTAATCGTATTGGGTGGCTCAGCAGCAATCGAGCAGGCGGCAGCGAATGCAGGAGTGAAAACAACTGTACCATTTACGCCGGGTCGTATGGATGCATCCCAAGAGCAAACTGACATCGCATCCGTTAACCTATTAGAACCCATGGGCGATGGATTCCGCAACTACACCAAGGCGCGCTACACGATTTCAACCGAGGAGATCTTCGTAGATAAAGCTCAATTACTAACATTGACGGCGCCAGAAATGACCGTATTGACCGGTGGCATGCGAGTGTTGAATACGAATTACGATGGTTCAAAACACGGTGTTTTTACCACGAAGAAAGATGCCTTGACAAACGACTTCTTTGTGAACTTGTTGGAGATGGGGACTACCTGGAAACCAACAGACGAAACCAAAGAAAAGTATGTAGGGAAAAATGAAAAAGGTGAAGTGGTTGCGACAGCGACACGCGCCGATTTGATTTTCGGTTCGAATTCAGAACTACGTGCTTTAGCGGAAGTCTACGCAACGAAAGATTCACAAACAAAGTTTGTGAAAGATTTCGTTGCGGCATGGACCAAAGTGATGAACCTCGACCGCTTCGATGTAACATTTAAATAGGGTTGTTAAGGTTTAAAAAAGCCAGCCACACACTTCGGCTGGCTTTTTTATTTTTGACCTTTTAGCTTATCATATTCCTGTTGTTCCAAGGAGCCTACTTCGATAACATAGGCATAGACGTATTGGATGCCTAAGCCCAAACCCCAGCCTAACATCGGCCAAATAGGCCAAGGTATACGGTTAAAGCGGAATTCTTGCGGTGTTGTTAAATACCAGATTATCCACAAAAACGGAATTACTAATGAATAGGCACTAATTCCTCTTTTAAATTTGGCCCGTCTTTTCGCGAGGGCCCACAATTGTTGGTCTGTACTTTCCATGATATTTCGTTTTTCGGTTTCATCATCCGGAGCATACAACAAAGGTAAATTCACCCCAAGTACCTCGCCGATCGCATTCATAGAATACATACTCGGTTTCACCTCATTACGCTCCATGCGCTGCACGGTCCGAAGTGCGACACCACTTTTTTCAGAAAGTTCATTCTGCGTGAGTCCCTGTGAGGTACGGATTTCCTTTAATTGTTCTCCAAAATTCATGGGGCAAAGTTGGGCTTAATTTACCTACCAACAAACGTCAACTACCTGACTTGTTTACGTCATCTCTTAAAATTCTCGATGGCTTTGTGCGACCCATCACAACTGGGCTTTCGCTTACTTAAGCCACATATACAATCCGTCAATCCTATTCCCTTCAAAATATATTTCTCATTTTTCTCAATGCGGGATGTACGTGTCTCAGATTGTTTCCCGTCCGAAAAAAACCGAAGATAAGCCCGCTGACGACCTGGCGTGAGATTCTCAAAGGCTTGTTGCAAAGCGGGTTTTTTAGCGAAAATCGTCGTTAATTCTTCCGGATGCGGAATTTCTGTGGACTTTTCCAATTTCAATCCTAGTTTCTCCACCTCGATGGCTTCTAAAATATAGGCTTTGATGAGCTCTTCTTTGGCATAGATCTGATCCACCGAACTGAACTTCATCCAGCGACCTAATTGGGTATGTTCGCCAGGTTTTATCAATAGCCCTTCCTCATTTTGCAGCAAGGCTCCATTGAAAAAATTCAAGGCACAATGGTCTTTCAGGGAAGAAATAGCGATGAGATTTTTCGTACCTAACATATACACGGGAGTCTTCCACTTATAGGTTTCCACGAGCAAACAGTCGAGCAAAATACGACGCAAAAAGGCCATTTCGGCAGTCCACTTGTCGGCACTTTGCATAAATTCATCTACATTCGGGTCTTTCATATGATTAGAATTACGGACAGAATTGCTTTCCTATACAAAGAAAGAAAAAAGCCATGAAATCTCGTATCCTTTTTGCCGCACTTCTCATTTCGGGAAGCATGTATGCGCAAAACCAACCGATCGTAAAATCACAAAGTGCCGCTTTGTTGAAAGTAGGCAAATTGACCTTCAAGGATTTAAACAAAAATCAAAAACTAGACAAATATGAGGATTGGCGATTGCCAGTTGTGGAGCGTGTCAAAGATTTGGTTTCCCAAATGACCCTGGAAGAAAAATTGGGATTCATGTTAATCAGCACGACACGGATGGGCGGCGATAATGTATTCGCCAACGGCGTTCAAGGAGGTGGGCCCAAACCTATCATTACCGATGGATTTAATGAAGAAGATTTAGTCCAAAATACGAATATGTTTACCCGAAAGCCCCTCGGCGCACCCAACATGTCGGCAGCAGGAACTACCAAAGGGGTAACCCAGTTCCACCTACGTCACTTCATTTTGCGTGCAAGTGCCTCACCCGAAATTATGGCGAAATGGTCAAACAACTTGCAGGCTTTATGTGAGTCGACACGCTTGGGTATTCCAGCCATCGTCGCATCCAATCCGCGTAACCATGTAACAACGGATGCATCCGTAGGTTTGAGTGTAGGACTAACGGCATTTTCGAAATGGCCCGGCGAATTGGGATTAGCGGCGATGCGTGATTTTCCATTAACGCGAAAATTTGCGGAAACGGCTGCCGCCGAATGGCGCGCGGTGGGTTTGCGTAAGGGCTATATGTATATGGCGGATTTGGCCACGGAACCGCGCTGGGGTCGGGTGGAAGGAACCTTCGGAGAAGATGCGGATTTGACATCCAACATGATTACCCAAATTGTATTAGGTTTTCAAGGTACCAAATTATCGAACTCGTCGGTGGCGATGACCACCAAACATTTCCCTGGAGGTGGTCCTCAATTAGATGGACAAGACTCGCACTTTGATTGGGGAAAATTTGCGCACTATCCGGGTGGCATGTTTGACTACCATGTGAAACCATTCAAGGCAGCTATCGCAGCCGGGACTTCGGCAATCATGCCTTATTATTCAGCACCGAAAGGCAAGGAATTTGAAGAGGTAGGATTCTCCTTCAACAAAGCGATGATTGGCGATTTATTGCAAGACAAATTAGGCTTCCACGGAATTATTAATTCAGATACGGGCCCGATTGAAATGATGCCTTGGGGGGTAGAAAACTTGAGCATTCCTGAGCGCTACCAAAAAGCTTTAAATGCGGGCGTAGATATTTTCTCGGGGGCAGCGGATCCAACAACCTTAATTGAAGTGGTAAAAAAAGGCTTGGTCAAAGAAGAGCGCATCAACCAATCCGTAGCGAAATTATTAACCGAAAAATTCGAATTAGGACTCTTTGAAAATCCCTATGTGGATGTAGAAGCAGCAACGAAAATCGTTGGGAATCAAGAAGCTTTAGCAGCAGCGGAATTAGCTTTGCGTAAATCGATTGTGTTATTGCGCAACGATGACAAACGTTTGCCGTTGGCGAAGAAAACCAAAGTGTATTTCGAGACCTATTTCCAGCAGGGACGCCATGCGGGGGAGGCGATTAAAGTTTCCAAACCCAATTACCCAGGCCTAGAATTTGTTTCTACAAAAGAAGAAGCCGATGTGGTTTTGTTGTGGTTGGTCCCTACAAGCGGTGGATTATTCAGTTCACAAGGATCAAAAATCGATTTGAATTTATCGGCCAATCGCATTGATGTCAATCACGTGAATGAGATTTTAAACGCCAAACCGACGATCGTTGCGATCAATTATACGAACCCTTGGGTAATCGAAGAAATCGATAAAGGTGCAGCAAAATCGATTATCGCAACCTTTGGCACGACGCAAGATGCCTTATTGGATATTGTGACAGGAGCCTATAAACCGACGGGCAAAATGCCATTTACAACGCCAAGAAATCAAGCAGCTGTTGAGGCAAATAAATCCGATGTTCCGGGGTATATGGAAGGTCCGAATTATGGATTATTTGCCTTTGGGCATGGATTAAGTTATTAAAGAAAAGGAAGCGCTTGCTCCCTTTTTTTATAAGTTATACTTCAAGCCCACCGTTGCAATCACTTGCCCATCTGTGAGTGTATAGTTGCCGAAGGCTTTGGCCTGGAAATGTTTATTGATATCATAGGAAATTGTCTCGGCAACACCCGTCAAATCTCCCACAGTCAAGTAGTAGCCTTGCGTGAGCAAGTTCCATTTCTTGTGATGGTAATTGGAATTTCCTGATACGAGCGTCACTTTAAAATCCGTATTACGCGCATTCCCGTTCAAAATAAAAGAGCCTACATTCCATTTATCATTAAGCGGATAGGCCAAGGTTAATTCCCGACCAAAAAAGCTCGTCACTTCATAATCTTCCGTCATTTGGAAAGCAGGAATGTGAATACCCACAATCGCCTTGAATTTCTTATCAATGAAACGATAACGTGTGAACAGGGCCACCGTCGTAGGGGTCATGCTTTTCATGCGCATCATATACAACAATGAACCCGTTAATCGTTTCTTTGGATTCGTGCTCGCATTGATGATAATATTAGGCTCTTTCGAAGTAAAAGCGGGAATAAAAGAGAACCCGCCCGTACTCATTTCAATACTCCCCGTTTGGGCAGTTAACGAAAGCGAAGCACATAACAAGCATAGCACTAAATATTGTTTCATTTTGATACATTAAGAATTTGAAGGTGCAAATGTAGGTAATCCTAGTATCGAAAACAACCAAGGGCTTTTTCAGTTACTTATACATGTCTAAATCTCCCATCCACATCGTCTGGTTTAAACGTGATCTCCGCTTTACGGATCATGAACCATTATACCGGGCATTGGAGTCAGATATTCCCGTTTTATTGGTCTATTTTTTTGAACCTTCGATGATGGCATTCCCCGATAGCGATCTACGTCACTGGCGGTTTGTGCATGAATCATTGATGGAGATGCAAGGGCGTTTAGAAGATCGGAACGGGATTCTGCACATTTTCCACAACGAAGTGCTGCCTGTGTTACAAGCTTTGGCCGAACAATTTGACATACGCCAAATTTCCTCTCATGAAGAGATTGGAAATGATTTGAGTTTTCAACGGGATAAAGCGGTGGCGGCATATTGTAAGCAGGCCAACATTGCCTGGAAAGAAACGCCAACCGGTGGTGTCATTCGCCGTTTGAAATCCCGCAAAACCTGGCAAGAGCGTTGGGAAAAAACAATGCGACAAGAGCCCTATTTTGTAAGAGAGGATAATTGGAACTTAGCACGATTAGACTCGGCTTTTTATGAAGCCTTAAAAGGTCCCGAACTACCAATAGCATTTAAAACGCGCAATCCCAGTTTCCAGGAAGGCGGCGAATACTGGGGCTGGAAGTACATGAAAAGTTTCATCGAAACACGGCACACAGCGTACAGTTCTTCGATTAGCAAACCAGAGGCCAGTCGGCGAGGATGCAGCCGCATTTCCCCCTATTTAGCCTATGGAAATATCAGCATGCGGATGGCTTACACCTACACGATGCAGCATTATAAAACGGCGGTAAATAAACGAGCGCTCTCAAATTTCATTTCCCGCCTACATTGGCAGGGGCATTTCATGCAGAAATTCGAGGATGAATCTAGGATGGAATTTGAACCCGTGAATAAGGCTTACCAAGCGCTGGAGAAAGACCGTGATGAGCATTTAATTCAGGCATGGCAGGAAGGTAAAACCGGCGTTCCGCTCATTGATGCCTGCATGCGTTGCGTGGTTGCGACGGGGTATTTGAATTTTAGGATGCGGGCTATGGTCGTCTCGTTTTTCGTCTTTAACCTCTGGCAGGATTGGCGGGATTTGGCGCATTTTTTAGCCCGCCAATTTCTAGACTATGAGCC
>DKIP01000017.1:8506-10622 GCA_002454335.1 Cytophagaceae bacterium UBA6715 | reverse complement strand
CCCTTCAAATATGCCGTTGCAGGGTAGGGCGTATTTAATTGGGTAAACGGCGGGGTAATGAAAAATACCTTGGTGTTATTTGTGCTCATGAATCATCCCTCACCTTTGGCAAACCTGGGAGGATTGCCAAAGGTACGGCGGCGGCGGGACATTTCAGCGGGAAGAGCTGATAAAGAATATCAAGAAACCGATCATTTGTTTTCACGTTCCTCACCTTTGGCAATCCTCAAACCAGGTTTGCCAAAGGTAACGTGGGAGGGCGGAACTCGAAAGGTTGTAACTCATAAAAATTACCAAGAAGTTGGTTTTTTTCTGCCAAGTATTTACCCAGAACCCTTGTACCTTTGGCAATCCTCCAACCAGGTTTGCCAAAGGTAAGGGGGGGAATTACCAGAACTGATTTTAAAAAGAACAGCAATCGCAGAATTTTGCAAATTCCCTAAAACCATTAACTTGCCCATCTAAACCTATGTCGATGAAAAAAATCCTCTTCCTGCTAGCCGCAGTCTGGGCTTTGCAAGCGTGTAAATCTGAAGAAACAAGCGTTTCGAATTACTTCAATTATGGCGACAGCCTCGAATCCGCAGGCGTCCGCATGATTCCCATTCAAACGCCAAAAGGCACATTCAAGGTTTGGACAAAACGATTTGGCCATAATCCCAAAATCAAAATCTTATTGCTCCATGGCGGTCCCGCCATGACGCATGAATATATGGAATGTTTCGAGACCTTTTTCCAACGGGAGGGTTTCGAGTTTTATGAATATGACCAATTAGGTTCTTATTACAGCGATCAGCCAACGGATACGACTTTGTGGACCAACGAGCGTTTCGTGGAAGAAGTCGAGCAAGTTCGTAAGGCGATCGGGGCGGATGCGTCCAATTTCTACATCTTGGGAAACTCTTGGGGTGGTATTTTAGGGATGGAATATGCGCTGAAATACCAGAAAAATTTGAAGGGTTTGTTGATTTCTAACATGGTCGCTAGCGCACCGGAATACGGAAAATATGCGGATGAGGTATTGGCCAAACAAATGGACCCTAAAATTCTAGCTGAAATTCGGGCGATTGAAGCGAAAAAAGACTTCGCCAATCCCCGCTACATGGAATTGCTGATTCCGAATTTTTACCATGAACACATTTGCCGCTTGCAGGAATGGCCAGATGCCCTAAATCGTTCCTTGAAACACGCAAACGGGGTCATCTATACGCAAATGCAAGGCCCAAGTGAATTTGGTATTGGAGGTTCTTTGGCAACCTGGGACATCAAAAACCGCCTAAAAGATATCTCCGTTCCCACCTTGATGATCGGAGGGAAATATGATACCATGGACCCCAAAGCCATGGAGGAACAAAGTAAAATGGTTCAAAAAGGCTCCTATTTATATTGTCCAAACGGAAGCCACCTTTCCATGTGGGATGACCAAAAGGTCTACATGAAAGGGGTTATCGATTTTATCCACCAAGTAGACCAACATGAAAAATAAAATATGCTTATGCATTGTGCTTTTACTAAGCTTTAGCTTGCATGCACAAAACTGGAAACCCCTTTTCAACGGCAAAGATTTGACCGGTTGGAAGCATGTGGGAGGTGGCTCCCGCTTCGTTGAAAATGGCTTGCTCGCCAGCAAAGGCGGTATGGGACTCTTGTATTGGGCCGGCGGAAAATTAGGCAATTGCCAAATCAAAGTCGTCTACAAAATGCAGAAATTCAATAGCAATGCAGGTATTTTTGTGAAGGTTCCTATTGAGCCCAAAGAAGAATGGATGCCCGTTTTCTATGGCTATGAAGTGCAAATCGACAACCATCCGGAAACCTCGGGCGAGGATGAATACCACATCAGTGGGACGCTTTATGCTTTTACTAAACCCAAAAGCAAACCGGGAAAACCGGGTCCTGAATGGAATACGATGTTGATCACCTTGGATGGACCTCGTACGATTGTACACCTTAACGATGAGCTCGTCACGGATTACCGGGAAGGGGAACCTGTTCCTGCTCGTAAATTTGATTTTGAACCCTATCCGGGCGTTCGTCCGAATGCCGGTTGGTTCGGTTTACAAAATCACGGCGATGAAGACGTCGTGTATTTCAAAGAAGTAGCTGTTAGACCCCT
>DKIP01000017.1:6153-8406 GCA_002454335.1 Cytophagaceae bacterium UBA6715 | reverse complement strand
TTGTACCCCGACATGTTTTAGGGGGTAAAGGATTTGTCGCACCTAGTGATAAATTAGTCATCGCGGCGATTGGATGCGGAGGTGAGGGGGACAATGATATCCAACATTTGGCTAAAACACCTAATAATAATTCGACCATCGGTTTTTTATGCGATGTGGATCAGCGAATGGCCGCTCCAAAACGCAAGCAATTTCCGAAGGCCAAATTTTATGAGGATTGGCGGGAATTATTCGACAAAGAAGGTCAGCATTTTGATGCCGTAACCGTTGCCATTCCAGATCATAATCATGCTTTAGTGGGGCTGCGCGCCATGCAGATGAAAAAACATTTGTATTTGCAGAAGCCTTTGACCCATGATATTCACGAAGCTCGAATTATTACACAGGCGGCATCGAAATACAAAGTCGTTACGCAAATGGGCGACCAAGGTGCTTCTTGTGAGGGCATGCAAACGATGCGCGAGTGGATCGAAGCGGATTTGATTGGCGAAATTTCCAAAGTCTACTGCTGGACCGATCGTCCCGTTTGGCCACAAGGGATATCTTGGCCGAAAACCCCGAGTCGGATTCCGAAAGAATTAAACTGGGATTTATGGTTGGGGACCGCCCCACAAACCAATTACATCGAGAATCTCGTGCCCTTCAATTGGCGCGGTTGGTGGGAATTCGGTACGGGTGCACTTGGAGACATGGGTTGCCACATCATGGGGCCGCCGTTTAAATTATTGAATTTGGGCTACCCACATGAAGTCTCTGGAAGTGCATCCACGACCTACAGCGGCGTATTTAAGGAATCGGCTTTTCCGGAAAGTGGACCCATTTCGAGTTCCTTGAAATATCGGTTTATGATGAACAATGGCAAGGAGTTGGATTTGTATTGGATGGATGGTGGGATTACACCGGAGCGTTTACAAGCCTTAGCACCTGATGTCAATATGAATGATGCCTTGGGGGATTATCCTGGGGAAAATGATTTTGAGGGTTCAACATTATTTGTGGGGACCAAAGGGGTGATCGCCTGCGGTTGGGGAGGTTCGCATCCGCGCCTGTTTTCAAAGGAATTGCAAGAGGCAGCCCAACATATCCCACAAAAATACGCCCGCGTGAAAGGCGGCATGGATGGACACTGGTGGCAGTGGATCGATGCGAGTATTGCAGGTTACGGCAACATGGAAGTGAGTTCTCCTTTTGAAGGCTATGGTGGACCATTGACCGAAACCGTGTTATTGGGTAATTTATTATTGAGGAGTTTTAATATCCGAGAGAAAGTCAAAAAGATGGATCCTGTGTATGGAGCCATGGATGGTTATACATATGGCGGAAGATACAAGGCCTTGAAATGGGATGGGGCCAACATGCGTGTCACCAATTACGAACCGGCAAATCAGTTTCTACGGAGAACCTACCGACAAGGATGGGGTGATTTGGTGCTTTAATCGAAGATACGCTTATTGGAAACCAAGGGTTTGGCCCAAAAACCAATGCTTAAAATGTAACCCATGCTGAGGAACAGGATGCTCATACCTGTTTTAAGTCCCAAAATATCCCCAATTCCACCTACGATGAAGGGAAAAATGGCTCCGCCGACAATTCCTGTGACGATGATTCCGGCGAATGAACCATGGTGTTCTGTGACTGAATTTAAGGCCAGCGAAAAGATGATCGGGTACATAACAGAGGCGAAAAAGCCAACGAGCGGGAAGGCAATTACGGCCGCTTCCGCGTTTCCGTATAAGCCCAAAGCCAAGGATATCATCGCTAAAAAAGTAAAGGCTACGAGGATAATACGGCTATCCAATAATTTCAATAAGACAATTCCTAGGACTCCTCCGGCCGTCATCAGCCCCCAATAATAGGAGATGGTATCGGCCCCATCCGTTTGCGGATTGAGGCCATGGTAGGTTTGTAAAAATTGCGAGATCCATGTGGCGATTCCTTGTTCCGTACCCACATAACAGAGCATGGCGATGAAATACAAAATGACTTGTTTGTTCTTAAATAGTTCCAAATGTATGTCGATTGCGCCAGGTTTTTCATCTTCTGCTATTTCGACTTCAGGGAAATGGGTCCCCAACGTAATGAGCATCATCATAACTGAAATACCAATAAATAGGATGTAGAGACTGAGCCATGGTAAGTGAATGCCTATGAAAATTTGGTAGACCAAAGGGCTTAAAAAAGACGCAAAACCAAAGATCAGTTGGGCCCAAACCGAGTAATTCGCATAATTTTCCTCTCCTCCTGCGGTTCTTA
>DKIP01000017.1:0-6018 GCA_002454335.1 Cytophagaceae bacterium UBA6715 | reverse complement strand
CCAAAAGCCATCAACATCACTTTTTTCTCATGGAATGTTTCGAGTAAAATTCCTGCCGGGATGGATGTAACGCCATAGGCGATGAAAAAGGCAAAAGGGAGGAGTGAAACAAGCGTTAAATTTAAATCAAATGTCCGAATGAGATCGGGGATAATGGGCCCCATGATATTCGAAATGAATGAAATAACGAAAAAGGTCAAAAAGATGATTGAGACAAGTTGTTTGTTTTTCATAACCTTACCTTTGGCAAACCTTGGAGGATTGCCAAAGGTAGTGCGGGAGAATGATATTTTTAATCTGTTTAATGATAATCTTTTTAAAGTTTTTTTATCATGTAAAAAATGTGTGAATTTTAAATTCACGTATTTTTCTGTGTTTAATCACAAGGCTCTGATTAGGTTTGTATGTTGACAAAACTATTGCATGGGTATACATTTACGATTGGGTATTTTGATTTTAAGTTTGTTATGTTTTAACACATATCATGCCTTAGCCAGCGGCCAAGTTTTAACATGGTTTGATGCGCAATCAAAGACGCGTAAACGCATCGATATACTTGAACAAACCCTGCAGATTGAACAAGCTCCCGGAATTTGGGTAATGCAATCATCCATTCAGGTAGATCCCAATCTTGTAAATCATTTACCTCCGCGTATTGCACCGCATCATTTTTTGCAAGCAAACGGGAACATACGGTTTAGCTTAGCCGGCACGGGACAGGACTTAGCATTTGACGGGCAAACGAAACACTTGCAGCGTATCGATCAAACCTTTTATGCTGGATATAATTTTGGTGCCGCGATATTCCAACGGAAGAATGTCTTGTATAGTTTTGGCGGTAGTGGCTTTTGGAATTTTAGCAAAGCCTTGACCTATTATGCGGAAAAGGAACATGAGTGGGAAAATATTAAAGTCAATAATTTAGGTCCCAAGGCTATTTTTAATGGTTTTCAGGGTTATTCTGATTCAAGCGATTTGTTTTATGCGGGCGGGTCGGAATTCCATGATTTTTTGAATAATCAGGCGACAGCTTTGGAGGCCAACTTCTACTCGTTTGATTTTAATCAACATACTTGGACCTTGCTGGGGGAAATTAATCCTCAAATTTTACAAGCCAAAAATCGAGAGATCGTATGGACAGGTCGTTATTTTGTTCAGTTTTCAGATCTAGTAATGTATGTCATTGACCCGGTAAAGAATGAGGTTTTTGAGGTGAAGAGCGCGGTTGCGAATTTTCAGTCGGCCCCTGATATGTTTGTCGACCCGTCCACTATTTATGCCTATTGGGATGCGGAAGGCGGGAAGCGAAAAATTTATTCCATTCCTGAATTATTGAAAATAGCCAAACCAATCGGCTCATTTTATGAAATGCCAAGTCAACTTAATTTCTATCTTTTGCTGGCTTTATTGGCCTTGAGTTTAGGGATTGCCTATTATCTAATTGTGCGAATCAAGAAGACAAACCTGGATTTGGATGAAGCTGAGCTCAATTTGGTTAAGGCTTTGCTGGATGCATCAGAGGGACTTTCCACCGTGGAGGTAAATGAAATTTTGGGAATTTCCACGAAGAATATTGACAATCAAAGGAAGCTACGTTTACAAGTGATTTCGATTATCAATCATAAGATTCAAGTTATATACAAAATAAGAAATGTGATTGTTCGGAATCCGTCTTCCGTGGATAAAAGACAAAGTTTGTATTCCTTGAAGCCTGAAGGGCAAAAAGTGGTTTCAAAGGATTTGAACCGTTAATTTTTATAACCCGCGTAAGCCACAAATTATTTAACACAGAATCGATGCGGAGAATTACTCTTTATTTAAGCGCTTTTGCCTTCTTGTTATCTTGTTCGAAGGACGATGCGATACCATCTTATCAATTATTTGTAGACGTTACTCCGGTTACTGGCGGATCCGTTACACCAAATTCTGGCACTTTTATGAAGGGTGAATCTGTCCAATTGTTGGCCAAACCTGCGGCAGAGTACTTATTCAAAGAATGGAAAGGCGCCTTTGCCAGTACTTCAAATCCAGGAAATTTGGTGATGGATACTGATAAGCGCGTTACGGGGGTATTTGAGAAGCGTCAATATCCACTTAATTTGACGATTGAGGGGAATGGGTCGGTCAAAGAAGAAATTGTACTGGTGGCTTCGCAAGCCCAATATCCCTCGGGGACAACGGTTAAATTAACCGCGATTCCTGCTGCGGGAGCGATGTTTAGTGAATGGAAGGGAGATATCACAAGCAAAGATTCGGTGATTACGACAATCGTGAATAAGGCAATCACGTTACAGGCCATTTTTCAAGCTAAAGGACCTGATTACTCGACTAAATATTCGGGTGTTCGAGCAGCGAATATGGCCAAAGCATTGGTTAATGTGAATGTTCACCCGGAATCAATTAAAATAATTAAAGTAAAAGGGAAATATCACTTAATTACAGCACATGCTGAACTTTTTGAAACCTCCTATGATTCGTTTCGCTCTTTTGAAATTGATAGTTTGACGGGCCAAATGACTGAAAATACAAGTACATTATTAGGTGGTTATTATAATGTAGGCTTCCCCAAATCACCTTTCTACTATGAAGATTTGAATGGAGATGGAATTAAAGATCTTTTTGAAGTCGATCATGGGAAAGAATCGGCGTCACTTATTGTTGACGGGAAATTTCCGGGCTTTATCAATCACCTTTTTTTAGGTTCAGCGGATGGCAAATTTACCTATGCTACAGTTGCTGGTTTAACGGATACGAAACGTTTTCATCATAATGCCTCTGTGGGAGATTTAGATGGAGATGGGGATAATGATTTGTTGTTGCAATATTTTGGGATGGATGAAATGATTTATTTTAAAAATACAAATGGGTTAAAGCAATCGATATCCATTACGCCTAATAATGCAACAGGTGCTGTATTAATTACGGATATCGATTCAGATGGGAAAAATGATATCGTATCGGCTCCCTACATAGATAAAACAACGGTCCCATTCACGTATGTGTTGAAAATGAATTTGGAAGGCGACTCATACACGAGTAGCAAAATTTCAAATGTTACGCCGTTTGGAAACGGGTACGGCTGTTTCAAGTTATTTGCTTTAAAAAATCCGAAAAATCCGGCCAAGAAGAATATTATTTACTTAGTGGAGGGAGGAATAGGTGATCAAAAAATATTTAGAAGTGATGAAAATGATCAGTCTAAAATTCAAGAAATTTCTACGGTACAGTCAACATTTCAGACAAATGGAATTCGCGATTATATCATTGCCGACTTGAATTATGACGGATTTGATGATGTCTTCTTTATTACGAATTCTGGAGAAAATTTAAACCAACGTGTTTGGATTAATAAAGGGAATAATACCTTTGAAAACTCGCAGTGGGATATAAATACCAAATTAGGAGGTCATTTTATTCCGTTTAGTTTTGATGAGAAAAGCAAGCGAGTGAAATTCCTTTACTATGAAAATTTTGCATCGCCTAAAACACAGGTGGTTGATATTTACACGGGTAAGCGCTAGTAATCCTTAGATTATCAAAAGGCTGATTTTCTTTATCAGTCAATATCCCAAATCTCTCTTTTCACCCCACTACCTTTGGCAATCCTCCAACCAGGTTTGCCAAAGGTAAGGGCTTTGACTTATTTAAAATAATTCTAAATAAGCTTGTAATTGTAATCTGTCGCATGTAATTTTGGTCATTATTTATAATTAGTCTAAACAAAAATAAGTATATGATCCGCCTAATAATTATTTTAATTTGTTCATTTACAGTGGTTTATGGTCAGCAGTCCTCTTTGGAAGGTATCGTGCGAGATGTTAAACAGCAAGTTGTTCCTGGTGTTTCCATTCGTTTAATCGAGTTGAAGCACGGAAAGCCATCGGATGTTGAGGGGAGATTCAATTTTCGAGGTTTGAAGCCGGGTATGTACACCTTGCAAGCTTCTTTTGTAGGTTACAAAACCTTGCAGGAAAAAGTTAATCTAGTTGCTGATAAAACACTTCATTTGAATTTGGAATTGGTAGAGTCCAGCAATAATTTGAAAGAAATTGTTGTTGTTGGGTATATGAGTCAGAATGAGAAGCCGATCACCATCGGTAAATTGCCCATTAAACCAATGGATTTGCCGCAGAGTATTGTGACGCTCGATAAAAGTTTGTTGGAGTCGCAGCAGGTTAACCGAATGAGTGATGTATTGATGAATACGAATGGCGTTTATATTTTCGGTGCTACGGGTGGTTACCAAGAGGAAATTGCTGCGCGTGGTTTTTCGATGGCGAGTTCAAATACCTTTAAGAATGGAATGCGTTATGCGAACGGAATGATTTCGGAATTGAGTGGAGTGGAGAAGGTAGAGATTTTGAAGGGTAGTGCCGCAATTTTGTATGGAAATGTGGCCGCTGGGGGCGTACTGAATTTGGTTACTAAGAAGCCCAAATTCAATTTTGGGGGTGAAATGAGTCTTCGGACGGGTTCTTGGGGATTGTACAAACCTTCGGTCGATGTATATGGTGGACTTTCCAAAAACATTGCGGTTCGCCTGAATGCGAGTGCCGAGCAGGCCAAAAGTTTCCGTGTAGGGGTTTCCTCGGAACGCGTATATGTGAATCCGTCGATCTTGTTTAAGCTAGGTAAAAAGACCGAATTGATGTTAGAAGGAGATTATTTGGCCGACCAAAGAACACCAGATTTCGGGGCAGGAATCATTAATTATCAAATTGTTGATATTCCCCGGGAACGATTTTTAGGCGTTGCTTGGTCGAATATTAAATCATCACAAAGTTCTATTACGACTACTTTGACACATCAAATCAATGAAAATTGGACACTAAAATGGATGAATGGCTGGCGCCAAAACACCAGTAATCTTTTCTCCAATACGCGGCCGAATGCTGGCTCCTTAATCTCTGCAAACGGTCAATGGATACGAAATTTGCAGAAATCTGAGGTAGAGGAAAGCTATGGAATAACCCAATTGGATTTAATTGGCTCATTGAATTTGGCTGGGATGAAACATCAAGTATTAGTAGGGCTAGATTCGGATTTTTATAACACGGATACCTATGCCTATAATCAGTTTGCGCGCTATGATACCGTCAATGTTTATGCGAGTAGCTTAAAGCCAAGTCGGTCGGATCAACCTACCATGACTCCGTTTACTAAAACGATGGCACCTATCCGACGCTTTGGGATATATGCGCAGGATTTGATACATCTGAATGAGCAGTGGAAGGTTTTGGCGGGGATTCGATATTCTTACCAACAAACACTCAGTGACGTTTATAACTATACGACAAACAAAATGGCATCCTCCTCCAATTTTGATGGGGCATTTTCACCCCGTTTGGGAATCGTATATAAGCCTAGCTTAAATCATGCGTTTTTTGCGAGTTACTCGAATTCATTTACCTTGAATACGGGTGTGGATATCAACAACCAGGCCTTGCCTCCTTCGTTGATCGATCAATATGAAGTCGGGGTGAAGAATGATATTTTGGATGGTTTAGTTTCGCTAAATGTGACGGCATATCGCATTTTGAATAATAATTTGGCCCAAAATGTTTTGGTCAATGCGACGACCTATTCCTATGTTAAAGAAATGGCCGGTTCCGTTCAGAGTGAAGGGATTGAATTGGATGTCATGTCAAAACCCATGGCAGGTTTTACGATATCAGGTGGATATAGTTTCAATGAAACGAAATATGTTAAAAGCAATACCTATATCGAAGGAAGCCTATTGAAATATAATCCACGTCATACTGCGAATTTAGGCATTCAATATCGTCATCAAGGTTTTCAATTAGGCTTGACAACGGTGTATATCGGCGAGCGGTTTGCAGGGCGATCGACGCGTGTGCTGGTGGCGAATGATGCCTACCGACTCATTGCGCTTCCGGAGTATGTGCAAGCAGATTTAACTGCGGGCTATACATTCAAGAAAATGTCCTTACGGGCTCGCGTGGCGAATTTGGGCGATGTGTTGAGTTACAATGTACACGATGATAATTCCGTGAATCC
>DKIP01000109.1:14395-17246 GCA_002454335.1 Cytophagaceae bacterium UBA6715 | reverse complement strand
AGCATTGATTGGGATTATATTTCCGTTAATTTTTCGGCCGACTTAAACACGATCGGGCAATATCCCATGGATAAATATGCAGCATTAGTCGCAAAAGACCTCAGCTTTGCAACGATAGGTGAAGAAACGGCTAAGGTACAATCGATCAGCTATAATAATATTGTGAAGTTTGTCGATGGAACACCTAGTTCGAATGACCTGCAATCCATCATCTCCATGGAGGTATTTAAAACATCGGTACCTAATTATTTCATCTACCCTGAATTTGAAAAACAAATGAAGAACATTCATCAAGATCGCATTAACGCAGGTGAAATTCAAGAATGGAATTTTTGGCAAACGGTAGCTCCGCTCGCGGATGACTCGAAAGGGCAATTCACCGCATTCACTTTCTACAAGGATTTGGCTCATGTGGATGCCCCCAACAACACAACAATTGAGTCTTTGAAAAAACGCATGAATTTAAGCCCTGAACAGTTCCTCAAAAAAATCGATGGCTTACGCAGCTTAACACAAA
Source organism: Cytophagaceae bacterium UBA6715 (assembly GCA_002454335.1). Taxonomy (GTDB): domain Bacteria; phylum Bacteroidota; class Bacteroidia; order Cytophagales; family Spirosomataceae; genus Aquirufa. The sequence continues at coordinate 16,729 of DKIP01000109.1, read as the reverse complement.
ATTGCCTCTTGCAATATTCCATGGGAACATGGAATGAATAAACAAAAACGAACGAAGCGGGCTTTAGCTCGCTTCGTTCATTTCCTTCAAATAATAACTCGGATTCACGCCAACATATTTCTTGAAAGCCGCATAAAAAGTTGAGCGATTCGTAAATCCACTTTGGTACATATATGTTTCTAAGGTGTATTGATTGAAGGAGGCTCTTTGCTGCAAAAAGTAGTGGATTCGTAACCGGTTGATTAACTCAACAAAGGAAATCCCATAATACTGTTTAATATGTTTGGATAATTTGCTCGGTGGTATATCCCAGGATTTAGCCATGACTGAGAGATCATAGTCTGCTGATAAAAATGCTTTTGATTCTTTTAACTTCGAATCAAAAGTAACTGCATGAGGCTGAGCCTGCACAGCGATCAATAGTTTAGGAAATAATTCATCCAAAGACGGCAATGACTTATTCTTAACTAGAATACAGCCATCCATATTTTCCTGCACTTGGGCTGAGGTGATAAAAAATGAGAACAATGAAATCCCCAAAATACATTTAACCCATTGAGAAATGGTGGCATAGATATGTAAATCGTGTAATATTCGATATTCCACAAATTCCATCCCAAAATATATAATTACAAAAAATGCGATAAGCTTTAACCACAATAAAGTATGTTTATTTACATAGCTAAATTTTTCTCCCCGTTTTTTTTCAGTGGAAAAAATCAAATACAAAATATAACAAGCATAGGCAATCACGATTAACATTGAACTTGGCTGCAAAAAAGCAGGTGGAAAAAACCCGACTGGCCTCATCAATAGATAATCAGGATGCAAATAAAAATTTTCAAGTATGGATGTTTTTTCCTGATCACTTAATAGTAAATCCGGCATAATCCCAATCAAAACAACTAGAGGAAACAAATAATGTAAGTAATGTAAGGGTTTAATCCTTTGATCTGGATTTAACATGCCCTTCACGTAAAACAATAAATGTATAGGTAAAATCGCGGGTAATAGATTGGCAGATCTAAATAAGAAAAGCATATTTAAAATATGTCTTGACGTCAGCGCATATGTATAGAATTCGATGTAAACAAATGCAAAAATGACTGATACAAGCCAAAAAATCTGTGAAAATCTATAGTAGCGAAAAACGAGATACAAAGTAAAAAATATCCCCAAGCCACTCGTTAAAAAAGATAAGTAGGAGATAAACTGAAACATAAATGCTCAAAAGGGTTTATGGTAGAAAATTAGACATTTTTTTTAAAAAATTAGACAAATGATTTACAAAAAAACAAGTAAATCAAGCGATATGCACCTAATTTTCCACTTCAACATTTATCTTAATTATCATGAAAAAACTACTCATTATTACCACCTTTTGTCTTGGTTCAATAGGCCTTTGGGCTCAAGCAAACACATCAAATTTTCAGTATTACAAGGTTAAAATAGGTCATCGAGGCGCATTCAACGAGGCGTTAAAAAACCATGTGGCTAAATTCCGTAAGGCAGGATCCCCTTACGCATGGGCCGTTTTCAATTTGGTGGGAGGAAGTCACCACAATGAGGTGATGGCACTGTCTAATATAGAGAAGTCTTGGGCGCAACGTGACGAGATCAGCGCATTACCTAGCAATCAAGATGCTGCGGATGATTTTTATCTCAAAGTTTCACCCCACATCGAGGCTGTAACTGGAGGGGAAATTATTAGCTTCCAAGCCGATTACAGTAATTCAAATCCAAGTGAACGTTCGGCAAAGATTCGATCAAACATCTTGACTTTGCGTTATGCCCCGAGCCAAGAATTTTGGGATATCATCAAGCGCCTACCTAAGGCCTGGGATAAAGCAGGAATTAAAGTGGCTACTTATACAACTTCAGGACTAAACCGGCTTATTTTTTCTCGTCGTTTTCCAAACGGTTGGAAGGAATTGGATGAACCTGCTAAATTAAAAACGGCCTACGATGAGGTTTATGGCAAAGGTGCTTACGAAAAAGATATGGCCGTCATGCGGAATTTTGTTGTCGAAAACGAAACTACTTACATGACTTTTCAGCCGGATTTGTCATCGAAGTAATTACCCAAAAGCCCTCGTTGGAAAATCATCGGGGGCTTTTGGGTTTGACATGGGAATAGCAAAACATCGATAGTGGAATAATTTTCTAACTTGCAAAAAATCTTTCCCGTATGAAAAATTTGCTTCTATTACTAATTTGGAGTATTACGTTCACCGCTTGGAGTCAAGTAAGCTTTCTTAAAAAGCAAGTAAGTTACCCCTTGGGCGCATCAATGAACCCACGATTACTCGTGAATAATTCGGAATATCTTAAAAT
>DKIP01000109.1:808-14276 GCA_002454335.1 Cytophagaceae bacterium UBA6715 | reverse complement strand
CTTATTCACCCGGAGGAAAACCGATTTGAATTTACTCTGGGGGACGCCATCGTTCAGTTCGCACAAGGAAATAAGCAACGAATTCATGGCCACACCTTGGTTTGGCATAATCAAGTACCCAAATGGATGCAAGCGTTTACTGGCGATGCGAAAGCCTGGGAAGACATGTTGAAAAACCATATCCAAACTGTCGTTAAACATTATAAAGGTCAGGTCGCCGGTTGGGATGTCGTCAATGAATCCTTTTTAGACGATGGAAGTCTGCGGCCTACGATTTGGTCGAAAAACATTCCGGATTACATCGCAAAAAGCTTTCAATGGGCACATGAAGCTGATCCTGAAGCACTGTTGTTTTACAATGATTATGGACAAGATGGGAATCCCAAAAAGATGCAAGCCATTTTGGACATGGTGCGTGAATTACAAGCGCGACACATACCCATTCATGGATTAGGGCTGCAAATGCACATCAATATTCTAGCAAAAAATGAGGATATTCGTCAGGTCATCGAGCAATCCACCGCAACAGGTCTTGCGATCCATTTTTCGGAATTAGATGTGGCGGTGAATCCCAAAAATGACTCCACATTTGTCTATGACGATGCAGCCAAAGCTGCCCAACTAGAAAAATTACAGCTAGTTTTTCAAGCATACCGAGCCATCCCCAAGAATCAACAATATGGGATCACTTTTTGGAATGTAGGTGATCGCGATTCATGGCTTCGAGGATATTTCAAAAGACCGAAGGAATATCCGCTCTTATTTGATGATGATTACAACCGAAAAACAATCTATACTTCTCTTTTAAAAAATGAAAAATAAATCGACGACTCGTTGGGTCCTTCAAGCCACCAGCGGATTACTCTTGACAGGAAGTGGCCTCTCCATGGCGATTGACGCGGGAATGAACAAATTACAAGGTGGCGAATGGTTTTGGTATGGTACCGGATCGCTCGTAATTTTCCAGGCTGGTTTGTGCTTACTCATTGATTCCATTCGTCATAAACCCTAATTCCCCATGATAAAAAAAATACTTTTACTCTGCAGCTTTTGCTGCCTATTAAACTTACGAATACAAGCCATGGCACCTGATAAATCCTTTTTCACAGCAAAATGGGAAGCCTATTTACAAGCGTTTACACAAGCTGATTACGCGACATTAGGTACCCAATTCCACTATCCCGTTTCTTTGTTACTCGACAGCCCACTTATTCTTAAAGATGAAACTAGTTTTATCGAGACAATTAAATTCATTCGAGAAAATAAACTTCAACCGGGCTATTCCTATTCGAAAACGGATTCTTCCCAATTGACAATACTTTCTGAATCCACTTGCTATCTTGATGTAACATACAGCCGATTCAATGCCAATCATCAACGAATCTATCAAGGCAGAGGGTTATATTTCTTCAAAAAAATCAATGATACCTGGAAGATTCAAGTGAATATGCCTATTCAATAGTATCTTGCAGCCCATTAGCCATTCACCCCTTGAAAATTACCATCATCGGCGGAGGAGCCGCGGGTTTCTTTGCCGCTATTGCCGCCAAATCCCATTTCCCAGATGTGCATGTTAGCATCCTGGAAAAGACGAGCAAGTTCCTCGGGAAAGTGAAAATTTCCGGTGGTGGACGATGCAATGTGACAAATGCCACGTTCAACAACCGAATGCTTTCCGAGAACTATCCCAGGGGCGAGAAATTTCTCCGTAAAGCCTTCGAACAATTTAACGCGCAAGACACCGTCAACTGGTTTGAATCACGCGGAGTTGCGCTAAAAACTTACCCTGACAACTGTATATTCCCCTTGTCCAACGAATCCCAAAGTATCATCGATTGCTTTCTGAACGAAGCACGAAAATTAGGGATTGAATTACAGACCAATCAATCCGTTGAGCAAATTAGAAAAACAGATTATGGGTTTGAAATCGAGACTAACCAAGGGATACATTCTGCCGACCGGGTCATAATCACGGTGGGAGGCCAAGCAAAAAGCACTTGGTTTACTGCTATTGAATCCTTTGGCCACAACATTATTCCTCCTGTACCTTCCTTGTTTACCTTCAATATGCCCAATGAACCTATCAAAGCTTTGATGGGTGTAGTGATTGAACATGCTCGTGTACGCATGGAAGGCCAAAAACTCTTGGGTATAGGACCTCTTCTTATTACCCATTGGGGCATGAGCGGCCCTGCCATCTTGCAACTGTCTGCTTGGGGAGCCCGCATCCTTGCAGAGAAGAATTATAACTGCTCCATTTTAGTGAATTGGCTCGATGAAATGAAGGAAGAGGGTCTCCGACAAGAAATTCAATCGATTCAAAAAATTCATGGGGCTAAAATGCTTCAAAATCATAACCCCTTCCCTATTCCCAACAGGTTATGGATTTACTTATTGGAGAAAAACGAAATCAAACCCGAAATGCGCTGGCAAGATTTAGTAGGTAAACATGCCAATAAACTGATCAATACCCTCATCAACGACCGCTACGACGTGCAAGGCAAAACTACGTTCAAAGAAGAATTTGTGACAGCTGGTGGGATCGACCTGGAAGAAATTGACGTCAACACGATGCAAAGCAAATTAATACCGGGACTCTATTTTGCCGGAGAGGTAACAAACATTGATGGCATTACCGGCGGCTTTAATTTTCAAGGTGCGTGGACAACTGGGTACATCGCTGGAAAATCATGTGGATTATAAACGTTTTTTGTATCTTCGTAAAACGTTATAACATTTCATGCGCATCCTCTTTCTCATGTTTGCTTGCCTTATACTCAACGAAGCAAACGCACAAGAATTGGTTTTCGAAGTGGGAGGAAACTCCACCGAATATCAGTACCAAAATCTCAACGGCGCCTTAGTCGACTACCTTAAACCCGCAACGGGCTTACATGTCCAATTGAAACGGGAAAATGTATTGTGGAAAGTTTCCAAGATGTTTGGATCATTGGATAAAGACGATAATCCGCTTTACGTGCCAACAATCAAATACGCCTTTGGTTTAACCTATAATCAATACAACAGTGTAGGAAACACGCAGGGGATTGCGTTGAGTTACCAGGCAGACCATGTAGGAATTATCGGTGAAATAGGACCTGAAATACCCATTAATCAGGCCGTTTCATTGGATATCAAGGGCATTGCTTCTGTGGCAAAAATGTGGAATGGAAATCAGTATATTGCCAATCAATACCTGCCCTTGGACGACCAGCCGCAATTTTCGAAGATTAGAATCTATGGCGGTTATTCAATTGCTTTGGTGCATCACCTCAGTAAATTCGTGAGCGGTTTCGTTAAATACCAATATTTAAGCTCCGTGAAAGAACCCGATTATCCAGTGAATCACTTACGCATTATCCCAAGTACGATCTCATTGGGGATTAAAATCAACCCTTAAGTATCCTTATGTTGACCTACATTCGCATCGCATGTTTGTTCCTGCTGGCATTCTCTAGTTTGGCACAAACCAAAAACTTAAATTACCAGGCTGTCATCCTTAACCCGAATCCAATTGATGTACCCGGAAATACCATTTCCAACCTCCCGTATGGATCGAGTGATGTATGTATTAAATTCAGTTTGATAGGCAAAAGTGAACAATTGGATTACCAAGAAGTGCAATGTACCAAGACAGATGCCTATGGCTTGGTCAATCTGAATATTGGCGCAGGAAACAGCTCAAATACAGGCAAATACAATAAATTCGATGCGATCATTTGGGATGCCAATCCCAAGAAAATGCAAGTAGATGTCAGTTTTGACAATGGAAAAACATTTACCCTCGTAAGCACGCAAAACCTGAATTATTCAGCCTATGCCTTGTATGCGGAAAGTGTCGACTACCAAAATGTACGTTCCGCACCGACCAAACTATCTCAGTTCACGGATGATATTCAAATTGTTGCTAAAAAGGATCTAGACCCATTAAAGGCCGATATTCTAAAAAACAAACAAGACATTCAAGGTATTCAAACGAATAATCTACAAACTTCCTCGCAAGTCGCGGTTATTAATCAATCCATTACCGACATCAATGTTTTGAACGGTGTTCAAAATCGTCGATTAGACCAATTGGTCACGCAGGCGAATGAAGTAAATGGCGTCATCACGAATTTGAATTTCACCTACGAAAGACTCCAAAATAAGTCGGCAGCCACCAACCTAGGAGGTGCAAACGCGACCGATGGTTTTTATCCAAGCCAACGTGCCGTGAAAGCGTATGTAGATGCTCAGACGACACCAAATGCCACGACAAGCATCGCAGGAAAACTAATTTTGTCGGGGGATTTATCCGGCACATTCTTTGCGCCTACGGTTCCTGCTTTGGCAACAAAAGAAAATACTGCGAATAAAAGTACAGCGGCTAACTTAGGATCAACAAATCCAAGTGATGTTTTATTCCCAAGCCAAAAAGCAGTCAAAACCTATATCGACGCACAAACGACTCCAGAGGCCACAACGCTCATTCAAGGAAAAGTCCAGTTGGCCGGTGATCTTTCAGGCACCGCCTCCGCACCTACCGTACCGGCTTTGGCATTAAAGGAAAATGTAGGCAACAAGTCGGACAATTTGAACTTAGGTAACAGTACAACCCTTTATCCTACGCAAAATGCGGTAAAAACTTACGTAGATGCGCAAACGACACCCGAAGCAACAACATTGATTCAAGGAAAAGTACAGTTGGCCGGCGACCTTTCAGGAACTGCCTCTGCACCTACGGTTCCCGCATTGGCATTAAAAGAAAACCTAGCGAACAAAGCTGTGGCGGCCAACCTGGGTGCCTCCGCTCCTAGCGATGATTTGTATCCTTCCCAAAAAGCGGTGAAAACATACATCGATGCGCAAACAACGCCCAATGCAACAACCAATCTATTGGGTAAAATCCAGTTGGCCGGCGACCTTTCCGGAACAGCCACATCGCCAAGCGTTCCAGGTTTAGTGCTAAAAGAAAATGTCGCGAATCGTAGTACGGCGGTCAATTTAGGAGCTAGCGCAGCAAGTGACACCTTGTACCCTTCTCAAAAAGCCGTTAAAGCCTATATTGATGCCCAAACAACACCCAATGCGACGAATACGCAGTTGGGGAAAATTCAATTAGCAGGCGATTTGACTGGAACGGCCACGGCTCCCCGATTAGCAGCTAATGCGGTTAAGTTTTCGAATCTAGCCGATAGTACAGTAACAACTTCGAAAATTGTGGATGCCAACGTAACCGATGCGAAGATCGTTTCGATGCAAGCGAGTAAATTGATAGGCAATATATCCGTAGCCAATGGTGGAACCGGTGTAAGTACACTGACGGGGATAGTCCGGGGCAATGGAACAGACGCATTTAGCTCAGCGGCCTATGGGAGTTTTTATGACTTAACAAATCAAATCGCTGTGGCAGCGGATTCAGCAGTTGCGATGAAATTAAGTAATACCGACTTTGCTTCAGGTATTTCCGTGCAGAATGACACGCAATTACGATTTTTAAATGCTGGGGTATATAACATCCAATTCTCAGCCCAATTAGATCGGAATGCGGGAACAGCTGTTCAGTTGGTCAAGATTTGGTTACGAAAAAATGGAGTTAACGTTCCCGCCTCTGCGACGGAAGTTGTTATTTCAGGGGGAGTGAGTACGGCTGCAACTGTCGCATCGTGGAATTTTTTCCAAAATTTGAATGCAGGAGATCAAGTCGAACTCATGTGGAGCGTTTCAAATCCGCAAGTTTACATAGCCTATTCTCCTGCCACAACGAGTCCGAGTAGGCCTGCGATACCTTCGCTGATCGTCACAGTAAATCAAGTATATTAAAAGAGAAGCCCGCCGTAAGCGGGCTTTTTTTTTGATTAATCTGCATTAAATATTATCATTGTTGGTATTTACCTAAACCTAAACAACGATGAAAAAAATCACCTTTTGCATTTTATTTTCTTTAATAGGATTATTTGCCTATGCTAAACCCACGGGTACCTATAAAATAGTTGTTGAGGGCTTCGATTGGGGAGCCGGAGTCAACAAATTAATTCTGCAATTATCAGACACAACGTCTAAAGTAAACTCCTCCGAATTTCAGGTATTCGCATCTCGCAAATCATCCTTAGGCACGATTAATGACAATCAAAATCAACGAGAAATTGTCACGGCATACATTTCCGATGAACAAGGGAATCGCGTTAAAACGGGTAAAAACATCACACTCGTATTAGCCGTCGGACCTCAAAACCCCCTATCCTCCCCAATTCAATATTTCCGTGGAAAAGGGAATGTATGGGTAGATTATTCCATGACGGTATTGCATCCGAAAAGCCAACAAATATGGGATACCCCGATAGGAAAAATCATGCCCTTGGTGGACCAATTCGATCTGACCAAAAAGTTTACTTATAACGATAAATTAACTATGTCCTACGCAACCTTTAGTCCGAAAATGGCGAAAGAGAAGGCGCCCTTAATCATCTGGTTGCACGGCGGTGGTGAAGGAGGAACTGACCCAACCATCCCACTATTGGGAAACAAGGCGGCTAATTATGCCACTCCGAAGATACAGGCCTTATTTGATGGGGCCTATGTGTTAGCGCCTCAATGTCCAGGGGCTTGGATGCACAATACGCAAGGCGTCGGAACCCAAGGAAGAGATAATGATATCTACAACGAAGGTTTGATGGCCTTAATCAAAGACTTTGTCAAATCAAATCCACAAATCGACCCGAATCGAATATATGTAGGCGGATGCTCAAACGGGGGGTACATGGCCTTGAAATTAATTTTACTCTACCCGGATTACTTTGCTGCGGGATACATAAGCGCCTTAGCTTATCGTTCGGAATACATTGCAGATGCGGATTTACAGAAAATCAAAAATGTACCCATTTGGTTTGTACATTCAAAGGACGATATGACGACGATTCCCGATTTGACGGTGGTTCCCGTATTTAATCGCCTCCGAAATATGGGAGCGAAAAATGTACACTTCACCTATTACGATCATGTGAATGACATCACGAATTTTTATGGAGGGTCAGGATACCAATACAATGGACACTGGTCCTGGGTTTATTTGCATGAGAATCTACCGCGTACGGATCTAGATGGATCCGCGGTTCGAATCAACGGCAAACCGGTCAGCATTATGGAATGGATGGCCGCCCAAAAGAGGGGAAAATAATCAATTCAAAGGCAGTTCGAAAGAGCTGCCTTTTTTAAGCCAACGCCTTCAGCGCCCGAACTAATTGGTCTAGTTCTGCCGTGCTTGTGAAGACATTAGGCGTAACCCGACAACCATGTACGCCATTGCCATCAATGGCCACTGTGTAGATTTGATATTCTTCCAAAAGTCGCTTGGCTAGTTCAGCAGGTTTTAAATTCGCGACTCCCACGTTCGCGATCGCACCGTGTCGCTTCGGATCTTCCGGGGTATTCAATAAAATTCCCGGATGGTTTCTCACTTGTTTCGTCCAATATTGCTGTAGATATCGCAAACGCGCTTCCTTCCTCGCAGGGCCTAATTGGTGATAAAATGCGACCGCATCCTGTATCGCCAGGTGGGCATGCACAGGATTTGTTCCTAAGTGATTTAAGCGTTCAATGCCTTTGGCAGCCTTTTCATTTTCGGCAAACACTGGCCAAATCTTGTTGACATGTTCGGGTTTCACGTAGAGCATCCCGACGCCCAATGGAACGGCCAACCACTTGTGAAGACTTGCTCCGTAATAATCACAATGTAAATCCGGGAGATTGAATTCAATATGTGCGACCGCATGTGCGCCATCGACCATCACTTCTACGCCTTTCGCATGGGCCATGTCACAAATCTTTCGAATGGGAAGGATTTGGCCTGTTACGTTGACCATATGGCAGACCATGAGCAATTTGGTTTTATTTGTAATCGCATTCGCGTAAAGCTCAACGATTTCCTCATCATTTGCCGGATGCAAAGGAACGGACACCTTTTTTAACACAACGCCGTGCCGACGAGCTACCTGCTCAAACATATCCTGCATCGCACCATAATCTTGGATCGCATATACCGCTTCATCCCCTACTTGCCAGGGAAATCCACCGATAATCATGTCCAGGGATTCCGTCGTGTTTCGGGTCAAAATAAGATCATCCGGGGAACAATGCACAACTTCCGCAACCAGTTTACTCATTTCTTTGCGGTTGGGGAACTGCATCGTCCGCATATAATAAGCTCCCTGGTAATTCACATCTCGAATATGCTGAATGTGTTTTTCCAGCGTAACTTCCGGCAGGATGTTGTAATAGCCATTTTCCAAATTAATGTAATCCGGCTTGATGCGATAGGCTTTACGTACCTGCGCCCAATACAACTCATCGTCGGCCGCTGCGGGCTGAGCGAGTAGTTGGGCCAAGGAAGGCGCGAGGCTAAGGCCGAGGGTGGATTTGAGGAATTGGCGTTTGTTCATGTTTCAAAACAAAACAAAATTGAAAACATTTGCTATTTCTTTACAAATTTTCCAGATGCATCAATTTCCCAAATGATTGCAGGATTCTTATTATTCGGAGAACCATAAGATGAACCTTTATCCGTATGTACTATATCAAGTAAGCCATTTTGATTAAAATCTCCCACCAAAATACTGGGTATGTTACGCCCAGATGTATGATAGTTCTCCTTAAAATAAATCGCTGTCTGATCTTGAAAACCATTTTTATCCCCAGCTAATATTTGAAAATTATAGCCCATGTAAAACTGTGTCCCTTTACCTGAACTATCGCCGGTACGTAACACGATTAATTCTTTTTGACCATCAGAATTTAAATCTGTAAAGCCAAAATCTAAGGTTAAGTCCCATCCACTTAGCTCAGGTAATGCCAAGGAGCGGCTAAGCTCATATTTTTTCCCATTACCCCAAAAAATTCTATTGGCGTCAATAAATCCGGGTAAATCGGCGAAGGTATTCTGTCCTCCAACAATTAAATCCAAATAACCATCTTGATTAATATCAATCAACTCACAAGTCACAATTCCTTTCACAGGATTTTCAAAAACATCCAAAGATCGCGTGAAATTCGCTTTCCCATCATTTAATAGGAAAGAACAATCAGCAGGTAAAAATATATCTAAATCTCCATCACGGTCAAAATCACCTGAGCATGCGCCATGATAAAAATTAATAGGGAACTGTGTTAAAATAGAAAGCTTGAATAAACCTTTGGATTCACTTAATAGCATACTTAGATTCTCTCCCGGCCAACCCGTACTAGGCATTGGTCCGTATTCAGAACCTGAATCAGCAAAAAACACATCTGGAATTTGATCTCCGTTAAAATCCCCGACTAATGATTTTATGATAGAATTGGTCCCTAAATTTCCACCAATCGAACTTGTATTCAGAACATAATTTCCATTGGTTGGATTATAAAAATACATTTCAATTGGAATACGAATATTTCGATTTACACCTGGGGCCATGACAACATCCAGATAACCATCTAAATTAAAATCAGCCATTGCAACACCACCTAAATATGACTTGCCAGCTGGACTTAATACATCAACTTGATTTTGTTTAGGGATTTCATAATAATCTAGCCACTTGGTATTACTCCTCAATTCAAAAGATGATTTCAGATAATCAAATGCAATCGGTGTAAAATCTGCTTTTAAGGAGATATTTTTAGTAATCAGCAAATTAAACGGATTATTTGTACTAGCCTGATCTCCTGTCCATCGATCAAATTTCCAACCCTCGCTCGCTATTGCAGTCAACTTTACCGTAGTCCCTGACGGATATTGCGCCTGCGAGACCATGGCAATCACCTCCTCTTTCACCGTTCCATTCCCCTCTATCGTCAAAGTCAAGGGATATTGTCTTTTCTCAAAAACACCGGTCACCTGCTTGTCGGCATCCATCACCAAACTTGCCGGATTGCTTGTCCCCGACACGCTTCCCTTCCATTCCTTAAACAGATACTCCCCATTCGGAGTAGCTATAAGGCTTACCTGTTGGCCATGCTCATAGGAATTACTCGGCGGAGCCACGGTCCCTCCATTCATAGGACTTGCGTCCGTACTTAATTTATGAGTCAAAACTTCTTTGGAGCAGGCTACTAAAACCAAACAGACAAGCGCAATATATAAACGTTTCATTAATGTGTTGTTTTACTTAATTTCAAAACCTGCGACTGCCCCGTAGTTAGTGAAATCACTTTCATGAAATAACTACCAGCCGACAAAAATGCAAGGTCTACTTGCTCATCATTCGTCACCTGATTTTTTCTCCAAACCAAAGCACCTTTGATATCCATCAATTCAGCAGACACAAAGGTCCCAAAACTAGCGGGATACGTAATTTTCACAAACTGCTCGAATGGATTTGGTGATAAAAGAAGACCGACATCCTCCTTTTCTGTCGCTAGTACAATATCACAACCACTTGCATCAATTTTCGCACCAGCCACCGTATTAGGACATTTATCAAAAACATTCTTTACTCCATCCCCATCATCATCCGGACGCTTATCTAAGGCTTTATCTTTGATGATCAATAAATAATTCTCATCCCCCTTTACGGCAGGATCCAAATCCATTCGAATCGAGGGCTGAATTACCTCTAAGGCACCATCACCATCTAAATCCGCATAATCATAGGCATAGCGACCTAAAGTATTTGCTAAAGGTCCGTAAATTTTATCCGCTGTGGTAAATAGAGCAATGTAATTAGGCTTCGACTTATGTTCAAATTTTTTAGTTGAAGGATTAAATGCAAAATACTGAAAATCAGACGAGCCATTCCAAAGATACTTGGGTTCTAAGGTATTGACATAAGGCACCAAATCTAAGTTCCCATCCGAATCCAAATCGATGAAATACATCCCACTCTCATTGGTAAACCATTTGCCTAAATTCTTTTGATCTGGGATGAATTTAGCTGTTGTATTACTTAAAATGCCTTTTGTATTTGTATATATGCGTACCTGATTATGCGGTTCGATCAGCGCTAATTTCGTAGGCTGAAAATCCAAATTACCCAATCCCGAATATTGATTAGTCAAGTAACAGATAAATTCTGGGTTCCCATCACCATCCAAATCTTGCTTCTTGAAAGCTCGTAAACTTTGATTACCTGGGTTGATAGGATCCGTAGCATTATACACCAAATCGAGCTGTTTGGGATTCTGAAAATCGAAACTCGTTCCTCCCAAATTATCGTATTGGTATAAATACAATTGCTTGGAATCCCCCTTTTTCCCAACGCCCAATAATTCCATCTTCCCATCTTGATTCAAATCGTCAAGGATCAGTCGGCCTTCTGGAAAAGTTAAATCAGTCTGAGTCTTTTTCAAGGTAAAATTTCCCTTGCCATCATTGATCATCACAGAAAAATAACGTCCGCTGGTACTATGAGCCATTTGAATTAAATCCACATCACCATCTTGATCAATATCTCCAGATCCAATAGACTGAATAGAATCAAAAATATTATTTGGGTCTTTCGCTTTTTCGGCTGAAATATCAATTTTAGCTACTTCATCAACCAAGTAATTTTGGTCTTTAAATGAATAATAACGATTTAATTTAAGTTCATCCTTACTGTAATCGACGCCTACTTTGTGATTATTATTTTTGTCCATCCAAAACAACAAATTGGGATAATTGTCTGCCCCTCCCATTTCCCAATGATAATGCTCTCCCCCTGGAAATATCTCCATTTTTCCATCCTTATTGACATCAACGAAGTCATAATTTTGAATGCCATGAAAAATACTGTAATCGAGGTAATTAGGGTTTCTATAGACCTCAAAGCTAAAATTGCCTTTATTTTTAAAATAAAGCGGCACGGAGGTATGTCCTAGTGCAATGCGAGAATTGATTCCGTCAATATAGGTACTTGAATGAATGATATCCATTTTCCCGTCTTGATTGTAATCTAATGGAATTGTCCCTCGTTCAAAGGGCGGATGAAAATCCTCTAATCCATTCACGATTCGACCATTTTCATTTTCATAAGCAAAGGGATTTTTAATTGCATAGATATCTACCATCTCTGTACTTTTCAATTTGATGGGACTAATGACATAAGAATTCACCACATCACACACATCGCCAATGCCATCTTTATCGGCATCCAATTGATCTGGGTTATACGATTTTGGGCAATTGTCCAAATCATCAATGATGCCATCTTGATCAACGTCCGTGAGGTTTAACTCAACAATATCAATGTTATGATCCATGCGAATTTGCATGATTTCATAAATACCATCTTCATTGAAATCGATAGGAATCTTGAATCCTTTCCAATTTCCCCCTTGATCAAAAAAATCACTCGACTGATCATTGGTTGGGAAAACCACCGACCGTTTCACCATTTTCTTGCCATTATTGATGAAAATAAAATAGCCATATTGATCATTTTTCTTCTCGTACCATCCGTTCTGCGGAACAATATCAACAAAGCCATCATTGTTCACATCGACCAAGTGAATACCATTCCCATGTGAGTTCGTATTGTCATAATTCAATCGATTATCAAACCACTGAGCGGATATCTCCTCCCCTTTCAGATTATAGATTGCAATTTTATTTGGTCGATTATCGGTCCCTTTATTGTTTCCCCATTCAAGGGTAATCATTTCTAGATTCCCATCTTTATCCAAATCAGCAAAATGCGTTCCCCAATCATTTACGATAGAATATGGATATTCGCGTTGTAAAGTCCCAAAATCCTGTGCCCCATTGCTGTCAAATTTGAGACTTAAATCTTGTTTCCGAATTTGATACTGCTGGACTACATATTGATTGTCCGACAAATTCCATGAAGTAAAGGGTTGTACTTTGCCCGTTAACTTATCCCACATTTGATCATAGCGCAGCAAAAAGTAGTAATCTTTGTTGTTGACAACTTGCCCATTAAATGGAAATGCGTCTAAATGATCACAACAAAACCCAATCGGATTGGCATTCGGATATAAAAATTCCCGCGTCCATTTGTTATTCGCATCCATTTCATACGAATAAAATAAATCATATAGACCAGGCTTTCTCTGGTATACATCATTGCCAAATTGGCCCAAGTTAGCAAACACAACATTGGGTATTCCATCCTTATCGGGATCTAAGATGATAGGTTCCTTTTGATTTAGATAATCGCCATTGGTTTGATCACCATCAAAATAATCATCTCCCATGACATAATTAAATCCTGAACCTGTGTTAATTAAATAATTGTCCGGATAATTACTTTTTCTACCTATAAAATTGGGTGGTTGATTCCCCGGCTTTCCATGGTAATTTTGGGTGTATTGGTAAATGTCTCGTTTCCCATCGCCGTTGAAATCTGCCGACAATCCTGTCACAAATCCAAAATCCGAATTTTGTTTGACGCGGTAGTTGACATCTTCCACCCATTGCGTTTTTCCATTCACCGTTTTTTGTACGAACAAGGCACTCATGTAAGCCTTCTCCGGGTTACCCGCATAATTGATAAAAAAGTCTTTTTTCCCATCGCCG
>DKIP01000109.1:0-694 GCA_002454335.1 Cytophagaceae bacterium UBA6715 | reverse complement strand
AAGTTTGGGGGTACTGGAGTCAAAAGTGAGTACATTTTTAGCAACTGACTTAACCTTAATGTCTTGCGCATGTATGTGAAAACACATTGCAAAAGCGAGAGTAGCAAAATGAATTTTAGGAAATGACATATCGAATTGATGACTTATTTAGGACTTGAAATAGCTTGTTGAGCCCGACAAATCCTTGGGATAATATGTTATTCGCGTTATCTCACGAATTAATCCAATCCATTCAACACGTAGATCGAAGAGTTTTTCCTAATTTGCAGGGCTACGATTTTTCACCCATGCGAATTGTAAGAACTTTATTGATTTGTTGGATTACCTGCAATACATGGTTTAGCAGCGCCCAAGAAAAACACATTGAATGGCTACCTGCCAGACAAAACTTACGGTTACGCATCAACTTATCCAAACGATTATTGGAAAAGGAAGTGGGGGGCGATCAATGGCAAGCAATGCGACCTATTCAAATCTCAGAACAAGATCGAGAGGTCCTGTCAACCAAAAATTACCGAGCTGATCACTTTACTTTTAATGCTCCTTGGATGCGTTTCGCCGTTCAAGGAACAGGAATTGTATTTGACTTCAACCCCTTGTCGGGACAAATCATACGCATCGACCGGACCTTACATAGTGGATATAATTTCAGTGCCATTCGATTCGTCAGAAATAAGAAAATATTTTCCATTGG
>DKIP01000050.1 GCA_002454335.1 Cytophagaceae bacterium UBA6715 | reverse complement strand
CAGCGGCACAAAAGGCGTTTATTTACTATCCATATGGAGAATCACCTGAATTCCCAGTGATGGGTAAAGGCTCTCGTAATGCGATGGCAGGTGGCGTTTACTACAGCGCCGACTATCCAAAGGATTCGAAAGTTAAATTGCCAAACTACTACGATGGCAAGTTGTTCGCCTACGATTGGGCACGTGATATGGTTTACACGGTTAGCATGAAGGCAAATGGAGATTATTTGAGCATGGAGCGTTTCTTGCCAGGAACAACTTTCTCACATCCGATGGATTTCACGTTCTCGAAAGATGGAGCCATCTATGGCTTGGAATATGGTCCAAACTGGTTTGCACAAAACGAAGAGGCTGTCTTATTCAAATTGGAATACAATGCGGGTAATCGTACGCCTAAAGTCGTAGCTACTGCAAGCAAAAAAGAAGGCGCTGCTCCGATGCAAGTGAAATTCTCATCAGAAGGAACGGTAGATTTTGATAAAGATCCGATTACTTATCAGTGGAATTTCGGTAATGGCCAAACAAGTTCGGCCGCGAATCCTTCTTATACCTATACAAAAGCGGGTATTTACAATGTAGTCTTGAAAGTAAAAGACAACAAGGGAAATTCAAATACAGCTTCGTTACGTATCAAAGTAGGTAATGATGTGCCGAAAGTGGATGTACAAATCGAAGGGAATAAGAGCTTCTATTGGAATGATAAATCGGTGAAATACCAAGTATCCGTTGATGATAAAGAAGATGGTTCTTTGGCAAGTAATAAAATTGCGGAAGAAGATGTTGTGTTAAATATCAACTATCTGGAAGGTTATGACAAAACGATCATTGAGCAAGGTCATAAGAGCAATACGACATTCTCGAATGGAAAGCGTTTAATTGATTTGTCAGATTGTAAGACATGCCATGCCTTGGATAAGAAATCGATTGGACCTGCTTACAATGAAATCGCGAAGAAATACCGTGCGAGTTCACAGAACATTGATGAGCTTTCGAAGAAAGTCATTAGTGGCGGAGGCGGTGTTTGGGGCGAGCAAGTGATGGCTGCCCATCCACAAGTTTCGAAAGCTGATGCGCGTGAAATGGTCATTTATATCTTAGGTCTTTCGGATAAGAAGAAAGCTTCCCAACCAGTTAAAGGGGCCTATGTAACTTCTGATAAAGGCAAGCCAGGAACGTTTATTTTCTCTGCATCTTATACAGATAAAGGAAATGGAAAAATGGCTCCTGCAACAGGACAAAAAGTGGTAACATTGCGCGATGCAAAAGTTGCTGCGGGTTCTTGCGATGCCAATGCGAAAACAATGAAAACGAAAGTGGATGGTTTGGGCGAAATTTTGGTTGCGACGGGTGATCAAGGTTACGCATCTTTCAATCAAATCGATTTAACGGGTATCAAAAATATCAACATAAGTGCGTTTGTTTTACCAGGGCAAACGGCTGGTGGTAAACTTGAGTTGCACTTAGGTAGCCCAACGGGTAAACTTGCGGGTAGTATTGATATTCAAAAAGCGGGTCAAACAGCTATGTCCGTTGCAGTTACAGGCGTGAATGATTTGTACTTTGTATTTGTCAATCCTGGCGCTGGTGATAAACCATTGTATGCGTTGAAAGAGTTCTTCTTTGAGAACTAAATGAATAACCCTAGGCTTTAGCCTAGGGAATCAAGTACCAAAAGAGAGAAGCCCCATGCGGGGCTTCTTTTTTTATTTCGGAGGATGTTCATCCATTCGGATAGCTTTGATGTATAAATTTTCGACTTTCTTTCTTGCCCAATCCGTTTTACGTAAAAAGGTTAGGCTCGAATTAACACTAGGTTCATGCGCAAAACAATTGATTCGAATGCGACTTGCAAGACCTTCCCAGCCATACTTGTCAACTAAATACTCAACAATAAACTTAAGCGTTTTGCCTTCTAATGGATCCATCGTTTTATGCTCTTTCAGATAGTTCTAACCAGCGTAATTCTTTTTCTTCTAAGGTATTCTTTAATGCTTCGATTTCCTTTGCCCAGTTGGCTAATAACTGAAAATCCTCCGAACCTCCATTGAGTTTTTCAATCAAAGCTTCTTTTTCAGCTTCCAATTTGGCCATTTCTTTCTCCAAATCTTCAAATTCTTTCTGTTCCTTGAAACTCAATTTAGCCCCTTTTTGAGCAGGTACAACCGGTTGCTCTACGGGAGCAGCTTTTGTAACGGTTGCTGATTCCTTTTCCTTGTTCTCTAAGGAAATACGGTAATCCGTATAGTTTCCATTAAAGAAATTAACCTCACCTTCGCCTTCCACCAAGATCAATTGGTCCACCAAATTATCCATAAAGTAGCGATCGTGCGAAACGAGCAATAGGCAACCCTGGAACTCACTCAAGAAGTCTTCGAGTAACTGAAGCGTATCTAAGTCCAAATCATTTGTAGGCTCATCCAGAATCAAGAAATTCGGGTTCTTTACCAAGACCTGCATCAACTGCAAACGCTTTTTCTCGCCACCCGATAGCTTCGCCACAGGGGTGTATTGCTGGGCCGTGGGGAACAAAAACTTACTCAAGAATTGACTTGGTGTCAAAGACTCATTCTTGCCATAAGGAATTACCTCCGCAATCTCTGTAATCGTATCGATAACGCGTTGTTCTGGCTTGAATTCAAAAGGCAACTGCGTATAATAACCGATGACCAAAGTCTCGCCTGGATCGATCGTTCCTGAATCAGGTTGTTCCAAGCCGGTCAATAACTGCAAGAAGGTTGTTTTTCCTGCACCATTTTTACCAACAATCCCAATACGGTCTTTTTTCTTAAATGTATACGTGAAATCATTGACGATTTTCTTCTCCCCCCATGCTTTTTTTAGGTGGTTAATTTCAATGATTTTATTCCCCAATCGGGACATTTGAATGTTTAATTCCAACTTGCTATCATCGACTTTACGATGCGCCACTTCTTCCGTTTCGGCGAAAGCATCGATTCGATATTGGGCTTTGGTTCCCCGCGCCTTGGGTTGGCGACGCATCCATTCCAATTCCTTGCGGTAAAGGTTTTTCGCTTTCGCTACGGTACTCGCTTCAGATGCTTCACGCTCCGCTTTTTTCTCCAAGAAATATCCGTAATTCCCTTCGTAGGTATAGATTGAACCGTTTGCCAGTTCCATCATTTTGTTACAAACCTTATCTAAGAAATAGCGGTCGTGGGATACGACTAAAACGGTCACATTAGGTCCCGATAAAATACCTTCTAACCATTCAATGGTCTCAATGTCCAAATGGTTAGTTGGCTCATCCAGAATCATAATATCAGGACTCTCAATCAATAATTTCGCCAAAGAAAGACGTTTTTTTTGTCCTCCTGAGAGGGTAGACACTTGTTGGTCGCCATCCGGAATCCCCAATCGGGAAATGATTTGTTTGGCTCTTGCCTCGTAATCCCAGGCATTATTTGCCTCCATTAAGGCGAAGGAATCTTCTAATTCTTGTGGATCGCCGGATAGCATCGCTTTTTCGTAAGCTTTTATCGCTACGGCGCTAGGTAAATCATCCGAAAACAGATAATTCAAGACGCGTTCATTCTCGGCAAAAATGGGGTTTTGCGGTAGATAACCTACACGGATTCCCTTGCGGATGGTGATCTTGCCTTCGTCGGGGGATTGCATGCCCATGATGGATTCCATCAGGGTTGTTTTACCCGTTCCGTTTTTTCCGATGAGCGCCACTTTTTCGCCTTTCTGTAAGCCGAAAAATAGGTTTTTAAACACCCAGCGTTCGCCAAGATTTCGCGAAATATTCTCCGCCGATAGATAATTCATGAGATTTTAGTCGTTTGCTTCTGCAGCCTCTTCACGCATTTTTCTGCGTAATACACGGCCCGAAACGATGATGCTGATTTCGTATAATCCGAAAAGTGGAAACGCGACCAGCAATTGGGAAATCACATCCGGTGATGGCGTAATAATCGCTGCCACTAACAAGATGACGATCAAAGCATGCTTGCGATATTCGCGCATGAAGGAAGGTGTCAAAATACCCACTTGCGATAACACGAATGCAATCATGGGTAATTGGAATGTTAAGCCACAAGCGAGTGTCAACATCGACAATAACGAGATGTAATCGTTGATGTCAAATTGATTTTGGATGGATGGGTCCAATTTAAAATTAGCCAAGAAGTTGATTGCCATGGGCGCTACAACGAAATATCCAAACGATACACCGATGAAGAACAACAGTGAGACCCAGAAAACCGCTCCCCGCGCCGCTTTTAGTTCTTTGGATTTAAGACCTGGACGAATGAAGCGCCAAACTTCATAAAATGCGTACGGAAACGCGAACATCAATCCTACAATAATTGATTGCGTTAAGGCCATCATGAATTGGCCTGAGACCTCTCTAGACTGCAAGATAAAATCAGCTTGCTGCATGCATAAGCTAGTCATTCCCGTAATATCTGCCAAGCGACATAGGACTTGATTCGTCCAAAAATCGACTTTGGTAGGCCCCATAATGATGATTCCGAATATTTCGTTTCGGAATATCCAGGCAGCAATGGTAAAAATCAAGATAGAGGCGATGGACCGGATGATGTGCCAGCGCAATTCCTCCAGGTGATCGAGAAAGGACATTTCCGTCCCATCTTTATCCTCGTCTAGTTCATCGTCCCAATCTTGATCTAAAGCCATTTTTGTTAATTATAGGTATAATGGGAATTGTTTTACCCACTCGTTTACTTCTCCTTTGATAGTTTTTAATACAGCCTCGTTATCATGGTTCATCAAAGCCTTGTCCACCATCTCAACGATTTGAGTCATATCAGCTTCTTTCAAGCCCCGCGTTGTCATCGCCGCTGTACCCACACGCATACCCGATGTAACAAAAGGAGATTTGTCATCAAATGGCACCATGTTTTTGTTAATTGTAATATCCGCTTGGATCAACGTATTTTCAGCCAATTTGCCGCTCAAACCTTTTGGTCGTAAGTCGATTAACATCAAATGGTTATCTGTGCCTCCTGAGATAATATCATATCCTTTGGCCAAGAATGCTTTTGCCATTGCTTGTGCATTGGATTGCACTTGCTTTGCATAAGTTTCGAATGTTGGCGTTAATGCCTCGCCAAATGCAATTGCTTTCGCCGCAATCACATGCTCTAATGGACCTCCTTGTGTTCCAGGAAACACGGCGCCGTCTAAACAAGCCGACATTAATTTCAAATCACCTTTCAATGTTTTGAAACCAAATGGGTTTTCAAAATCGTTGCCCATCATAATCAAACCACCACGTGGTCCACGCAATGTTTTGTGTGTTGTTGTTGTAACGATGTGACAATGTTGCATCGGGTTATTCAACAATCCTTTCGCGATTAATGCCGAAGGGTGTGAAATATCGGCTAATAAGATGGCACCTACTTGATCAGCAATCGCACGCAAACGTGCATAATCCCAATCGCGCGAGTAAGCAGATGCACCACAAATGATCAATCTTGGTTTTTCTTTTAAAGCAGTTGCTTCTACTTTATCCCAATCGATTAAACCCGTTTCTTTTTCTACGCCGTAGAAGAATGCTTGGAAGTATTTTCCAGAGAAATTCACTGGAGAACCGTGCGATAAGTGGCCGCCATGCGACAGGTCAAATCCTAAAATTTTATCACCTGGATTTAAGAATGACAAGAAAACGGCTGCATTTGCTTGGGCACCTGAGTGCGGTTGCACGTTCGCCCAAGTCGCACCAAATAATTTCTTTGCACGCTCAATAGCCAAGGTTTCTACCTCATCTACTACTTCGCAACCGCCATAATAACGCTTTCCTGGAAGTCCTTCCGCATATTTGTTTGTCAATACACTTCCTTGCGCTTCCATCACCTGTGGGGATGTAAAGTTCTCCGAAGCAATTAACTCAATTCCGAATTCTTGTCGGTGAGCCTCTTGACTAATTAATGAAAAAATTTCGTTGTCGCGTTGGGTGGGGAATGTGCTAGCAGCCATGAATATAAGATGTTCTTGATTACGTATTTTAAGGGTGTAAAATTACGTTTTTTTATCTGAATAGAAAAACGAAAAAGCAGGAACTATCCCGACAAATATCACGTTTGTATCCCAACAAAAAAGCGTAATTTTGAAGGCATTAATTTTTCAACAAATGAAATTAAAATACTTATTGCTGTTCTTATTTATATCGGTTCAGCTTTACGGACAAAAAATGACACCGGCAAAATGGTCATGGTCTTTATCGCCTGCACAACCTACTGTAGGTCAAGAGGCGGAATTGATATTCAAGGTTACTATTGACAAAGGCTGGTATTTATATTCATCGGATTTTGATAAGGATTTAGGACCTGTGGTAACAACAATTTCGATAAAACCGGGTCTAGGCGTTGAGTCGGTAGGCCCATTGAAAGCCATTAATCCACATAGTAAGGAAGACAAAGAAATTTGGGGAGGAACCTATACGTATTTCACGGAGCAAGGGGAATTTCGCCAAAAAGTTAAATTTACCTCAGAGAATTGGGTGATTGATGGGTCTTATGATTCCCAAACCTGCTCAAATGAAAGCGGACTATGTGTACCGATCAAAGGTAATTTCAAGATTTCAGCTTCGGAAGATTCAAAAAAAAAAGCCTCTGATGTAGCCGGAGGCGGTTTAATCGAATTCTTTTTTGTGGCATTAGGGGCGGGATTATTAGCGCTATTGACCCCCTGTGTTTACCCCTTGATTCCCATGACGGTGAGTTTTTTCACGAAGAAACAAGGGGGAAAGCGTCTCGCAATTCTATACGGGCTGTTTATCGTATTGATTTATGTGTTTTTTGGAACGATACTTGCATTCTTTGCAGGGGCTAGTTTCGCGAATTTCTTGAGTACCCACTGGATTCCGAATCTCTTGTTCTTCGTTATTTTCGTGTTTTTCGGTATCTCATTCTTGGGTGCATTTGAAATAGTCTTGCCTTCTGGCTTGGTGAATTCGGTGGATGCCAAATCGGATAAAGGCGGCTTGATGGGTGTCTTTTTTATGGCTTTCACCCTAGTTTTAGTGTCTTTTTCTTGTACGGGACCTTTGGCGGGATCCATTCTTATTGCCGCATCGCAAGGAGTTTTCTTGAAACCGATCATTGGGATGTTGGGCTTTTCCCTAGCCTTCGCGATTCCATTTACCTTGTTTGCTGTCTTCCCTGGTTTCATGAAGTCGCTACCCAAGTCAGGTAATTGGATGAATGAAGTGAAGGTTGTATTGGGCTTCTTGGAAATTGCCTTAGCATTCAAATTTTTAAGTGTGGCTGATCAGGTTTACCACTGGCATTTGTTAGATCGTGAGATTTTCTTAGCGATCTGGATTGCGGTATTTACGGCCTTGACGTTGTATCTATTTGGGAAGATTTCTTTGCCGCATGATGGGCCTGCCAAAAACTTATCCGTACCGCGCACCTTGTTCGCTACGGCTGTTTTAGCTTTTGTAATTTATTTAATTCCAGGGATGTTCGGAGCACCTTTAAAAGGTCTTTCGGGTTGGTTACCTCCGTTAAGCTCACAAGATTTCAAGGGATCTGCAACAAGTCTCGCAGCACCCGTGAAAACGGATCAAGGCCAAAAGAAATATGCAGATTTTCTTACATTACCTTTGGGCTTACAAGGGTTCTTTGATTTTGAGGAAGCCAAAGCCTATGCGCTGCAAGTTAACAAGCCTTTATTCATCGACTTCACCGGTCATGGCTGTGTGAACTGTCGGAAAATGGAGGAGAATGTATGGTCCGACCCGCAGGTATTAAAACGCCTGCAGGAAAAATACGTTGTCGTTGCGCTCTACTGCGATGACAAGACAGAATTGCCTGCGGAGCAATGGTATGTATCCAAGGTGGATGGCCAAGAAAAGAAAACCTTAGGAGATCAAAATCTGGACTTTCAGATTACTCGCTTTAATTCGAATGCACAGCCACATTATGTCTTGTTGGACCCGCGCAAGGATGCCGCACCGATGGTGAAGCCAGTTGCGTTTGATGCAGATATTAATCATTTCGTATCCTTTTTAGATCAAGGATTAGTCATTTATCAAGCGGCCAACTAATGCAATGGGGAGCTTATTTTGCGGTTATGGCCGCATCGTCGATTAAATTTGTCGCGGGACCTTTGACCGGTTTTGGTTTAGGGCTTTCGATGATCGAAACCATCCTTTGTACCTGGGTCGGGATGATGTCAACGGTGACGATCATGTTAACCATGGGACGCTTTTTAGTTCAGCAAATTTCCCGACTTCGCGTTCAAAAACCCAAATTGTTTTCGGGTCGAGCGCGTTATGCCGTTCGTGTTTGGCAGCGTTTTGGTATCAAGGGGATTGCTGTGATGACACCTTTGCTTTTCACGCCAATTGGTGGAAGTTTACTTGCCTTATCATTCAAGGTTCCTACCCCGCGCGTGTTGTTTTTCATGGCCATTTCCGGGTTTTTTTGGGCCGTGGTATTTACCGTCATGTTTTACCAATTGACCTTCCTTCGAGATTTACTAATCAAATAGGTGCATAAAAAAAGCCAGTCTATGACTGGCTTTTAATTCAAAATTATATTGGTAATTAGTTTCCTTTCGAAATTTCTTTTCCTTGGAATAGGTGTTCACGAATCGCGTTTGCACGAACTTCTAATTCAGGTTTCGCTGTGTATGTATTTTTCGTCTGAACGGCAGCTGAGTCCGGATGAACGCCATAAACGTATTCATCACCTGCGCGCACATCTTTTTGCTTGATGCGGTTGTTTTTTTGGTAATCACATGCCGTAGCTACAAGCGCAAGGGCAACAATGGGAAGTAGATTTTTTAGTTTCATTGTTCTTGTTGGACAAAAATACGTTGCAAAAATAAGGCCAATTTTTGGTTTAAAAAAATTAGCTTTCTTCTAATTGATTAATTTTTTCGACTAGAAAATCCATGAGCTCAGCGATGTAGCTTTGGCTAAAGTTGAAGGAAATGCCTGCCGTGGCATAGATTTCTTTCATGGGTTTTGTATATCCCAAACTCAAGGCATCTAAATATTGATTCAATGCCTGCTTCGGATTTTGGCAATAATTACGCCAAACGGCCAATGCTCCTAATTGTGCAATGGCATATTCGATGTAGTAAAAGGGTACCTCAAATAAATGTAATTGCTTCTGCCAAAGCTTTGCTTTTACTTGTTCGATCCCCGACCAATCCGTCATGGAATCCGAGAATGTCGAAAAGATACGATCCCAAGCCTCACTACGTTCTTCGATGCTATGCGTTGGATTTTCATAAATCCAATGTTGGAATGCATCTATCGTTGCCACCCAAGGTAAGGTATCTAGTATGTCTTCCAAATGCTTAATTTTCGCGCGTTTGGCATCTTTCGGGTCTTGAAAATAGTGATCCCACTGATCCATGGTGATTAATTCCATGCTCATGGATGCGAGTTCTGCCACTTCTGATGGGAAATTTCGGAAGGCATTCAAGGTCAAATCTTTTGTCAGAATCGAATGTACGGCATGCCCTCCTTCGTGTAGCAAGGTCACCATGTCACGTACTTGGCCTGCCGCATTCATGAAAATGAATGGAAATCCGCTTTCTTCCAAAGGGTAATTGTATCCGCCTGGATTTTTACCTTTCCGGGAATCCAAATCAAAGCGATCTAATTTTACCATTTCCTTTAAGCAATCGCTTAAAAATGGATCAATGTTTTCGAATACTTGTATTGTTTTATCTAATAGTTCCTGTCCCGTTTCAAAGGGCTTCAAGGGTTTACGACCGAGGACGTCTACCGACTTGTCCCATGGTTTCAATGCCTCGAGTCCTAAGGTTTTTTTGCGTTTTTCGGCTTGTTGGTTGATGATCGGAACAACGGTATTAGCCACTGCTGCATGAAATTCAAAGCAATCCGCTGGGCTGTAATCAAAGCGCCCAAGGCTCGCAAAGGCATAATCCCGGTAATTTTCGAAGCCTGCGTTCAATGCTACTTGATTACGTTTTTCAACTAATTGCGTGAATAAGTCATCCAGTTTTTCTTGAATGGCTAAACGTGCATCCGATACTTTTTTGTATACTTCCTGGCGTTTGGCGCGGTCGGTCGATTCTAAATAAGCATTGGCTTGTTGGAGTGTTTTTTCTTCTCCATCAATTTCCACCATCAAGGAACCTGTTGTCGCTCCGTATTGTGTTTGTAGGTTTTGTAATTCAGTAAATAGGGGAATGTTTTCTTCCCGAAAAATCTCGATGGATTTTTTCATGCCCCGCAACATAACCGCATAACCTGTTTCAGGAAGTTCGGAAACGAATGGGCTTTCTATTACTTTCTTATTCCAAGCGTCATCAAAAACCGATGCGTTTGGCATGATCTCATTGACAAATTGCTGATAGCTTTGTTGGTGTGCCTCATTTTGATTGTCACAGGACATTTTGATGTAACGCCAGGCGAAGTTTTCCGACAAATAACTTTCCAGTTCAGAACGGTTTTCGCAAAACTGAATGAGGTCCGCTAAAGAATTAATTTTCGTTTCGCTGAGTTGTTCGAAATAAGGCAAAACGCTTTCCCATGTGCTTAATTGAAAGTCTTGTGCAAGAAATTTTCGTTGGATGTTTTGGGCGGATACTTGTCGGGTCATATGCTTAATTTTTTGTAAAAATACATCAAATTTGGCTAGCTTTAAATCTAATTTTAGCGATATGAATCTACAAATACCCTCCGTTCAATTAAATAATAGGATTTCAATGCCAGCCTTGGGCTTGGGAGTCTATGCCCCAGAGCAACAACAGGAAGTTGGCCTAGCCGTTGAATCTGCCTTGTCTTTAGGTTATCGACTTGTGGATGCTGCCTCAATTTATGGCAATGAAGTCGAAGTAGGGCAGGCTTTAAAGCAAAGCGGTGTTCCGCGAAAGGAATTATTTGTGACGAGTAAAGTATGGATGGATGACATGGGATATGATTCCACGATGCGTGCTTTTGAGAAGTCTTTAAGGGATTTGGCTTTGGATTATATGGATTTGTATTTGATTCATTGGCCGAAGGATCAGCATCGTAAAGAAACTTGGAAGGCCTTGGAATCGCTATATGAACAAGGTGTGGTACATTCTATTGGGGTGTCGAATTATTACCAAAAGCATTTAGAAGAATTATTTGTTTATGCGCATGTTTGTCCAGCGGTGAATCAGATAGAGCTGAGTCCTTTTTGCTATTTGCCGGAGGAGCTCGCTTTTTGCAAACAAAATAATATTCAAGTAGAGGGCTATGCGCCGGTGGTTCGTGGACTCAAAAAAGAACATCCGGTTTTGGTTGACATTGCACGAAAATGGTCAAAATCAACCTATCAAATTTTGATTCGTTGGGTCATCGAACAAGGTGCCGTGACGATTCCAAAGTCGATCAATCCGGATCGGATGATTGAAAATGCGGTGGTATTTGATTTTGCCTTGGATGCTGAAGATATGGCAAGGCTGGCTGTTTTGTACGATAATACGCGGGTGGCATGGGATCCCCGGGATTTTTAATTTCACCCTATCATTAACTTACCTTTGGCAATCCTTTGAGGTTTGCCAAAGGTACAGGGAAAAAAGGGAATAGAATCCCTACAAACTGATAATTTAATCGAGGTCAATCACAACGCCATTACTTTTCGGATGCGCGACACAAGTCAGCACATACCCTTTGGCAATTTCTCCAGCAGTCAAACCATCTTCTTCATCCATTACCACGCTGCCTGATTTACATAAACCCATGCAAGCCGTACACATACCTGCCTGGCAAGAATAGGGAATGTCTAAATCTGCTTCCAGCGCTGCTTCTAAAATCGTTTCATGCGGCTGCACTGTCACCTGATGTTCTTTTCCTTCGTAGATCAATGTGATTTCATGTGCCACATCGTTGTCGGACGCCGCGGTCTCTACTGAAGGCGCCGTATTGAATAGCTCTTTGTGAATTTGGCTACCAGGCACTTCGAAAATACTCAAAGCTCTTTGCACTTCTTCCATCATTTCGAGCGGTCCGCACAAATAATAATGTGCCTTGGCGATGTCAATGCCTAATTCTTGTTTCAAATAATATACCGTAGATGCCTGATTAATTCGCCCTTTCAATCCAGGCCAATTGGCTGCCGGTTGGCTAATTACATGTAAAACTGTAAACCGATCAGCATAATCATTTTCCAAAACATCCAATTGTTTTTTGAAGATGATTTGATCTTCATGGCGCGATCCATAAATCAAGTGAATTTTTGATTTAGGCTCTTTGTGTAAAAGCGTTTTGATCATGGACATCAGCGGCGTAACCCCTGATCCTGCCCCCACAAACACATAGTTTTTGGCGGCATCCGCATCGGGTTCAATCACAAAATTCCCCATGGGTTCGATCACCTCGAGGCTATCTCCGACCTTCACATTGTCGCATAGAAAATTAGAGACCAATCCTCCCGAAATACGTTTTACGGTAATCGCGGGCGACATATCTGTCGCGGGGGATGAAGAAAGTGAATAACTTCTACGTGGTTTTTCGCCAGCGATGTTGGGAATGACCGTTAAAAATTGACCTGCCAAATAATGCAAGGTATCATGGATCGGATGCCAAAAATGAATGGTTTTCGTATCCGGTGTTTCCTCCGTGATGTCTTTGACTGTCAAATGTAAAAATCGTAAGCTCATATTAATTGGAATTAGGAACGATCCATTGAATAGTACCGGCGGGTGATTCGTTGTGTAGGCGATCAAATGCTGTTACAACAAATCCGTGGCCGGATTGCATTTCAGATGGGTCAATCAAATATTCAGTTTTTTGTCCTTTGTATAAAATGTTTGCTGGATTTTGAATCCCACGAATTCCCTCAGACCGATGAATTCGATATACGACATAATAGGCGGCCGGGTCTTTGTCAAGACTGGGTTCACCTGCTTGCCAGCGCATCGTCCATTTTCCTGATTGCTTTACTAAAGAAACTTTATGTGGTGCAGTGGGTGGAATGCTATCAATCCAGGGCATCGGAGGAACTAATGCCAGGTATTTGAAATGTGAGTTCCGTAAGGTATCACGCCAACCTTTGGCATTATTCGTTAATTGACTCGAACTAAAAAAGATAGATCCTTTCACCTGGTCTAAACTGCGCGCCTGGGTTAATTGTTTCGATAATTCAGCTGCATTCCATTGGTCATTAAGGTGGTATGCGGCGTGTCCAATGTACACGGGCTTCCCATATCCATGCTCACTCCACCATGTCGCTAAGGGTCCAAATGTTGCCACCCGATGCGTCGTCCCCCAATATAATTGAGGCGCTAAATAATCCAACCAACCCGATTTAGTCCATTTTTCTGTGTCGGCAAAAAGGTCATCATAGGACTGCAATCCCCGACTCGTTGGCGAACCATATTCCGGATCTGAACTTTTATGTCGCCAAATGCCAAATGGGCTAATGCCAAATTTTACCCGTGGGTTTACTGATTTTATGGTCTTGGCAATCTCTTCAATCAGCAAATTTATATTCCGACGGCGCCAGTCGGCCAAACTTTCATTTGGCAATTTGTATTGTGCATAAGCCTCATCATCATTGAAATGGGCTCCTTTGATTGGATAAGGGTAGAAATAATCATCGAAATGTATTCCATCCACATCGTATTCTTGCACCAGGTTTTTGACCACTTGCGTAATGTAATGGCGTACGGCTGGAATTCCGAAATTAAATAAATGCTGGTTGTTATAAATAACCATCCATTCGGGATGTTGTCTGACGATGTGATTCGCAGCCAGCAAATTCTTGGTCGACATGCTTGCTCGGTTCATGTTCAACCAAGCATGAAATTCGATCCCGCGCGCATGCGATTCTTGAATCATAAATGCCAAAGGATCGTAATTTGGCTTAGGAGCTTGTCCTTGTAGGCCGGATAAATAGCTGGACCAGGGCTCATCACTTTTGGCATAGAGCGCATCAGCTGCGGTACGAACTTGAACAAAAAGCGCATTAATGCCAGTTTGCTGATGAGAATTCAGGATATCTAGGAATTCTTCTTGCTGTTTAATGGCGTTGTAATTCCGGGGACTAGGCCAGTCGATGTTTTGAACAGTAGCAATCCATACGCCGCGAAGTTCGCGTTTGGGATATTGCGCGAGCAAGGTGAAACTAAACAATAAACAGAAAATGATTCGCCAACTAGTCATGAAGGCGCAATTTACCTAAAAACGCTGAAATTTAGGCTTTCTCCGTGGAGAATAAATAGCCAACGCCTTTCAAGGTTTTGATGTAATGTTCCGGGATTTTTTCGCGCAATTTACGAATGTGAACATCTACAGTGCGTTCGACGACATAAACATCAGCACCCCAGACTTTTTCTAATAATTCATCCCGATTAAATACTTTGTTCGGGTTTTTAGCAAGATAAGAGAGTAGTTCAAATTCTTTTTTGGGAAGTATCAATGCGCGTCCTTCAAATGTCGCGGCATATTGCGTGCGGTTAATTACTAAGCCGCCTATTTCAATGATATCTTGTGTTTCCTCGGTTGTTTCACGCTTTAGTAAGGCATTGATACGACTGACTAATGCACGCGGTTTGATGGGTTTGATGATGTAATCATGTGCCCCTGCATCAAAAGCAGCTACCTCTGTGAACTCTTCGCCACGGGCTGTTAAAAACAAAATTAAGGTGTTTTTCAGCTCAGGCATCATCTTGATTTTCCGAGCGGTCTCGATACCATCCATAATAGGCATCATCACATCCATGATAATCAATGCTGGTTTGAAAATCTGTGCGATTTCCAAGGCTTCCTTGCCATCAAAAGCTTTTGCTAATTGGTAATTTTCTTTCGCTAAATTGTATTCCAACAGCTCAAGTATATCCGGATCGTCGTCGACCAATAAAATTTTCGCTGGATTTAGCGTTTTACTCATGGTTTTAGCGCGTTGGATGTTTAATGATGTCGCAAAGATAGATAGGCCTAAGTTACTAAATTGTTAAATTTTACGTAATTTGAAATATAATTAATTGAATTATGTCGAAAGATACTGCATATCCTGTTCGTTTAGCCGCTGTGTTAATCAGCATTGCCCTCGTTGTTTTGGGTTTGTATTTATTGCAAGATCTGTTGATTCTTCTTTCATTCTCTATGATTTTAGCGATGCTAGTCTTGCCGGTTTGTAGCTGGCTAGAATCAAAAGGCATTTCGCGCTCCTTAGCTATTTCCCTCTGTATCTTAATTATGTTTGCCTTTATTGGCTTACTTCTTTTACTTTTGGTAGGCCAAATTGCCGAATTTGCGAGCGATTGGCCTATGTTTATTCGGAAGGCAGAAAAATGGGTCGCGGGCCTACAAAGTTTCTTGTCACAAAATCTAAACATCTCCCGCAAAAAACAGATGGTTGAGGTAAGTAATCAGACTATTAATCTTTTAAAGAACTCAGGAGATATCATCACGACGACTTTTGGAACCGTGATTCATGGTATTACAACGCTGATTATTGTACCTATTTTTGTCTTTTTCTTTCTCTATTACCGCCAGTTTTTTTCTGATTTTTTAGCGCGCGTTTTTCCGACGACGGATCGGACCGTTTTGCAAGGCATTATGCAAAAAACGGGAAGTGTAGTGCAAAGTTATCTGGTAGGTTTGTTAGCTGTTATGTTAATTGTCTCGCTGCTGTGTGTGGTGGGATTTTGGTGGATCGGTGTGGATTATTTTATGTTTTTTGGTTGCTTGACAGGTATTTTGTTGTTGATTCCATACATCGGTATCTGGATAGGTGCAGCCTTACCGATCATCCTAACTTTGGCAAGTTTAGGGCCCAACTACGCCCTGGGAGTTATTGCATGGGTGGCGGCCGTTCAATTTGTAGAAGCAAATTTCATTACACCGCTGGTAATTGGTTCTAAAGTTAGTATCAATCCCATGGTTGCCATGCTAGCCTTATTAGCTGGGGAATTGATTTGGGGAATTCCAGGGTTGATTTTGGCTTTACCGTTAACCGCTATTCTCAAGGTTATATTTGACCATGTGCCCGCCTTAGCACCTTATGGATTTCTACTCGGGGAAGCGCCCAAAAGATCAAAGGGAGAGTAATTCCTTAAAACGGATCGACTGGCGTCTAGATATTTCTATTTTTTCTCCTTTCCCTGACAAAGTCACTTGCAAGCCCCCAGAAAACCAAGGCTCAATTTTGTCAATGTAATTCAAATTGATAATATGCTTTCGGTTTGCTCGGAAGAATACTTTAGGATCCAAACGCTCCTCCAGGGCATTCAAGGATTTTAACACCAACGGTTTTTGGTCATCAAAAAATAGTCGAACATAGTTGCCCATCGATTCACATAAGCGAACTCGGTCTAAACGAACAAACCAGCAACGTTCACCGTCTTTAACGAATATCTGATCTTGGGCACCTAAGACATGATTGGGGGATGCGATTGACTGTGTTTGTTGAATCTGTCGCTTTTCAAGTTTTTGAATGCTTTCGCTTAAGCGTGCAAGTTCAATAGGTTTTAACACATAATCGAGGGCATTTACTTCAAAAGCTTTCAAGGCATATTCATCAAAGGCGGTTGTGAATATAACTTCGGGGAGGTAACCTTCCCAACTCTCCAACCATTCAAAACCTGTTTTTCCAGGCATTTGAATATCGAGGAATAAAACATCAGGCTGCATAGTTTCCAATAAAGCCGAAGCTTCGTCGGTATTCGCAGCCTCCGCGATGACCTCCATGTGTGGAAAGTTTTCTAATAAGCGTTTCAGTTCATTACGTGCTAAACGTTCGTCGTCTACGATGATTGCTTTCATTGGAATTAAATTTCTTCAAGATAAGGCAATGTCACAATTGCACACACTTGATTTTTGTTTAGTGGTTTAAGTTCGATTTGAGCGGTTTTGCCGTATAATAAGTGTAGTCGATTTTGCGAATTGATCAGGCCAACTCCCTCGTTTGTTTCTTTGATCGGCTTGAAGTGTCCTGGGTTGATGACAGAAATTTGAATGAGGTCTTCTGTTCTTTGGGCTGATAATTCAATCAATCCACCTTTCACGGTTCGAGAAATACCATGCTTGATTCCATTTTCCACGAGGGTCTGTAGCAACATAGGAGGTATTTGTGCTTTCTCACATGCGGGATCGATATTTATTTTCCACTCTAAGCGGTCTTCGTAACGGATTTTTTCCAAGGATAAATAATCCGTAATCGTTTCTAGCTCCTCCGCCATGGATATTGTTTTTTTGCGTTCGGTCAACAAGGAACTTCGCAATAATTTTGATAATTGGTTGATACCTTTTTTTGCCTTTTGAGGGTCTTCTGTGATTAAGGCACGGACACTATTCAAGGCATTGAAAACAAAATGGGGGTTCATCTGGGCACGTAAAACTTTTCCCTCTGTTTCCAAAATAGCACGCTCCAGTTGATCATTCTCCCGCTCCATTTCCAAGCGCTTGTTCGAATATTGGAAGAAGAAATAGATCAATGCCCAAATCGCAAGTGGTTTGATAAAATTGAAAAAGATTTGAATCAAAATAAATGGGCTCAAACTGACTTCGTAATTTTCTTGTAGGAAAATGTAGTCCAAAGGAATATTGAGCGCCATTAATAGCAGCGCCATCAAGACGAGTGCCAGAAAATTAAGTTGGAGCATCTGCCACAAATTCTTATCCTGCCAGCGAAACCGTTTGGTGATGCGTCGATATTGATGGGTAATAAAAATGGCTAAAGCGATATTGGCTAGCGATGAAAATACCCAAGCCCATTTCCACCCATACTGATTGGTATAAAGCAAAGCCTCGTTCAGCGCCCAGGCAAACCAGCCGAAACATTGTAATAGCCAATACAAGCGCTTTCTTTTCATGAATTACATGGAGTCAGGTAAGCCTGCTAAATGGGCTGTATGATTTGCTTTGATGACGTTGAATTTCTGAGTTTGGTAATCGTATTGCAAGTGGTATAGACACAGGTTTTGATGGCCAAAGGTATCCATCTCATGTAATGGCTTTTCGAATAAATGGGTAAGTAATACACGCATCGCCCGACCATGCATGGCAATTAAAATATGGCGTTCTTCGGGTCTGGATAAGATTAACTCCACGACGGGTTTTTGCTTTTCAAGCACATCGATGGGACTTTCACCTTCTTCAGAAGGAACATCCACATGACCCTCTCGCCATGTGCGTACGAGGTTGCGATAATATTGGTCATCGTCATTGTTCGGTGTGCGACCTTCGCGAATTCCCCAAGAAATTTCATTCAGACCTGCATGTTGCTCCCAAGGCAACCCTTTCGCAATAAAATTATGTACGGATTGATGGGTACGCTTTAAAGCAGAAGTGTATATTTTGTCAAGAGGTAAACTCTGATAATGTTCAAAAAATGCTTGGGCTTGTTGCTGGCCTAATGCATTCAAATCGGCATCTATTCCACTTCCTTGAACCACCCCCATGCGGTTATAGTCGGTTTCCCCATGACGAATCAGGTAAATGTCTTTGATGCTATGCATATTAATTGATTGAATTGAGATTTATTTCGCCAAATAATTGCGAATTTTACGCCACTAAAATACGAATTATATGTTTAATACTTCCATTAGCATCGACGAGATCAACGCATGGAGCCGCGGCAACATGATTGAGCATTTGGGAATTGAGTTTACGGAAATCATGCCGGAGTTTCTTAAAGCCAAAATGCCCGTGGATCATCGCACAAAACAGCCCTTTGGTTTACTGCATGGTGGAGCCTCGGTTGTACTCGCGGAGTCCATGGGAAGTATTGCTGCTTTGTTGGCAGTTCCCGACATGAATCATTACAAAGGAGTAGGGGTAGAAATTAATGCCAATCATCTGAAGTCGGCTCGTAGCGGCTATGTTTATGGAACTTGTACACCCTTGCGCATTGGTAAAACCTTGCATGTGTATGAGATTAAAATTCATGATGAGTCTGAACAATTAATCTGTGCAAGTCGTTTAACGGTAGCTATATTGAAAGTCGATTAATGGTAGAATCACAGGCAGATTGGAAAGAGATTTGGGCGAAGGCTCCTGCTGAAGGAATTGCGTTAGCTATGTGGCGTCTTCCGAATCAAAGCCAACAAGTTTTGTTGCAAGACGTTGCGGGAGGTGCTCGAGTGGATGCAGCCCAATTAGAACAGTTAGGTTCGGGATTCATGGTAGCTCCTTTTGTGGGGCAGCCTTATTTTTTGCAAGCGAGTTCCTTGGCTTATAAATCAGCGTCAAATTCCGTAATTTTTCAGCCAACGTCTGCTTATCTTGTTGAAGATTTTTTACTGAAGCATTCATTCAAGGCCCAGGTCGCTGATTCTGTAGAACAGATAAAAAAGGGGCAATTTCAGAAGGTTGTATTGTCCCGCATCGATGTACAAGGGTTACAAACGGATTTTGACCTTTGCGATGCATTTGAGCGACTTTGCCAAGAATATCCAAGTGCTTTTGTGTCGGCAATTTACCTACCTGAATTGAAAAATATTTGGCTCTGCGCGACGCCAGAAACCTTGGTTTCGCAGGATTCAGCAGGAATTTTTCGAACTATATCGTTGGCAGGTACGCAGTCAGGAATAGATGCCAATGGAAATAAGCTAGCGCCATCAGAAGCGCGTTGGTCTCAAAAAGAAATTGAGGAACAGGCTTATGTGAGTCGCTACATCATCGAATGTTTTAAAAAGATTCGTTTACGTGAATACATCGAAAATGGACCTAAAACGGTGTTGGCCGGCAACTTGATGCATCTAAAAACGGAATATGCTGTGAATACGCGAGAGCATGCTTATCCGGGTTTGATCACGCAAATGTTGGGCTTATTGCATCCAACCTCAGCTGTATGCGGTACGCCCAAAGAGGCCGCATTGGACTGGATTTTACGAACAGAAAAACATGATCGTTCGCTGTACAGTGGTTATTTAGGCCCTATCAATTTAGCTTCTGAGACGCATTTATTTGTCAATTTGCGGACGGTGCAAATTAGTCAAGGGCAGGCAACATACTTTGCTGGATGTGGAATCACGGAAGACTCTGATCCGGAAAAGGAATGGCAGGAAACGCAAATGAAGTGCCAAACGTTACAGCGCGTGATTAATGCTTCCCTTTAACTTCCTCTTTCTGTGTGATTTTCCCCGTAATGATTACTTTAACTGTATCAATACGTGCATCGGTTACCGTCAATATTTGAAATTGAAAAGGACTCAGAATAATAGTTTCATTCACCTCAGGTATATCTTCATAAAGGCTGATCAACATACCACCTAGGGTCTCGTAATCACCCTCAGGCAAGTTCCATTCGTATTTTTCGTTCAGGTAATCAATCTCATGCCGACCGGACAAAACGAATGTGTTTTCATCCAATTGTTTTTCAATCCAATCCTCTGAATCATCGTACTCATCTTGAATTTCCCCAAAAATTTGCTCCATCACATCCTCCATACTAACCAATCCCGAAGTACTTCCAAACTCATCCACGACAATCGCTAGGGATTTACGCTCTTTGGAGAATTTAATCATCAAATCATTCGCTGGCATCGCCTCAGGAACAATCGGAATAGGAGTCAAAATGGATTGTAAATCCTTCGGTTTTTTAAAAAGTGCTAGGGAGTGACAATAGCCGATGACCTCTTCCAAGGATTCTTTGTACACGAGCACTTTCGAGTGGCCGCTCTCAATGAATGTTTTGGTCAATCCTTCGATGCCCTCTTCTAGTTCGACTGCTGTAATTTCCGTTCGAGGAATCATGCAGTCGCGTACTTTGACCTGTTTAAACTCTAGGGCATTGTGGAAGATTTTCGTGTCTACTTCATTTTCCTCTTCAGTCGAAACCTTGCGGTTTAAATTTTGGAGATAATGGTTTAAATCGGTTAATCCGAAAGCTGGCTTTTCTTCAGAATACGTGAGGCGAAGCACTTTGGTAATAAACCATTTGGATAATCCTACCGTTAGCCACACCAATGGAAACATCAACGTATGAATGATCCAAATGGGGATAGCTAAGAATTCCAAGATCGCATCAGGATTAATCAAGAAGATACTTTTCGGAGTAAACTCGGAGGTGGTTAGAATCAAGATGGTTGCGAGCACTGACGCTAATAGACGAGCGAATAACTCATTTTGGAAGATGGGAATGTTCGCAAGGATCAGGTGGTGCAAATATTCCTCCATGAAGATACCATAAGCAACTAGCGATAATGTGTTGCCAATTAGCATGGTACCAATGAAACGAGAGGGCGTTTTGTTGAAATGCGAGATGATTTTCGCACTCAAAATATCTTGCTTTGCCTTTAACTCGAAGTATAATTTGTTGGAAGAAACGAATGCCATTTCCACGCCAGAAAAGAAGGCAGAAAAAACCATGGACGTAATGATTCCGATGATTTGGGCACTCTGTATGGTATATTCGGGGTCGGGCATATTAATTCTTTTTGTTCTTGTCTTCTTTCGATATTCGCTCGTTACGCGCGAATTGATAGTAAAAAAGACATCCCACGGCAAACATGAGCCAGCTGTAATGATAGCCGATTTCCTGCCAAAATAGTCCTTGGATTTCCTTTGGAGTAGGCGAATTTAAATCCAATATCCAAATTAATAGGAAACCAACGGCAATAAATAAACTTAGTTTTTCCTTGCGGCTCATGAGGCAATCGGTTTTTCGGTTCGACGGTAGGTTGCAAAGAAAAGACCAATAAAGATCATGATTGATCCAATCCAAACCAAATTTATGTATGGTTTTTCGAGGGCTTTTATGATGATCAAATCTTGTTGGGTTGTATTCACCGCAAAACTAAATTGTTGTGTTTTCGGATTAATCGTTGTGAATTTAATCTTGATTCCCGTTTCCTCACTTTCATATGCTGGCATCGCTACCATACCATCTTTGATAATGAACGTGGGTTTCAATTCGAATTTTTGATCATTTTTTCCAAGTACAAGGAAATTGGCTTGCACCGCTGCGTCATTCGGGCCCAATTCAAAACCTTCTAATTTTGTAATTCTACTTACTTCTTTAAGCACCGCGACAAAGTCATTCAAAAATAAGGTATCACCAACCATGACCGTAGAGTTCACTGTTTGACTCCACTGTTTTTCTTCACCAGCTTCTGCAGCTAAGCGGGGGTCTAAGGAAACATAGGTGTAAATGTCGTGGCTAAAGGCGTGCTTGATGTCGGGCGAAATAGCAGTCCCCATCTTGGGATTCACTTGCCAGCGCGGGAACAAGGAAACGGATTTCCCTTCCGCGTTTTTGAATTCCAATTCGTAATAATTGTTTTCTGGTTCTACGGTGACCGTATCTCCTTTTTTCGCGATGGTTTCCCCGTTGATTGCTACATCTCTCAAGGCAACAGCATGAAAATCACCTTCAATGATTTCGAAATCTTTTTTGTTGTAATAGCCCGGTTTACCACGCAAAGCAATCTTCCGACCTTTATAAGTTACGAGATAATCTTGCATTTGGGCACCTTGTCCGAGCCACAGGGGAAGATTCTCTTTGTTTTCTTTGTTATCGTCTTTCGTGAATTGTTCTACTTTATTCGAAATCGCAAAACCTGAACGGTTGAGTGATACAACTTTGGAGTAGCCGGATGAAAATAAAATACCAATCAACATGACCGCTAATCCAACGTGTGACAGTGCGCCCCCTGCGATGGAAACTTTTTGACGTGCCAAAAACCATAAAATACTCGCATTTGCATAAACCGAAAACAAGCTCGACCACAATAATACGATGTACGATAGGGTGTATATTTTACCCAGATTAACAAATAAGACGGTTAATAAAGTTGAAACGAGCACCGAATTCCAAAGGGCTTTCCATTGATTTTTGTCTTTAATTTTTCCCCACCAAACGAATTGACCTACAGCACTTAGGATGGCCACTCCGATAAATATCCAAATCTGAATTTTGCTGTAATGTTCAACCTGGTCTGCTGGCAATGCAAGGTTCGAAACCAAGCCAAAGGCCTCCGCAATTTTATTGTAAACGGGTATCGAAGTCGTGAATGTTAATTGGAAGGCTGAAAGTCCCAAGACGGATGCTCCTACGAAAATCCAAAATTCACGCGAATAGATACCTAATTCTTTTTCATCAGTAGGTAAATCTTTCCATCGATACCAAGCTAATGCGATAGCACCCACGAGGAATGTTCCCATGTAAAGCAATAACTGACCAGATAATCCCAAGTCGGTGAATGAGTGCACAGAGGCATTTCCTAAGATACCGGAACGATTCAAGAAGGTCGAATATAATACTAGGATAAACGTGGTAATCACTAAGATGATCGACGTTTTTAGCGCTGAACTCGAATTGCGGTAGGCAATCATCGTGTGGATAGCACCGATCCAAACCAACCAAGGGACAAAAGATGCATTTTCCACCGGATCCCAATTCCAGTATCCACCGAAATTCAAGGTTTCATATGCCCAATACGCACCCATCATGATACCTACACCCAATACGCCACCCCCAAAGAGTGACCAAGGTAAAGCAGGAGTTATCCATTCCGTTAATTGCTTTTTCCAAAGACCAGCAATTAAAAAGGCAAAAGGGACTAAGGTTAAGGCAAATCCTAAGAATAGGGTAGGCGGGTGAATTACCATCCAGTAATTCTGCAATAATGGATTTAATCCCCGACCATCCGCTGGGATGAAGTTGGGCTGCATGCTCCAAACCGGCAAATCAGGTTGCGCTTCACGCAGTAACAAGAAAGGCGAAGAGCCAATCTTTAATTCAATACCGGGGATAATGACACCTAAAATCATGGATGTCAAGAATGTTTGAACGAGGGCAAAAACGGTCATGACAGGGCTTTCCCATTTGGGATTGCGGAACATGAGTAAAACGCCTAGTAGAGCTTGCCAGAAAATC
Organism: Cytophagaceae bacterium UBA6715; assembly: GCA_002454335.1. Classification (GTDB taxonomy): domain Bacteria; phylum Bacteroidota; class Bacteroidia; order Cytophagales; family Spirosomataceae; genus Aquirufa. The sequence continues at coordinate 26,455 of DKIP01000050.1, read as the reverse complement.
CAAAGCAAGAAAGATCCTTCTTGTCCTTCCCAAAAGCATGAAACAATGTAAGCGATAGGTAAGGCTTTTGACGCATGGGTAAATGCGTAATGATATTCGAAATAGTGGTTATAAATGATGATATACAAGGTCGTCGCAACTGCGATGACTGCAGCTAAATGAACGATGAATAGCGTACGTGCTGCTTGCCGCCAATCATTAGCCAAAGATTCCTCCTGACTCGACCGGAAATAGGCATAAGTTGCTAGTAATGCGGTAACGAAGGAAACAATGATGAGCGCATGCCCGACTTGTCCAATGGTTTCGTGTATCATATTTATTTTTGGGCTTCAAACGAAGCGCTAGAGTCGGCAGATATTTTCCCCTCTTGATATTTAGAAGGACATTTAAGTAATATTTTATCGCAATAGAAAATCTTGTCGGGCTTCATGCTACCCACTAAAACGATCTTTTCTGATTTCTCAAAATCTTGCGGTTTGGGTGCTGCGTAAACCACTTGGTTTTCGCGACCTAGGCTATCCTCAACGATGAATTCTAGTCGGTTGGCATCCAAAGCTGGATTGAAAATCATCCCAACAATTTTTCCCGCGGCATCTTTTTTTAATTTTCCCACCACATGTACCTTTTGGTTGGGGTCTTGTTGGCTGATGCGTTCCGCCTCATCAAACCCCACATAAGTGCTCGCGTCGCCGGTCGTAATCAAGATAATTCCGATGGCAATGGCAATTAAAATAAGTCCAACGATATGTGTCTTTTTCATTTGATGCGTTTTTCTAAATCGGTGATTTTGCGATCTAAACGGAATAAGTAAATGAATATGCCGCTTAAAATGATAGCTACGACGGCGATTACGACATAGATTTTACCGTCGGCACGAAATTGGTCGGCCATTTCTACCGGCGCTTGAGCTTGTCCTGCAAAGGAAATAAGCGCCATGATGAAGATGAAAATGTATTTTTTCATGTTAGATATTTTCTTCGATTTGTTGGTCCAATTGTTTGATTCGAATGCGTAATCCTGCGATCCAAAAGCCTAATAATGTCCATCCGATAATGGCAGGATAGAACACCATGCGCATGCGGTTGTCGAGGTCCATGGAGTTAAATCCTGGGTTTCCTCCATTTCCTGGGTGTAAGGAATCGGTCATGCGTGGAAGGATCCAGATTAAAACCATAAACACCACAAAGGCAAAAATGTTGTAAACGGAGGATACGCGAGCTTTTTGTTGTTCTTCGGGTAGTGAAGAACGGACTAATAGATAAGCTAGGTAAATCAATAAACCCACCGCTACGGAATTCAATTTGGGATCATTTGTCCACCAATCTCCCCAGGTGAATTTGGCCCAAAAACTGCCTGTTGCCAAGCCCATCAAGGCAAATACCAAGCCTGTTTCAACATAGGCATAGGATTTTAAATCGGCTTGTACATCTCCTGACCGCAGGTATTTGATGGAATGATATACAGATGTTCCTAAAAGGAAAATCATGCTAAACCACATGGTTACATGGAAATACAAGTTTCGAACGGTTTCGTTCAAGATAGCTTGACGAGGAACTTTCCCTTCAAACCCTGCATATATCGTGTAGTAAAGCAAAATCATACAGAGGATTTTGCCAAAGTGCTTTTTTAATGTTTCCATATAAACGGGAATAGAATTCCAGATAAGACAATGACGATGGTATCAAGCGAACTCAAAATGGCAATTTCATTCCAGTTTTCCTGAATGGAGATGCCGTCCATGGCGCTTTTGGCTAATTTTAATATCAATAATAACAAAGGAATGATGATCGGAAAACTTAACACCGCCATGAGTGTCGCAGAGTTTTCTCCTTGAGCGGCAATACCGGCCATCAAGGATAAGCAAGATGCAAATCCGATGCCTCCCAGCACAATGGCAACGAGGTACAAGGGAATATTTCCTACGGGATTTCCCATCACCCAAGAGTAAAAAAAGAAGCCCACGAAGGAGATTCCAATCATGACCAACGAATTATAGATTATTTTCGAATAGATAATCGCTTCGGGACTGACGAGCGTATAGTAAAACAAGTTCCGATTTGTAGATTCCTGTGTGAAGCTTTTTCCGATCGCGTTGATGGCGATAAACAACATGATGATCCAGAACAAGGTGTTCCAAGTAATTGGATTGATTGCTTGTTGTTTGGCTTTAAATGATAGGTAGCAAACAAAGATGGTCGAGGCTAGATATAGGAGTAACCCGTGTAGGGCATAGCGCTGCCTCCACTCAAGATGTAGCTCCTTTTTAACCAACACGTGTATTTCATTCAGGATCATGCCTCGATTTCCTTAAAGGACCCGCAATTTACAATAGAAAATTTGCTTTAAAGTATATTCTGTTCAGTATTTTAACGATTTCAAATCATTTAGGCCAAAACTGTAACTTATCATTTTTTAGGTCGGAAATACTTAGTACATTTGTCCTAATTTTGAACAATTCTAAATAAGTAAAACTAGATGTCGGGTACTTTAGCGGATTTAAAGGTGGGCGAGCAGGCGGAGATCATGGGTTTTACTGATGAATTGCTTTCGTTGAAATTATTGGAAATGGGTTGCTTACCCGGAACCGTGATCGAGTTGACACATCAGGCGCCATTTGGTGATCCGATTGCCATCAAAGTTTCGGGATATACGTTGAGTATGCGGAAAGAGGAGGCAGCAACCATTCAAGTTAAAACCAAATAAATTTTGTCCAAACTACCTAAAATAGCTTTAATCGGGAATCCGAATGCGGGAAAGTCGTCGCTGTTCAATAGCCTAACAGGCTTGAATCAGAAGACAGGTAATTTTCCTGGGGTTACCATGGATAAATTGACGGGTATTTGGGAGCTTGAGCCCAATCGCAAGGTAGAGGTGCTCGATTTACCAGGTATTTATAGCATTTATCCCAAATCCATCGATGAGGAATTGGTGATCAATATTTTAGGAAATCCTGCTCATGCGGATTATCCCGACATGGCGATTGTGGTCGCAGACGCGTCTAATTTAAAGCGGAATTTATTATTGTTTTCACAGGTTCGTGATTTAGGTATCCCAACCGTTTTGGCATTGAATATGGTTGACGTGGCTGAAAATCAAGGCTATGTCATCAATTCCATCAAGTTGGCCCGCGAGCTCAACATCGAAGTCGCGGAAATCAACGCTAAAAAAGGAATCGGAGTAAACGGATTGCGTTTGGCGGTCGAGAAGACCTTAAAAAATCGCTATGCATCCAATGACGCATTGCCTTTGCCGGTGGGGGACGATTTATTGGCCGATATTACAGCACAATATGGAGAGGCGGACCCTTATCGTTCCTTGTTGTGGTTGATGGAGCATGATCGCATGAAGATGTTCTCGGAAGAGCAGCGGATTGGATTCGATCGTTTACAGGAGAAACATCGTTTCGATGCTAAATCTTACAAAACTTCTGAGACGGTTAAACGTTATGAGGCATTGTCCGAAATCGTAGAGCGCTGCGTGATTAATTTGAATCGCCAATGGGATGCTCCGCCGGTTAAAACGATGACTGACCGACTAGACAGTTTCTTTTTACACCCTGTGGGGGGCTATTTAATTTTCTTGGGTATTTTATTCTTAATGTTTCAAGCTGTATTTACATGGGCAGCTTACCCCATGGATGCGATTGATGGAGGAGTAGCCCAGTTAAATGATTATTTAAAAGAAATATTACCAGCCTCGGCATTGACAGGGTTATTAACCGATGGCCTTATTGCCGGAATCGGTGGGGTATTAATATTTGTTCCTCAAATCGCATTTTTGTTTTTCTTTATATCCATGTTGGAAGAGACAGGTTACATGTCCCGTGTGATGTTTATCATGGATAAATTGATGCGTCGCTTTGGTTTGAATGGAAAATCGGTGGTGCCACTGATGTCGGGGGTTGCTTGTGCTGTACCTGCGATCATGAGTACGCGCTCGATTGGTTCCTGGAAAGATCGTTTGATTACGATTATGGTGACGCCTTTGATGTCCTGTTCGGCTCGATTGCCTATTTATACGGTGTTAATTGCCTTGGTTGTGCCAGAGAAAAGCACCTTGTTTGGCATGTTTAATCTGCAAGGACTTGCTTTGTTTGGCTTGTACTTATTAGGCTTCTTCATGGCAATATTGTCAGCATGGGTCATGAAACAGCTGTTACAAGTAAAAGAAAAAAGCTATTTCATCATGGAGTTGCCTACTTACAAGGGGCCACGATTTAAACACATGGCCTTGTCGATTTATAATTCGGTGAAAGCCTTCGTTTTTGAAGCGGGTAAAATCATTGTGGCGATTTCGATTGTTTTATGGGTATTGGCGAGTTATGGTCCGGGAGATAGTTTGGCGACTGTCGAACAGTCGGTCCGTCAAGCGAATCCCACCTTGAGTGCTTCAGAATTGGCCAACAAAGTGGCCGCAGAGAAGTTGGAGCAGTCATACGCAGGCCATTTTGGGCACTTTATTGAGCCTGTAATTAAGCCGCTGGGCTACGATTGGAAGATTGGTATTGCTTTGATTACGTCTTTTGCTGCACGTGAAGTGTTTGTAGGGACGATGTCTACGATTTATAGTTTAGGCGGCGAGGTAGATGATGAAAATGCTACGATCAAAAATCGGATGCGTGCAGAAATTAATCCAGTTACTGGAAAGCCCTTATATGATGCTGCACTAGGATTCTCCTTATTGATTTTTTATGCTTTTGCCATGCAGTGCATGAGTACGCTCGCGACAACCTATCGCGAGACGAAATCATGGAAATATCCAGCTATTCAATTTTTATACATGACGACTTTGGCCTATTTATCAGCCTTTATTGTTTATCAGGTATTGGCTTAAAATTGAACGGGGATCGAAGTAGCAGCTAAATTGCTCGTGCTCTTAGCTAATAATTTACCTTCAGCATTATAAAGTTTGGCCTCAACATTGGCTATCTTTTTTCCTACACGAAATACTTCGGAAACCGCTGTTACTTTTTCTCCGGCTTTTGCACCAAAAAGAAAATCAACATGCAAGTTGATGGTTACATACAAATGTTCAATTTCTAGGGTGATTAGGGTCATACCCATGATTTCATCCAATATGGTGGTAATGATTCCCCCATGCATGACTTGTGCGTGATTACACTGATCTTCACGAACCGTAAATTCGGCTGTGATGGACCCGGCGGAGGCCTTCATTAGCGTGCCGTCAAGCCACGTGGTAATCGGATTCGGGTTGCCATCAGCAATTTTCTTATTCAAATTTGCGTTGAGATAGGTAATTATTTTTTCGTTTGGTTTCATGATTATACTTAGGCGCTTGGAGATTAGTTTCGGGACCAGGTGGATGTTCTTCCAAACATGGCCATACCTACAAAACCTCGAATATCCAATTTCTGATTATTGTCTTTTACCTTTAAAATGCAATCGTAGGTTTTTCCAGAATGGGGGTCGTAAATTGTCCCATTTTCCCAGCTAGCCCCTTTAAACACAAAATCTTTTAGGATCACAGAACCTACCAATTCGCGGTTGCGTAAACGGCTATCAGGATTTTTTACATCTTTTTTGCCGGGTGTTTTCCCCCAAGTTATTTTGCCATAATAACGATCTCCTTGTTTGAAAATCACTATTTTCCCGTCTTTCGGTTCTGAAATCCACTCGCCTAGAATGATATCCGCATTCGAGTTCGCAAATAAGTTGCTTTGAGTTAACAGTAAGTAAAACAGAAATGCAATTGTTTTTTTCATTTGAGTTAAAATTTAGTAAACAAATATAGGATGATTTTGGGATTTGTCTAATCAAAATCGCTGAACTTAGTGTTTGCCTCAGTCAGATGTTATGCTTATTTTTGTAGGATATTACCTGCTGAAAATTTATTTCATTACAAGCTAGATTGAACGTATGAATTACAATTTGAATCAAATACCTGAGAGAACAACCAAACCACGACAAAAAGGTTTGACGATGGTCATGGATAAGGGATTAAGTCTACGTCAAGTAGAAGATTTTTTAGAAATGGGGGCAGGTTACACCGATATCGTGAAATTAGGTTGGGCTACTTCCTATGTGACGCCTAATTTAAAGGATAAATTAGCCTTGTATAAATCAGCAGGTATTCCTGTTTATTTTGGGGGGACCTTGTTCGAAGCTTTTTATATTCGTGGTCAATTCGACGAATACCGTCGTGTTTTGGATCAATACGGCATGGAGTATGCGGAGATTTCGGATGGCTCTGTGGAGATGGAATCAGATTTGAAATGTGAATTCATTCGTACTCTTTCCCAACAAGTGACTGTGTTGTCTGAGGTGGGATCGAAAGATGAAGCTAAAATCATTCCTCCATATAAATGGATTAAACTAATGCGAATGGAGCTCGAGGCGGGCGCTTGGAAGGTAATTGGCGAGGCCCGCGAGGGTGGCAATGTGGGTTTATTCCGTTCTTCGGGGGAAGTTCGTCAGGGATTAGTTGAGGAGATTTTGACTGAAATTCCTGAAGAGAAAATTATTTGGGAAGCACCACAAAAGTCCCAACAAGTTTGGTTTGTTAAATTGGTTGGTGCCAATGTGAACGTTGGAAATATCGCCCCTAATGAGGTGATTTCGTTAGAAACAATCCGTTTGGGTTTACGTGGGGATACTTTTGATCATTTCCTAGATAAATAAAAGATGCTCCATTTTATTCTTGATCTCCTCAAAGATCCATTGACTTTTTTAGGTGATTTTATCGCCGCCAATGGGTCTTTAACATATGCCTTATTATTCGCCATTATTTTTGTAGAAACGGGATTTGTCATCATGCCATTATTGCCTGGCGACTCTTTGTTGTTTTCTGTAGGATTATTAGCGGCGGCAAGTGGTCAGTTGAGTTTAACTACGGTTATTCCTTTGATGATTATTGCTGCTTTGTTGGGCGATCAATTAAATTATTACATCGGTCGGAACTTCAGTGAATGGGTTAAGAGCCGAGAAAAAATCTTGTTTTTAAAACGGGAGCACATCGAAAAAACGGAATCCTTTTATGCGGAATATGGATCTAAAATGGTCATTCTTGCTCGTTTTATCCCCATCGTGCGTACCGTTGCTCCATTTGTTGCGGGTGCTGGCCGGATGTCTTATCCTGTATATTTATTCTTTGGCGTAGTTGGTGCTTGTCTATGGGTGATCAGTATTACGCTTGCCGGCTATTTCTTAGGGGATAATGCTTGGATAAAAGACAATTTCGAGAAAGTCGTTTTAGGGATTGTCGGGGTTTCGGTATTGCCCATTATTGTCGGAGTTCTCAAACAGCAATTTTCAAAGAAATAAGATGGATTCCTTGTTCGGATTGATTGGTTACCCCCTTGGGCATTCCTTTTCAAAGCGTTATTTTACAGAAAAATTTGAGCAATTGGGTTTGCAAGATTCGCATGGCTATACGCAATTTGAGATTCCAACGATAGAAGAATTTCCTTCACTTCTTGAAACACCTGCAATCAAAGGCTTTAATGTAACGATACCATACAAGCAACAAATCATTCCATTTTTGGATGAAATCGATCCGGCTGCCGCTCGGATTGGTGCTGTGAATACCATTAAAATTCTTTCTGATGGGCGAACTCGAGGATACAATACGGATTATTTTGGTTTTCAAGGGACATTAAAGGCGTGGTCGGCTTTTGAGGATTTTAAAACGCGAAAAGCTTTGGTTTTAGGTCAAGGCGGAGCGGCGAAAGCAGTTATCGCTGCGATTGAAGATTTGGGGATACCTGTAATCAAGGTATCGCGTCAGGCAGCTGAAGGGATCGTTTCTTATTCGGAATTGCCTGTTTTGATGGAATCGGTTGGACTTATTGTGAATACAACGCCGCTGGGGATGCATCCGAAAGAGGCAGCTTGTCCGCCTATTCCTTATGACTTATTGACGAGCCAACATTACTTATATGACATTGTTTACAATCCGTTGGAAACTACTTTTTTGAAAGAGGGATTAGTACACGGTGCAGGAGGAATCCATACAGGTATTGCGATGCTCTATGGACAAGCGGATAAGGCTTGGGAAATTTGGCAGTCGTAATTATTTTAAGTACACACCGCGTTTGACTTCGTCGGTAACAATCACCTCCACATGTTCAGCGATTGTCGTAGAAAGTTCATAGCCTTTGTAATCTGCGGCAATCGGAAACTTTCGATAATTACGGTCAATTAAAACGGCTACTTGCAATTTTTTAACAGGAATACTTAAGAAGGGGGCAAGGCTGTATGAAAATGTACGGCCCGTGTTAAGCACATCATCTACGACAACAATCACCTTATTCTCAAAAGTTTTGATATCGGCTGAAAACTGAACAGGACTTTCGTAAGGAATCTCTTTGTTGAGTTTAATTTCAACGGGTACTGCGTGAATCGTTGAAATTTCTGCTAAATGTTTGCTCAGCATGTCGGCTAAGGCAAAACCTTGCCCGTGAATACCCGCAATGACAATCTCTTGTTCTTCAAAGTTGTTTTCAAATATTTGAAAAGCAATCCGTCTGATTTTCTGTAGGAGAGCGGGTCCGTCTAAAACTTGTTTTGCCGACATATTCTTTCGCTTATTGTCTAAATTAGCCGATTAAAATTACCCAAAATTATCCAATTTTTGTACCTTTGGCCTTTATTTAGCGTTTAAAATAATTACTTATGGCGAAGAATTACGGAGCACAGCAACGTGCCCAAATGCAAGCACCTTCCAATCCTTTAGCAATAAAAACGAAGAAATACGGCTTAGAGAAGAATAAATACATTGCAATGTGTATGCGTCAGTTATTCGCTAATCAATGGAAATGGGCTTTTTTGCCTTTGGCCTTGGTGGGGCTTAATGTATTTCTTAATATGTCAGGTACCTATAAGAATTACTGGATTTACATCTTTTTAGCGATTGGTGTGATCGGATACATCTTATTCTGGTTAATTCAGTTTACCGGAATTACGCAATTAGCTCAATACAAGCAATTGTTCGACAAATACCGTTACGAAATTGATAGTCGGCAGATCTTCATGAAAATCTCTGACAAAGAAGGAGGCATGATCAAATGGGACATGATTTTATCTGCGTATAAGGATAAAGAAGCGTATGTATTAGAAATGGGTAAATATCAGTTTATCTATTTGCCATTAGCGATTTTCAATAACGACAATGACCGCAAGTTGATGGATAAAATCATGCGTGATAAGGGATTGATCAACTAATATGGGAAGACTGCTAGCCATTGACTTTGGATTAAAGCGTACGGGTTTAGCGGTGACGGATTCCTTGCGGATTATCGCAACAGGCCTAGAAACAGTGCCTACGCACACGTTACTAGACTATCTTCAAGCCTATTTTGCGAAAGAGGCTGTAGACAAGGTCATCATCGGTATGCCGAAGAACCTAGACAGTTCCGATACGGATTCTACACATGGCGTTCGCGTGTTGATAAAGCATTTCAAAAAGAAATTTCCTGCCATGCCCATTATCGAGCATGATGAACGGTTTACTTCCCAAATGGCGATGCAAGCCATGATTTCTGGGGGTATGTCGAAGAAAGATCGCAGGGAAAAGGGAACGGTTGACCGCATATCTGCGACAATTATTCTACAATCTTATATGGAATCACAAGCATAAATAAAGGCCATTTGTCAACCGACCGATGGCCTTTATTTTATTTCGTAACCACCTTCGCAAATCGGTGGTAGAATGGTGTTTTGCTGTTGGCTGATTTGGGTTTGTACTTACCGGTGATAATGGGGACATACATCACTCGGCGTCTCGATTTTTCACCAAAATTGGGAGATACTTCGACACGATGCCACAAACGACCATCGTGGATGGTTAAGTCACCGCGGTCGATTTCGAAAGCCACTTCGCGAGGATCAGGTCTATGATCGATGAATTGTTTTTTGCCAAATAATAGTTTCAAAATACTCTGATTTTGTGTTCCTGGCAATACGCGCAAGCCGCCGTTTGAAGAAGGGCATTTATCTAAGTGAATACCTACGTTTAACATAGGAAGGATTTTTTGTCCTAAAAACAAATCACGGGGAGAGTCAGTATGCCAGCCCATTTGGGTGAATTTTGAATTCGGCTGATTTACATAATGATTGAATACAAGGCCGTCTTTTTCATCCGCACCGATGCGTCCGTCGTAGGGGCCTAACAATTCTAGAAGTAATTCAAAGCGGGGATCTTTCAGGAATTCAGCGAGCACATCGCTGTATTTATTGGTAAAACACATGCGTTGTATCATGTCTTTTCCTTCGGGATCTTTCCCGAATTTCAGGGGAATGCCATTGATTTTCTCGACCCCTTGAGCTAACCAATTAGCCTCAATTTTAGCTAACTCGGCGATGAAAAGTTCAGCCGTTTCGTTTGAGATGAAGTTTTTAAATTGGATAACACCATACTTTTGGAAATATTCTTTTTGTTCCTCGGTCAAGGCTTCGCCAAGTGTAAAGGTTTTGTATTCAAATTTTGGTGCTGTTTTTCTCATGTTGATCAAGGCCTCTAGGGCTTATGTTTCAAGATTGGTCTTTGCTACTTCTAGGCAATAAAAGGACCTGCAATTTACGCCATTGTTCTCGAAATATTTTCAAATGCTTTTAAAAATCTGACTAAAATCAGCATTTTATCAGTTTAATCCCTAAAAATATTTGCAATTTTACCTTTTCAAATTTTGATTCAAATGTCTAAGTTATTTTACCTAATTTTATGCTGTTTGCCTTTGATGCTAACGGCGCAACACGAGGGGCGTAAGGGTTCTTATTATGCTTTTTGGGGCTATAACCGATCCGATTATCCCACCTCTGATATTTATTTTTCGGGCGCTGGTTATGATTTCACATTACATAATGTGGTAGCGGCTGATGCCCCCACGCCCTTCGATGGTTTTACGACGTATTTTAATCCGAATCTATTTTCAATCCCTCAGTTTAATCTGCATGCGGGCTATTTTATTCAAGATAATTTATCCCTTAGTATTGGTTGGGATCACATGAAATATGTAATGGTGCCCGATCAGGCTTCGCATATCACGGGATCGATTTCGCCCCAAGTTTCAAGTCCTTCGTTTACGATCAACCCTGCTTATGTGGGAAATTATAACAATACCCCCTTCATGATAGCATCGAAGGATTTTTTGCAATACGAACACACGGATGGCTTTAATTATGCCTCTGTAGAATTAGAGCATTACAGACCTTTATGGAGTCCGGGTATCGGGAAATTGGAATTGGAATGGATGAATGGCTTGGGCATTGGAATTGTCGTTCCACGGTCAGATGTTCGTTTATTTACCTTAGGAAGAAATAATTATTGGAATTTAGCTGGAGCCGGTGCCTCTTTAAAAACGGGTTTGCGTTTGAATTTAACCAAGTTATTGTTCTTTGAAGCCACGGCAAAAGGAGGATATACGAATTTGTGGGATGTGCATACAACGGGGCAAAGTGGTGACCATGCTGAGCAGCGTATTTGGTTTGGTGAGATTTATGGTGCACTAGGCTTTTCTTTTGGACGCAAAAAATAAATTTTAGATTAATCTAAAAAAATGATAACTTCGTGGCATGCGTTACGGAATTATCATTTTTTTATTGGTTGGGCATTTGCTTTGTGCCCAACAAAGCGGTCGGATAGAAACAGATCGTCCCGATCAAACGGAATGTCCTTTTATCGTCAAGAATGGTTACTTTCAAGCGGAAATTGGGTTTAATCGGGAGATGGACTCGGGTGCAGAACAATATTTGCTCCCTACTAGCTTACTGAAAATAGGGATTCATTCCATTGTTGAGTTACGCTATACATTTTTGCACGAGCCGGGGCATGGCTTATCGACTGAGTCTTTTGGATTTAAATCGCACTTATTTCAAGAAAAGGGTTTCATTCCACGCACGGCCATCATTGTACAGTATCATCTAAATCAAGATCGCCGAGATAAATCAGAACTTAATCCGTTGCCGCATTCGATTGGCGAAACTATTTTAACTTTTCAGAATTCGCTTGGAGGGCCTTGGGGGATCGGTTATAACTTGGGGACTGAATATCATTCGGATGGTTCTGTAGAAGGCATTTATCGAATTGCTCCCAATGTTAATCTTGGGAAACGTGGATATGCTTATGCGGAGGTTTTTGGTCGACTCCCAGAAACGCAATTTACAGATACTTGGATTGATGGGGGATTGGCCTATTATATATCGGATCATGTAAAAGCTGATCTATCCGCAGGAAAGAGCCTTGGTGTAGGGGATGCTTGGTATTTGGCTTTAGGGATTTCTTTCCGTATGCGCCTTTGGTAATTGTGCTTGAAACCGATAATTGTGTAAATTGCAAGGATGCGGTATTTTTTGTCTTTTCTAACGATTCTTTACGCTGGGCTTTTCTTGCCTTCAGCGATTATATTGGGTCAGACGAAAGAAAATGTTGTCGTTCAAACTGGGGCGAAAAACATTGCTACTACTGAACAATTCAGTCTTCAATTTTCTATTGCTGCTACTGAGCAATTGCCTAATTACCGTTTTCCTGAAATCAACGGATTCCGGAAATTGGGTGTGAGTAGAAGTAAGGCGACTAATTTTGAAAATGAGCAAGTGGTACAGACCTTGACATTTATCCAATATTATCAGCCAAATGGGCCTGGAAATGTACTTGTTCCCTTGCTTGAATTGGATGTCAATAAACAGATTTTTAAAATTGATCCATTCGTGATTCAAGTTGTTCCGGGCGTCGAAAACCAGGATGAAATCCCAAATGAGATTCAAGTTCCGGCTACTGTAGATCTTGCAAATAACAAACCCTTTTTTCTTGTACGCTCTGATGTCGCTCGTCCTTTCGTAGGCCAATCGTTTACCTTGACTATGTCGTTATATGTCCCATCTAACAATACCTTGGACTTGAGTTTCGATCGAAATGACATCCAAATACCGGCACTAATTCAGCAAATTAGGCCGCATAATTGTTGGGAAGAAAATTTCAACTTGCAAGTAGAGCGTGTACTCAAAGTGACTTTTGGAGGTAAAAAGTATACGGAATATCGGTTTTTTCAAGCGACATATTTCCCTTTGGATTTGCATCGTATTCAAATCCCCTCTGTTCGTTTACGTATATTGCAAAAGGGTAAGTCTAAAGAAAAAATGCCGCTTTTTTTGAATTCACCAGCATTTGTTGTTCGGCCAAAACCGATGCCAACCCATGCGCTTTCTGGTAAAGTTCCTGTTGGGCGCTATACATTGGTGGAGGAAATTGATAAGACGATGGCTCAAACGGGGGAACCTATCATTTATCGCTCTAAGGTGATTGGAGATGGGAATAGTATTTTGTGGGATAGTAAGTCTGTGGCTTCTGATTACTTTTTGAGTTTCAATTTGTTGTCAACAGAGCGAAGTGTTTTTCCTTATCGGGACCAAATGTTTGGGAATAAATCTGATATTGTTCGTATTATTCCAGAGCAAGCCGGTAAATTTGTGTTAGCCAATTATTTCAATTGGGTATATTTTAATGTTGATAAGGCGCGATTTGATACCTTACGTTCCAAGATAGTTTTAACTGTTAAGGGGCAGCCAAGGGATAAGAAGTTGGATACTTCCCTCGAAAAAGGAGGGATTTATGAATCGATTGAGCGCAAAGACAGTTTAGAAGTACAATGGAATCGCTGGGTGAACTGGCGACAATTGGTTAATTTTGTGTTGATTGTCATGTTTGGATTCATTGTCTTTCTTTCGTGGAGGGCATTAAAATAGGTTTATGAGTAGTATATACGGTAAGATTTTTCAAATTAGTACATTCGGCGAATCACATGGTGCGGCGGTGGGTGTAGTCATTCAAGGTTGTCCTGCGGGCGTAAATTTTGATTTGGAATTTATTCAGTCGGAACTTGATCGCAGAAAACCTGGTCAATCTCGAATTACTACACAACGTAAAGAGGCGGATTCCGTTGAAGTAGTCTCTGGCGTTTTTGAAGGCAAGACCACAGGTACACCCATCGCGATGTTGGTATGGAATGGTGATCAGCGTTCGAAGGATTATTCGCATATTGCCGATCAGTTTCGTCCTTCACATGCTGATTACACTTATTTTGCGAAATATGGACTTCGTGATTATCGAGGGGGTGGGCGTTCATCTGCCCGCGAAACGGTTGCCCGCGTGGCAGCAGGAGCATTAGCCAAATTGGTTTTGAATCAATTGGGCGTAAAAATTACGGCCTATGTCTCACAAGTAGGTACACTGAAATTGGATACACCGGTAGAGGCATTGGATTTAAGTTTGACCGAAACGAATGCCGTACGTTGTCCTGATCCAGTTCTTGCAGAAAAGATGTTTACCTATATTGATGAAATTAGGAAAGAAGGGGATTCGGTCGGGGGCGTTGTTTCCGCATATATCACAGGTTGCCCCGTAGGTTTAGGGGAGCCGGTATTTGATAAATTGCATGCTGAATTAGGCAAGGCAATGTTGAGTATTAATGCCGTGAAAGGCTTTGAGTATGGAAGTGGATTTGATGGCGTTGCTTTACGTGGATCCCAACATAATGATTTGTTTGAAAAGCGTCCGGATGGTACGTTGAAAACCTTAACGAATCATTCAGGAGGGATTCAAGGCGGTATTTCAAATGGAGAGCCTATTTATTTCCGTGTGGGATTTAAGCCCGTTGCCACGATCATGCAAGATCAAACGAGTCTGAATGAGAAGGGCGAGCAGATTACGGTTTCGGGAAAAGGGCGTCATGATCCATGTGTCGTGCCGCGTGCAGTACCGATTGTTGAAGCCATGGCAGCGATCGTGCTATTGGATTTTTATTTACGTAATCGTGTCATTCAAATGCCTGCCTAATGGTCTTGAATGAGGATGCATATTACATGGGTTTAGCGCTCCGACAAGCCGAGCAAGCTTTGGAGGAGGACGAAATACCTGTAGGCGCGGTGGTTGTTTGTCAAGGAAAAATAGTTGCCAAGGCCTTCAATCAAACCGAGATTTTAACAGATGTGACTGCCCATGCAGAAATGTTAGCAATTACATCAGCAGCACAAACAATTGGGGGGAAATACCTAAAAGATTGCACCTTGTATGTGACGCTTGAGCCTTGTTTGATGTGCGCGGGGGCATTGTATTGGTCCCAGTTGGGCCGATTGGTTTTTGGAGCCTCGGAGGAAAAGCGGGGTTTTCGTGCCTTGGGTTCGAAGATATTACATCCCAAAACCGATATTGTTGGGGGTGTTTTAGCGGAGGAGTCAGAGGCATTGTTGAAAGAGTTTTTTTCTCGTAAGCGATAGTTTAACGAACAAAAAGTTTGCTTGACGTGTTTAACGGATTCGGATTATCATTCACAATTTTAATTATATAGATATGGCTTTTGAATTAGCACCCTTACCTTATGCGAATAACGCATTGGAACCACATTTTGATGCATTAACGATGGAGATTCACCATGATCGCCACCACAATGCTTATGTGACGAACTTGAATGCTGCGGTAAATGACACTCCGTTAGCAGGTAAGTCTTTGGAGGAATTGTTTTCAACAATCTCTACTTTGTCTCCAGCTGTAAGAAATAATGGAGGTGGTCATTATAACCACGATTTGTTTTGGAATATTTTATCTCCAAACGGCGGCGGTTCTCCAGTAGGTACGTTGGCAAAGGCGATTGATGCAAAATTTGGATCATTTGACGCATTTAAAGAAGAATTTAAAAAGGCAGGACTTACTCGTTTTGGATCAGGCTGGGCATGGCTGGTTGCTCAAAAAGATGGTTCAATCGCTGTTTCTTCTACCCCTAACCAAGATAATCCTTTAATGGATGTTGCGGATGTAAAAGGATTTCCCGTTATTGGATTAGATGTTTGGGAGCATGCTTATTACTTGAAGTTCCAAAACAAGCGTCCAGATTACATTGATGCATTCTGGAGTGTGATTGACTGGAATAAGGCTGAGGCACGTTACGTAGCTGCTCAGAAATAATTTATTGCGGGGGATTTGAAAAAAAAATCTCCCGCTTTTTTTTGTATTAAGGTTTGCATTATTGCAAGCTTTCCGTATTTTTGCAGTCCTAAATGGCGGTTGTAGCTCAGTTGGTTAGAGTAGGCGTTTGTGGTGCGCTTGGTCGTGGGTTCGAGTCCCATCATCCGCCCGTTTCATTTGAAAAGTCCTGGTGTAATGCCAGGACTTTTTTTTATTTTTGGGTATGAACGAATCCAAGCAACGTGTAATCGCATATATTGATGGCTCTAACCTATACTTTGGTATGGTAGATGCAGGATTGAAGTATTGTAAATGGTTGGATGTCAAAAAGCTCATGGAAAGTTTTTTAGATCCGAATCAGGAATTGGTTGCGGTGAAATTTTTTACTTCCCGACTAACACATAATGAGGAAAAGGAAGCGCGACAGGCGACCTATTTGTCAGCCCTTGCCTCTACGGGAGTAGATTTAGTTTTTGGGTCTTATCACAATAAGACTATTGAGTGCTATCACTGTAATCATACCTGGGTAACGCCCACAGAGAAAATGACAGATGTTAACCTAGCAACTCATCTATTAATGGATGCCCATTTGGATGCCTATGATGTGGCTTTTGTGGTAACAGGTGACACCGACTTTACGCCATGTGTCGAGGCGGTTAATGAAAGTTTTGCAGACAAATCCGTGGTGATGTTGTTTCCACCGTTGCGAGAAAATGACACCTTAGAAGAGGAAGCGCGTTCAAGCCAGTTGATTACTAAAGAAAAATTAATTGAATGTCAGTTGCCTATGCAGGTATTGGGAGAAGATGGCATTGAATTACACAAGCCTGCAGGTTGGTAAAAATTTAACGTATGAATCCTCAATTTTTAAAACGTTTTTTAATCGTAGTATATGCAGCCGGCTTGTTTGGTATGCATTTTCCTGAGACTTCGACTCTATTTACCTCCTTGGTGCCATTGACACTTTGGTTTACGGCATTCATATGTGTGATATATTATCCCAAACCAACTAAAAGTGCTTATGTGATGTTGTTTGCCTTGGCATTTGCTGGTTGGATGTTAGAGGTTGTGGGAGTAAGAACAGGTCAAATTTTTGGATCCTATGCCTATGGGAAGACCTTGGGTTTTCAGGTTATGCAAGTTCCGGTAACGATTGGATTGAATTGGGTCATTTTAGTTATTGCGACGAATGCGGTTATTGCCGAATGGAATATTGCCGGACGAATTGGACAAGCCGCTATTGGTGCAGGGCTGATGACTGCTTTGGATTTATTAATTGAACCCGTTGCGATGCACTATGATTTTTGGCAATGGGCAGGGAATTCTGTACCTGTTCAAAATTTTGGAGCCTGGTGGTTGGCTAGTTTCTTTTTCCATTGGGTATATAATATATCGGGATTATCGACGAGATCAAGTCTATTTAGGTTAATTGCAGTCTTACAATTTTGCTTCTTTTTGGGTCATTGGATATTATTACAAATCTTTTCTTAAACATTTTTACTAAAGAATCGTTAGCCTAGTATACTCATGCGTGGAATGGCCATTTATTCAATAAAGGATTTAGAAAATTTAAGCGGAATCAAAGCGCATACGCTACGAATTTGGGAGCAACGCTATGGTATTCTAGCACCAAGCAGGACCGAAACGAATATACGTACTTATTCGGATCAAGAGTTAAAACGTGTTTTGAATATCGCTTTGCTGCAAGATAAAGGTGGGTTTAAAATATCAGCCATCGCAAATATGTCGGAAGCTGAGATGGCTACACACATATTACATTTATCCGAAAGTCAATTCGATTTTCCCGATCAAATACAAGCCTTAACATGGGCAATGATGGATTTGGATGAAGCCAAATTTCAATTGTTGACCAAAAATATGATTCAGATCCATGGCTTTGAAAGTTATATGCTAAATGTGATATATCCATTCATGCGCCGCCTGGGTACCTTGTGGTTATCGGGATCTGTGGGACCAGCTCAGGAGCATTTTATTAGTCATTTAATACGCCAAAAATTGGTTGCTAGCATAGATGCGCAGGATTTGAGTTTGAAGCCTGATGCCAAGAAATTTTTATTGTATTTGCCTGAAGGGGAATTGCATGAGATAGGCTTGTTGTTCGCAAATTATGTTTTTCGTGCTCGCAAGCATTCTGTCGTATATTTGGGACAATCCTTGCCCTACGAGGAATTGTTATTAGCTTATGATATTCATCAGCCGGATTATATCTTCAGCGTTTTTACCTCTGAGCCAAATGTGGAGCTTATTGATGCATATGTAGCCAATATGGCTAAGGATTTACCAAATGCTCAAGTGATATTAACGGGCTATCAAATATTGCAACCTGAACGTCAGATACCTACAAATATCCAGATAATACCGGATTTTCAAGCGCTGATTGATTTAGCGAATGCTTAAGAGAATTTTGGGTTCAGATAAGTAGCTGCTTCAACAAATTTTTTCACCTCTTGTTCTTGGTCCTGCGGACAAATCATCAATGCGTTTTCGTGTTCAGCGATAATAAAATTTTGTAAACCTTGAACTACGACTAATTTATCGCTAGGTGTTTTTATAATACAGTTTTGTGTGTCATAAATCATAACGTTTCCATCGATAACATTCCCATTTGCATCTTTATCATGGATTTCATAAAGAGACTTCCAGGTTCCAAGATCTGACCAGCCTATATCTGCGAGTATGACTTTGACGATTTGGGCCTTTTCCATAATTCCATTGTCGATGGAAATACTTTTACAAACGGCATATACTTTACGGATGAAATCTTGTTCATCTACCGTATAATAGAATTCTTCACCTTCCTCAAATTGTTCTGCTAAACGAGAAAGATGTTTCTCTAATTCTTTTTTAAATACGGGAATTTTAAAGACGAATAAGCCTGCGTTCCAGACATAATCACCACTTTCCAGAAATGCTTCCGCAAGTTCAAAGTGCGGTTTTTCGGTGAATGTTTTCACCGTTTTTGCAATGGCATCTCCAGGTTGGAATTGAATATATCCATATCCTGTATCCGGTCGGGTGGGGAGAATACCTAATGTGACTAATACATCTTCTTTTGCGGTTTCTATCGCTGCTCTAATGTTGTTTTGAAAGGCAATTTCTTTTAAGATGACATGGTCTGCAGGTGCTACGATGAGCGTGGCATCAGGATTCTTTTTGCCGATTTTGTAAGCAGCATAAGCGATACAAGGTGCTGTATTTTTTCGTTGGGGTTCTTGTAAGATTTGCTCTTCGCTCAAGAAGGGCATTTGCTCTTTCACGATGCATGCGAATTCTTCGCTAGTTACCACGTAAATATTCTCTTGCGGAATGATTCCTTCAAATCGTTCGGCGGTTTGTTGCAACATAGTTTTACCTACCCCAAGGACGTCATGAAACTGTTTGGGATTTGCGCTCCGACTGATGGGCCAAAATCGTGTACCGATGCCACCAGCCATGATAATTAAGTATGTATTTTGCATATTAATGAGTTGCTTTTAGGTAAGCCGAAACGCGATTTTTCGCATTATTTCGGATGGGAGCATAAAATAAATTCATATCGGCCTGATGCCAATTTTTGATTCGAACAAAAGACCTTCCAAAAACATAAGGGGTATTGATCCAGAGGATGCCCTGATGATTTTGAGCATCAGCAAAGTGTTTTACCCATTTAAAACCATACGAGACCCCACCTTCATTAAGTTCTTTGGGCGCAAAGTTTTCGTCAAGTGTCCATGTCAACGGATTTGTAGAAACCAATTCAGTGGGTTTTCTCGGATGCCAAGGAGGTAAATAACCTTGCTGGAAAGTCGTCCATGCGACAAAACATCCTGTTTGATCTGCGTTTTTGCATGGTTCGATTTGTTGGAATGTATTTATGGGTGTGGCAATTCCAATTAAATATGCGGCGACAAATTGTTTTTGTAGGGGTTTACCATCGATATATTCCTTGATGAGTTGGGTTGCATGAATTGTACCTTGGCTGTGGGAAGCTATGATGAATGGCCGACCTTGGTTGTAGTGGTTTAGATAATATTCAAAGGCTTTTTTGACGTCTGAATAGGCCAATTGTAACGCGGCATTTTTGTCGGCCTTATTCGAGGTTACAAATGCATAATAATGGGCTTGCCGGTAGCGGGGGGCAAATACTCGTCCTGCGGCATTAAAAATTGAAGCCTGATTTAATATGGTAGAAGAATCTACTTTGTGGTTGAGGTATTGATCCTGAATGTTTGCATTCCACTGATAAGGTGTGTTGGGAACGTAGGTGTAAATTGTTGGGTGAACAAAAAATACGTCGGCAGTTGCCTGCGCTTGTTCATCCATTAAATCCGATTTTGCAGGGATGGCATCTGCTGCGTCTTTGCGGTCAGGTAATGCAGCCCACGTTGAAGGTGAGCTGTAGTCAATATCCGCAGGTACTGGGCTTTCTTTCCAGGCAATCGATAATCGAGCCGGTTCTTGAGTCTTGCAAGCTGCTGTTATACAGAGTATTAGAATGCTGAATAAGAATATGCGTGTTTGCTGCATGGTTAGAATAATTGGTCAAAGCTACTAAGAATTATGTCGTTAAGGAAGTATTTTGCTTTGTTTGGGGCTTAAGATTTGTGGATAATTAAAATATTTTCGGAAAAATTGGTATATTTTTAATATCAAACATTGGGCTATTTCTTAATTCTTGTTTAGCTTTGTTCTAGAAGTGTATAAAACGTTAACAGAAACTTCAAACAATCACATTTATGAAAAAACTTTTTACTCAAATCTTGCCGGTTTTTACGGTTGTCTTTTTACTCGCGTTTGCAGCGTTTGCTCAAACGAAAGTTGGGGGAACGATCAAGGATGCGGCATCTAAAGAACCATTAATCGGGGTTAGTGTATCGGTTAAAGGAAAGGTAATTGGTACAATTACCGATGCAAATGGACATTTTGCATTTTCGACATCAACTCCAGTTCCATTCACGATTTCCGTTTCAATGGTAGGATATGAGCGTCAAGAAATTGTAGTTAAATCTGCAAAATCAGATATTCAAATTGATTTAAAAGAACAATCGGTGTTAGGCCAAGACGTGGTCGTTTCGGCTTCACGTATTGAGGAATCGGTTTTGCAATCTCCTGTTTCGATTGAGAAAATGGATTTGCGTTCGATTCGTGAGACGCCAGCTGCCAACTTTTATGATGCATTACGCAACATGAAGGGAGTTGAGGTGAGTACTCAATCTGTGAATTTCTCGTCTATCAGTATGCGTGGATTTAATAGCAACGGTAATGTTCGTGTAGTTCAGTTGATTGACGGCATGGATAACCAAGCGCCAGGGTTGAACTTCTCAGTAGGTAATATCGTAGGTATTTCGGAATTAGACTTGGAGGGCGTAGAGGTGTTGCCAGGTGCAGCATCTGCTTTATATGGTCCCAATGCCATGAATGGTATCATTTTGATGAACTCAAAATCACCTTTCTTGTATCAAGGATTAAGCGCGCAAGTGAAAGCTGGTGCCATGTATGCAGGAAATCGTACGGAGGCATTGACGCCATACAGCGATATCTCCTTACGTTATGCAAAAGCCATTAACAATAAGTGGGCTTACAAGATTAACTTCAATACATTAAGTGCGGAAGATTGGCAGGCAACAGATTCGCGTGATCAGAGTTTATTGAACGGTCGATCGTTGGGTTTTGGGGATCGTACGACGAACTTAGCCTACAATGGTATTAATATTTATGGTGATGAGACCAATGTGAATATGTTGTCTTCGTTGTCGCCTTTGTTAGGAGTTCCAACAAATCCATTGACAGCAGGTATTAACCAAATCTCAAAAGCAACAGGTGGTTTATTGACTCCATCGGCTATTTTGGGTTATATTGTGCCAAATGTTTCTATTTCTCGTCAGGGATATGCTGAAAGCGATATTGCATCGTACGCAAATCGCAATATGAAATTTAATGCGGCATTGCATTATCGTTTCAATGACAAAGTGGAGATGATTTTACAAGCATCTTATGGACAGGGTACAGCGATGTACACGGGAGCGGATCGTTACTCGATCAAAAACTTCTCGATGGGTCAATATAAGGCGGAGTTAAAAGGCTCTAATTTCTTTTTGCGTGCTTATACAACACAAGAGAATTCAGGTGATGCGTATGCAACAGGTACTTTGGGTCAGTTAATCAATGAGGCTGCTAAACCAAGTACAGCATGGTATCCTGAGTACTTCAGTACGTTTGCTGGATTGGCATTGGCGAACTTTGGAAAGGTTTTGCAAACAACCTTAGCTCAAACTGGAAACCCAACTACTGCGGTTGGAACGGCCATCGCAAGTACGCAAGCTAGTTTTCCTTACTACCATGGAACAGCGCGTTCGGTTGCTGATGCTACACGCCTAATTCCTGGAACAGCTGGATTTAATGCGGCGGTTGAAGCGATCAAAGGAAAAGCGTTGCCACAAGGTGCGAAGTTTACGGATAAGTCGGCTTTATATCACCTAGAAGGTATGTATAATTTAACTGAAAAGTTAAATAACAAAGTTGAAATGATTGTTGGTGCAAATTATCGTCAATACGCATTGAATTCTGAAGGTACTTTATTTGCTTTAGATGATGCTGGTAAAGAATTTACAATTAACGAATTTGGCGCCTATGCGCAGGTTGCCAAGAAAATGTTCGCTGACAAATTTAAGTTAACAGGCTCGATGCGTTATGATAAGAACGAAAATTTTGAAGGTCAATTTAGCCCACGTTTATCTGGGGTGTATACTGAGGGACGTTCAAACTTCCGTGCATCGTACCAAACGGGTTTCCGTATTCCGACAACACAAGATCAATATATTGATTTACAAACTCCATCAGCTCGTTTATTGGGAGGTTTAGCAGTTATTCAAGATCGTTACAAGTTATCAGGTAATTCATTTACGTTGCAATCTGTTTTAACGGGCAAGCCTTCTGTTTATCAGTCGAAAGATTGGAAACCTGAGCAAGTGCGTACAGTCGAGTTTGGATACAAAGGGTTCTTGGGAGATCGTTTATTAGCTGATTTCTACATTTATCAATCGAATTTTACGAACTTCTCAGCGGGTCAAGTTGTCGTTCAAACGCCAGCACAACATCAAGATCCAGCCGTACTGGGTAACAAGGTTTTCTCGTTCCCTTCGAACGTAGACAATGAAGTTGTAACAAATGGCTGGGGCTTGAGCTTAGACTACCAATTAGGTGCTAACTGGACATTGGGTTCAAACGTTTCATACAATGCGGTGAAAGACGATGGTGGTTTAGGTAACTATCAGTTGGCTTTTAACACACCAAACTACCGTACAAACGTTTCAATCGGTAACCGTAACATCGGAGGTTCAGGTTGGGGAGTGAATGCAGTTTGGAGATATCAAGATCAATTTGTTTGGCAATCATCGATTGTTAACCAAGTGGTTAATCAATCTCAACAAAGTTTAATCCCTGCATTTAATACCTTGGATGCGCAGGTTAGCAAGAAATTGTCTGGCTTGAAGTCAATCTTAAAAGTAGGTGCTACGAACTTATTTGGTACACCATACACAACAGGTTGGGCTAATCCAACCGTTGGAAGTATGTACTATGTGAGCATTACATTTGATGAGTTATTGAACAAATAAGATAATCTCATTTTTCTTGAGGCTGCCCCGAAAAGGGCAGCCTCTTTTTTTGTACCTTTATGGATTGAATTTTAAGGAAAAGGCATGGACTTAACGGGTTTTTCACATATTGAGGTATTGGGTGCTCGGGAGCACAATTTGAAAAATATTGATGTTTCCATTCCTAGGAATCAATTGGTCGTGGTGACGGGAATTTCAGGTTCCGGGAAGTCTTCGTTGGCATTTGATACGATTTATGCCGAAGGCCAACGTCGCTACATGGAAAGTTTTTCTGCGTATGCCCGTTCATTTTTGGGTAATATGGAACGTCCGGATGTGGATAAGATTGAAGGTTTGTCTCCTGTGATTTCCATTGAGCAAAAAACAACGTCCAAAAATCCCCGATCCACGTTGGGAACTGTTACTGAAATTTATGATTTCTTACGCTTGCTCTACGCTCGTGCCTCGGAGGCTTATTCATATTTGAGTGGCGAAAAGATGGTGAAACAGTCGGTAGACCAAATCATCGGAACTTTGTTGTCTCAGTTTGCCAATGGGAAAGTTGTTTTGCTAGCACCTGTTGTGAAAGGTCGCAAAGGTCATTACCGCGAATTGTTCGTACAAATTGCCAAATGGGGTTATACCAAAGTACGTGTGGATGGAGAAGTGATGGATATCGTACCCAAAATGCAGTTGGACCGATTTAAGGTTCACGACATTGAGGTAGTTATTGATCGCTTAGTGATTACGGAAGATGAGCGATTGCGTTTGTCACAGAGTTTGCAAACGGCGATGAATGTGGGGAAAGGGCAAGTTTTCGTTTTGGATGCTGCAGACAGGCTGCATTATTTTTCTCAAACGCTAATGGACCCCCAAACGGGATTGTCATACGATGAGCCTGCGCCCAATACATTTTCTTTCAATAGTCCTTATGGTGCTTGCCCTTGCTGCTCTGGCCTTGGTGTTGTTGAAGAAATTACGGAAGAGTCTGTTATTCCAGATACTTCGTTAAGTATTTTACGAGGTGCTATTGCCCCGATCGGCGAATACCGAGAATTGTGGATTTTTAAGCAGTTGGAGGTATTGCTCAAGCCTTATCAAGTGAGTTTGTCTACGCCGATTGCGAAGTTTCCACGTGAGGCGGTTGAGGTAATGTTATATGGTACAGATGAACCCGTTCCCGTGCCTTCGAAGAAATACATAGGTTCCGACTGGAATTCAAAATACGATGGGATTATTAATTTTTTAAAGCGTCAGCAGGAGAGTGGATCTGAGAAAACACAGGATTGGTTACGGGATTTTTTAGTTATCAAAACGTGTCCGGAATGCAAGGGCTATCGTTTGAAAAAAGAGGCATTGCATTTTAAGATAGACGGCAAACACATAGGTGAATTAGCTCAAATGGATATAGCCGAGCTTGCTTTGTGGCTTTCTGATATAGATTCACGAATTTCTGAACGGCAAATACAAATTGGTTCAGAGGTGTTAAAAGAGATCCGAAAGCGCGTTTCTTTTTTGACGCAAATAGGGTTGACTTATTTGACATTGGACCGACCGATGAAGACATTGTCAGGTGGGGAGTCTCAACGAATTCGCTTAGCTACTCAAATCGGAACACAATTGGTTGGCGTGCTGTACATCATGGATGAGCCTTCGATAGGATTGCATCAGCGCGATAATGAGAAGTTGATTCAAGCCTTGAAAGATTTGCGAGATTTAGGAAATTCGGTTTTGGTCGTCGAGCATGATAAGGATATGATGCTTGAGTCGGATTATATTTTAGATATTGGACCGGGTGCTGGCCGACATGGCGGGCAGGTGATTGGATCTGGGACGCCGGCAGAGTTTGTGAAATTTGATACGCCGACTGCGCAGTTTTTGAATGGTACTTTAGCAATTAAGGCGCCAGCAGTTCGTCGTTCTGGTAATGGCCACACGATCGAATTAAAAGGAGCATCTGGGAATAATTTAAAAGGTGTTTCTGTCTCGTTTCCGCTGGGGAAATTCATTACGGTGACGGGAGTTTCAGGATCTGGTAAATCGACTTTGATACATGATACCTTGGTGTTGAAATTGAAGCAACATTTTGATCGATCGAAAAGAGATCCGTTGCCATTCAAATCGATTACAGGTTTAGAACATATCGATAAAATTATTGAGGTAGATCAGTCGCCGATTGGCCGCACGCCCCGATCGAATCCTGCTACATATACGAATATGTACACGGACATTCGTGCCTTATACTGCGAGTTGCCGGAATCGAAGATTCGAGGTTATAAAGCTGGCCGATTTAGTTTTAATGTGAAGGGCGGTCGTTGTGAGGATTGCGAAGGAGCGGGACGGAAGAAGATTGAGATGGAGTTTTTGCCAGATGTTTTGGTGGAGTGTGAAACGTGTAAGGGCAAACGATTTAATCGGGAGACCTTGGAAGTTCGTTTTAAAGGGAAGTCAATTTCGGATGTGTTAGATATGACGGTAGAGCAGGCATTGGAGTTTTTTGAACACCAACCTCGCATTCATCGCCGAGTTCAAACGTTAGCGGAGGTTGGATTGGGGTACATTACCTTAGGCCAACATGCCACGACATTGTCTGGTGGAGAAGCTCAACGGGTGAAGTTGGCCGAGGAACTGTCCAAAAAAGATACCGGTAAGACCTTGTACGTATTAGATGAACCGACGACCGGATTGCATTTTCAGGATGTGAAGTTGTTACTTGAAGTTTTACAGAAGTTAGTGGATAAGGGTAATACGGTCTTGATTATCGAACACAACTTGGATGTGGTTAAGGTATCAGATTACGTGATTGATATGGGGCCCGAAGGAGGCAATGCAGGGGGTAAATTAGTAGCATCGGGTACTCCTGAGGAGATTTGTAAGGTGAAAGGGAGTGAGACGGGAAGATTTTTAAAGAAGGAGATGTAGGGTAAACGCTGCCGGGGTCGCAGACC
>DKIP01000026.1:7508-15595 GCA_002454335.1 Cytophagaceae bacterium UBA6715 | reverse complement strand
TGAAGACCCCGGCAGCGTTTACAATTCTACGCAAAAAAATGAATTTTTGCGATCACCAAACTGATAAAAAAGAAAATTTAATTAGTTAGTTGATGAATTCAACAACAAATCTACATGATTCCAAAAACTTGGATACGATTTAGCAACAACGCCTGGTTCAAGGATGACCATTTCGCGTAATAACCCCACAGGAGCAAAAGCCATCGCCATACGGTGGTCATCATAGGTTTCAATTTCAGGCGTTGAACCTGATTGATTAAATACCCCTGAAACTGTATATAATTCATTGGGTTTAACCTCGACCAAGGTTGAACCCAACTTTTTCAATTCGTTTTGTAATGCCAAAACCCGATCAGTTTCTTTAACTTTTAGTGATTCCACCCCACTTAAGTGCAATACAATATTTTTGGCAGCTGCGACTACACTAATCGTTTGAGCCAAATCAGGACAATCGGTGAAATCCCAAGACAATTCAGCAACTGCTTCACACTTTGTCAATAGATATCCACGCCCCGTATAGGTACTTTTTACCCCTAATGGCAACATAATGTCGCGAATGGCCGCATCACCTTGCAAGGAATCTTCTTTTAAGCCTAACAACTCCAACGAACTATCTTCGAATGGGGACAAAGCCACCATGGAATACCAATAACTAGCTCCAGACCAATCCGATTCCACTGCAAATGGAGCCGCAATGTATTTTTGGGCTGGTATATCAATCAATCCTTGTGACCAATCAACCGAAGTCTTGATGCCAAACTGAGCCATTTGAGCTAAGGTCATCTCCACATAAGGTTTTGAACCTAATGATCCCGTAATTTGAAGCGCAATTCCTTCTGGAAGTAATGGGGAAATCATTAATATCGCTGAAATAAACTGCGAACTGACATCCCCTCGAATCGCTAACTCTCGCTTACCCGCGTAATGAAAACCATTCAATTGCAAGGGAGGATAACCTTCTTTGTTTTCATAGGTAATTGAAGCCCCCAAAGTGCGTAAAGCGTCAACTAATATCCCAATGGGACGCTCACACATACGTGCCGTACCAGTCATCTTTTTCGTTGACCCCGTAATGGAATAAAACGCAGTTAAGAAACGCATGGTCGTACCAGCATCTAACACGTCTGCCACAGGATTTCTTGCATCAGCCAACAAGCGAATCATCGTTTGGGTATCACGCGCTTCCGCCAAATTGCTTAAGTTTTCTTGCGCTCCATCTGCCAATGCATTAATAATTAACGCACGATTGCTTTCCGACTTGGAAGAGGGCAAAGGGATGATTTCTTGAAAAGAACTTGTACGAGGGAATAGGCGAATGTGACTCAAAATAAATATACGCTTAACGTAATTTTAAGGTTACTAATGAAATAACAGCTAGAATAATCCCCACAATCAAAAATCGAGTTACAATCTTCGCCTCGTGGTAATTTTTCTTTTGAAAATGATGATGCAAAGGTGACATTAAAAAGATTCGACTTCCCTCGCCATATTTTCTTTTGGTGTATTTAAAATAAGCCACCTGCATGATGACCGATAAATTTTCAATTAAAAAGATTCCACACAAAATAGGAATCAACATTTCTTTCCGAATTACGATTGCCAAGGTTGCAATTACTCCTCCGAGCATTAAACTTCCAGTATCGCCCATGAAAACTTGGGCAGGATAAGCATTGTACCAAAGAAATCCGATGCAAGCCCCCACGAAGGCCGCACAAAAAACGGCAAGCTCCCCAGAATTTGGAATGAACATGACATTCAAATATTGAGAAATCACTTTATTTCCTGAAACGTAGGCTAAAATTGCTAATGCAATACCAATAATTACTGAGGTACCAGCCGCTAATCCATCAATCCCATCTGTAATATTTGCCCCATTCGAAACAGCGGTAATGATAAAAATAACCACCAATACATAGACAATCCAAACATATTCATCCGAAATGAAACTCGGCAATAACATATTATAATCGAAGGAATTTCCCTTCATAAACGGCACAGTGGTCAAGAGTGATTTATGATCCACAAAAGTTCCATCTGCCGCAAATTCACGTACTTTGATGTGCTGATTAAAATACATCGTCAAGCCCACAATGATTCCAAGCCCGATTTGACCAACGATTTTAAATTTACCTGAAAGGCCTTCTTTGTTCTTTTTAAATACCTTGATGTAATCATCGGCAAAACCCACTGCCCCTAACCAAACTGCAGATGTCAATAGGAGAACAATATAGACATTAGTGATTTTAGCAAACAATAATGTAGGAATCAACAGCGACAAAAGAATGATAAAACCACCCATCGTGGGCGTTCCTTTCTTTGCCATCTGACCTTCTAAACCCAAGTCTCGAATTTCTTCCCCGATTTGAAGGCGTTGTAAGCGATAAATTACAGCTTTACCCCAAATTGCTGCAATACCCAATGAAGTAATAACTGCTGCTACGGCGCGAAAGGTAATGTATTGAAAAACTCCAGCACCCGGAATATTTAAGCTTTTATCTAAGTATTCAAAGAGGTAATAAAACATGCCTTTAGAAGAGTGTTGGGTAAAAAATTTAAACAATTAACAAATTTGCAAAATTTTATGCCCAAATCAAACTTTGGCAAAGGCTTCCGAAATCACCTTTTTATCATCAAAATCATACTTAACTCCTTGAATGTCCTGATAGGTTTCATGCCCCTTCCCAGCAACAAGGACGATATCCCCAGCTTGAGCTATCCGCTGAATTGCATCATCGATTGCTTGTTTACGATCTGAAATTCGAATAACCTTAATTTCATCCGCCGTAAGGATTCCTTCTTGCATTTGATCCAAGATTAATTCCGGATCTTCGTAACGTGGATTATCTGACGTTAATACGACCTGATCGCTGTACTGTGCTGCTAAGGCTGCCATTATAGGTCTTTTCCCCGCATCGCGATTCCCCCCACAACCTACAACCGTAATAATGCGTTGGTGCTTTTGACGAATCGCCTGAATAGTTTTCAACACATTTTCGAGTGCGTCCGGAGTATGGGCATAATCCACAATGGCCATTTTCTGTTGGGGACCATGGAGCTGCTCAAAACGACCAGGTGCCGTTCGCAACCCAGAAAGCGCAATCAAAACTTCCTCTTTATTTTCTCCCAATAAAATTGCTGTTGCATAGATGGCCAACAAATTATAAGCGTTAAACTGGCCAATCAATTGCGCATGAATCTCACTACCATCCAACTCGAGTTGCAGGCCTGATAAAATATTTGCCTTAATCTTAGCTTTGAAATCAGCCGATTCTAAAATCCCATAACTAGCTTTCTGTGCCTTGGTATTTTGCAACATAACCGCCCCTCGCTTATCATCTACATTGGTCAGTGCAAATGCCGACTTCGGCAAAGCATCAAAAAATCCTTTTTTCGCTTTGATATAGGCGTCAAAAGTTTCATGAAAGTCTAAATGGTCACGAGTTATGTTAGAAAAGATTGCCCCTTTAAAAGTTAAACCAAATATTCTCTTTTGAACAACGGCATGCGAACTCACCTCCATGAATACATGTGTACAGCCTGAAGCTAGCATTTCCGCCAGCAAAGCATTCAGATTTAATGCATCGGGTGTCGTATGTGTGGCTGGAATTATTCGATCTTCAATCTTATTTTGTACGGTTGAAATCAAACCGCAACGATGCCCTAATGCTTTAAACAATTCAAACAACAAGGTAACACTCGTTGTTTTACCATTTGTACCCGTAATCCCAACTAAATTTAATTGAGTAGAGGGATTACCGTAAAATGCTGACGCAACCATGGCCATCGCTTCATTGGAATCGTGAACTTGAAAAATCAATACTCCATCAGGTACAACATCAGGAATTTGCTCAACAACACATGCACTACATCCCTGCGAAAAAACTTGAGACAAAAATTGGTGCCCATCAACTTGAGTTCCGGGAATCGCAAAAAACAAAGATCCCGGTTTGGCTTGACGAGAATCAAAACATAAATGACTAATTTCTTGATGAGCCCCAACTTGTTGGACAATTTCTACGGCCTTAAATAAACTACTTGAACTGTGGGACATAAATTAATGAAGTTGAATAGTGATTAGCGCATTTTTTTGAATGGGAAATCCTGCAGGAATAGATTGCGATTGTACAAATCCCAAACCATGTGCTCGAACTTTCAACCCTTGGTTTTCTAAAACAAATAAGGCATCTCTTAAATTCATCCCCACAACATTCGCAACCTTTTTAGGGGCAAAACTAATCCCATAATTTTTCACTTCCTTTTTATTCAATTGAAAGGAAAGCCAGCGACCATCTTCTTCAATGCGTGGAAAACCCAAATTCGAATATAAAATTCCGTGATCTAGTGGATGAATGAGATGATGCAATGCAGCATTGTTCAACGAGTCAGGTAAATATCCTGTGAGTTTACGCTGAATTTTCATATCCCGGGCATAAATATGATCCGAAATATCCTTGAATACGGGAGCTGTTACTTGACGCGCATAGGTTGCTTCCGAGCTACCAGCAGGCTTATCCATCGCAACTAACATCGTATATTTTGGATTATTGACAGGGAAATAACCAATAAATGAAACATAATAAGTCCCTTTAATATATTGCCCATTCACTCGACGCTGAGCAGTTCCTGTCTTTCCAGCTATCCCATACGCTGTTCCCGTTAAATTATTGCCCGTACCTCTTTCGACGACCCCTTTCAGCATTATTCGAATCTTATCCAACGTCTCTTTCGAGCAAATAGGCTTTGTATCTCGTTTCTGCGTTTGCGTATAATCAATCACTACTTCATTTCCCTGCGTTGCCTTTTTAACGATAATTGGCTGCACCCAATATCCATTATTAGCAATTGCATTGTAAAACGACAATAAATGTAAAGGTGAAGTATTCGATGAATAACCTACCGACGTCCACATATAAGTTAATGCATCCCATTTAGTTGGAACCATGAATCTTGGCTTTGCTGTTACAGGCTTAATTTGAAATTCCAAAGGATCAAGCAAATGAAATCCCTTTAAATAATCATACCATTTAGCAGGCTTTGAACCAAAAACACGCTGCATCAATTTTATCGTCCCAATGTTCGAAGAGTGTTCAATAACCCCTTGAACTGTCAATGTCCCATAATCATGGGAATCAGTCATTGTTTTATTGAAAACAGTATACTTCCCTCCCGTTGTCACCGTAGCTGACAATGGCATTTTCGACTCCTCTAACATCGCCATCATGGCTGGTAATTTAAAAACCGAACCCGGATCATTTTCAGATACTTCTATCGCATAATTTACAAATTCTGAATATCCCGTAGGTGATTTCTCATTCTTCATTAAATTCGAAATAGCTTTAATCTCCCCTGTTGCCGTCTCCATTACAACTGCCGTGGCATAATTACCTTTGTAAGCATCCAAGGATTTCATCAAGGCCAATTCAACTATATCCTGAATATCGACATCCAAAGTTGTGTGTAAATCCAAACCCCGCTGTGGCAAGATTTCTTTACTACCGTCCACAGGCCGCCACATATTCTTGTCCATCTTTTCGAAAATTCCATGCCCAGGAACACCGGCTAACTCCTTATCGAACGCCCCTTCTAAACCTACACGAACTTTATCTTTCATATAGCCCACGGTCCGGTAAGCCGTCTGACCAAACGGTGCATATCGAACATTAACTTTATCAAATACCACCCCCGTTTTTATTGGATTTTTAGGATGCAACTTGAATATGGGAAATGTTAATACTGTTTTACGTTCTTGAAAATCAAGCAAACGGTTATTTATCAAGACATAGGGTTTTCTTTGCTCAAAACCGCTCTTTAATTTGTAGTAATATTCATCAGCCGTTCGATCTTTGTAAAAGGCTGCTAAATGCTCCGCTAATGAACGCATATTCGACTTGAAAACATCACGCATTTTAGATGTTTTAAAAACAGAAAAATCCATTCCTAATCGATATTTAGGCAAGGATGTCGCCAATAAACTTCCATCATTGGCATAGATATTTCCACGCACAGCTTCAATCGAACGCTCTTTTAAATACT
Organism: Cytophagaceae bacterium UBA6715; assembly: GCA_002454335.1. Taxonomy (GTDB): domain Bacteria; phylum Bacteroidota; class Bacteroidia; order Cytophagales; family Spirosomataceae; genus Aquirufa. The sequence goes on along the minus strand of DKIP01000026.1, from coordinate 9,562 downwards.
TGGATGATGCATCCGCCTTTAGGGTAGGACCATCTATGAATACCACTTTGAATAGGAAAAACATTAACAAGACAAACGCACCCAGCATAATGACAAAAAAGCCATTAAAGCGCTTGGTGATAATTTGACGGATATTTTGCGTAGATGACTTTGCCATGTCTATTGGTCTTTTTCCGTTTCTGCAACTATTTTAATTGGAGGAGTTAAGCTTACCTCTAACTTGTATTTCTTCATAGAAAGGGCTAAATAACTTTGCTTACCAACTTTCATATATTCCGCTTTTTGCGTGGTATAATCAGCACGAATCTCTTCCAATTCCATTTTAGTTCGCTCAATACGGTGAATTTTACTCTCTGCCATCATGGTATAATAGATGTAAATCATAATTAAAACCGCGATATAAATGATTTTTTTCAACAAGGCGATGGGCAATTCTCCGCCAGTCATCGAGTCAATATTGAATAATAAATCCATGACACCATTTTGTGGCTTACCCGAAGGTTCATTGGATTGATTTTTTACTGCATTTGCCATCTTATAATTTACTAGCGATTCTCAATTTTGCACTTCTTGAACGTGGATTAACCTTCAACTCCTCCTCGGAAGCCGTAATCGGCTTACGAATAACACTTTCTAATGGTTTATGCACCACTCCAAACATATCTTTATCCTCTTTCCCTAAACAATTCCCCGTCCGGATATAATTTTTCACTAAACGATCCTCCAACGAATGAAATGAAATAACACATAGTCTACCTTCTGGCACAAGTACCTTCGAAGATTGCTCCAAAAACTCCTCAATAACTTTCAACTCCTGATTCACTTCAATTCGTATAGCTTGAAATGCCTGAGCGAAATACCGAAATTCCTTATTACGTGGAGCTAATTTAAACAAAATCTCTTTAAACGCTCCGGTAGACTCCAAGGGCTTTTGCATCCTCGCTTGAACTACAGCCAAAGCTAAAGTTTTGGCATTTTTTATCTCTCCGTACATGCCAAACAACCTCTGCAATTCTGCTGCAGAATACGTATTCAATACCTCCGCAGCACTCGTCGATGCTGAAGGCCCCATCCGCATATCCAAAGGCCCATCAAATCGCGTCGAAAAACCACGTTCCGCCGCATCCAATTGAAAGGATGAAACACCCAAATCTGCCAAAATACCATCCACTTGCTTCACCCCTTGTAAGCGTAAATACCTTTCCAAGTGTCTAAAATTTGCCGTAATTAAGGTCAAGCGATCATCATCGATTAAATCTGCCTGCTTCCATGCATCCGGATCTTGATCAAACGCAAACAAACGTCCTTGGGGACCCAAAGCTGCTAGTATTGCTTTGGAATGCCCACCTCCCCCAAAAGTAACATCAACATAAATCCCATCGGGTTTAATCGCTAAACCGCTCAAACATTCTTGCAATAAAACCGAGGTATGGTAGGAACTTTCAGACATAAACAAATTTACAAATTATCTGTTGGCAAGCATAAGCTTTTTTATTAGGATGTTGATTTTTTTGTGACAAGTTTTATCCCCTATCTTTGTTGAAATATCCAATCTCCATGAAATCAATACCAACACTTCTGTTTTTTCTCCTTTTCAGTGCATGTTGCTTTGGACAATACCCTGTAACGGGCCCTTGGCGCGGTGAGATGGACCACATTGGCGGTAAACTTCCATTTAATTTCATCGTTAAGGACAACAAATTCGATATCCGCTTGCAAAACGGATCCGAAATTGTCAATCTTGGAAATGCCTTTTTTCGAGGAGATTCACTCGTGATTCCCTTTGATTTGTATGATTCAGAACTTGTCGCTACTTTAAAAAATAACGATTCCCTCGAAGGATTTTGGCAAAAAAAACGCAACGGAAAAACCATGTATCGTATTCCTTTTAAAGCACACTCAGGCAGCAGCGACCGATTTACTCACTTAAAACCTGCCAAAATTCAGGTGAGCGGAAAATATGCCGCCGACTTCTGGTCCGATGAGACGAACCACAGTCTAGGTGTTATGGTATTGAACCAACAAGGTTCGAAAGTCACGGGGACCGTTTTAAA
>DKIP01000026.1:0-7374 GCA_002454335.1 Cytophagaceae bacterium UBA6715 | reverse complement strand
AATCAAATCGAAGGACAATTTTTCTCCGGCCTAGCAGGCAAACGCAATTTCAAAGCTATGAAAGATGATAAGGCAAGTCTACCCGACCTAAAAAAACTCACTTACTTAAAGCCTGGGTTTGACCGAATCAACTTTAGTTTACCCAACCCAGCAGGCAAAATGATAAGCCTGCAGGATGAGCGCTACAAGAACAAAGTTGTAATCATTGAATTGATGGGATCATGGTGTCCTAACTGCCTTGATGAATCACGTTTTCTAGCACCCTATTACAAAAAGATGAAGGATCAAGGCGTAGAGGTGATTGGGCTTGCTTTCGAATATTCCCCTGAACTAAGCATTTCTGGACCCAAAATCGAAAACTTCAAAAAGCGAATCGGGGTAGAATATGAAATTTTGTTGGCAGGCCAACCGAATGATGAAACCATTGCTCAGGTATTACCGATGTTACACAAAATCAATGGGTACCCAACAACGTTTATTTTAGACAAAGCAGGCAAAGTACGCGAAATACATACAGGCTTTTCAGGTCCTGGAACTGGAGTTTATTACACAGATTGGATTCATGAATTTGAACAAACAATCGTATCCCTATTGCATGAAAAATAAAATCTTCGGATTACTTTTCTTAATTAGTAGTATACCCGGTCTTGCCCAAAACAAAGCATGGTATTACGTGGCAGGTCTATCTACCGCAAGCGCAATATTATATACCGATTTTGCCAAAACCGAGCAACAAAAATATTATCAAAATAACCTACAAAACTTTCATTCAACTGCCGATAACTATTTACAATACAGTCCAACTCTTATAAACATAGGATTGCATGTGGCAGGAATACAAGACAAACAAATGTCTAAAGATCTAATGGCCGTATTTTTGATTGGTACCGGATCGTATACTGTCTTGACCCAAGGTTTGAAATATGCCATTAACGAAATGCGTCCAGACGGCTCAGACCATAGTTTTCCATCTGGACATACAGCAACCGCATTTTTTGGGGCACGTATGCTCGACCGTGCATACGGAAAACGTTATCCCTTGGTTTCTATTGGAGGATATGCCCTTGCTACCACAACAGGAGCGATGCGACTCGCAAATAATAAACATTGGACTACGGATGTTGCTATGGGGGCAGCCATCGGAATCGCCTCCGCTGAAATTGGGCATTGGATTTATCCAAAACTCAAGAAATCGCTGAATAAAACTAGTCTACATTGGGAACCAATCGTTGCTCCCAACTACTATGCCGCTCATATCAGCTACTCCTTTTAATGCACCAATAGATAGGTAGCAGCTCCTGCGAAATAACCTAAAAGCGCTAACAAACCGATACGTTTCGCATACCAGACGAAATCGATTTTCTCCATTCCCATAACTGCTACACCCGCAGCAGAACCAATAATCAAAATACTCCCGCCCGTACCAGCACAAAAGGCTAAATATTCCCACATTGCATGATCCAAAGGGAATTGAGCTAATGGATACATCCCCATGGTAGCAGCTACCAGAGGCACATTATCAACAATCGAGGAGGCAATGCCAATCACGGTAACAATGAAAAATTGATTTCCTAAACTTGCTTCTAAATACGCCGCTAGTTGGCCCAAATATCCAAAGGATTCCAACGCACCAATAGCTAATAATATACCTAAGAAAAATAATACACTTGACGTGTCAATTTTGGTTAGTGCATGACCAACGGTATAAGGCTTTTTAGCCTCTTCATCCTTATCAGCATGTAAAAACTCAGACAACATCCAGACCAACCCTAATGCCAACAAAATTCCCATATAAGGAGGTAAATGGGTCCAAGTTTTAAAAACGGGTACTCCCAACAAACTAAAAACTCCCGCTAATAACATGATGCGTCCATGACGTTCTTCCTCAGTTGTCATCGTCATCTCATGTCGGACTGCTCCTAAATGACTATTTCGAACCCAAAATGCGGCAACAGCTAATGGCACCAATAATGAGACAATCGACGGAATAATCAAGCTCTTTACAATTCCCATCGCTGAAATCTGTCCACCGATCCACAACATCGTCGTTGTTACATCACCGATAGGCGACCAAGCACCTCCAGCATTCGCGGCAATAACCACGATGCCTACAAAGTATTTACGTGTTGCAGTATCTGTCACGAGTTTGCGCAACAATGTCACCATGACAATCGAAGTGGTCAAATTATCAAGCACGGCTGAGAGAAAAAACGACAAAAAACCTACAATCCACATCATCGTAGCTGGATTTTTAGTTTTAATCAGTCGGCTGACAAAATGAAACCCTTGGTGAGCATCTACAAGCTCGACCAACGTCATGGCACCTAATAGAAAAAATAAAATCTCTGAAGTAGATCCCAAATGATGCGACAATGATTCTAAATCATGAGGTCCACGAACTAATGCATAAACTACCCAAACCAAAACACCCGTCACTAATGCGGATGCTGTTTTATTTATTTTAATCGGATGTTCAAATGCAATAGCGAGGTATCCGACAATAAATATGATGACTGAAATTATTTCCATAAGGTAAATATAAAAAAGAAAGTCAGGGTTTTCTGCCCCTGACCTTCAAATTTAAATCGTTAAAACGCGATACTTATTTTAATTTAGCAACCGCAACTTTAATACGCTCACATGCTTCTTCTAATTGATCATCAGCCGCAGCAGTAGAGATACGCATACAATTTGGGGCACCAAAACCCGATCCTGCGACCGTAGCTACATAAGCTTCGTTTAATAACCAAGTACAGAAATCATCTGAATCATTGATTGTAGTTGTGCCATCCGACTTTCCGAAATAATAAGAAATATCTGGGAATGCATAAAACGCACCATCCGGCATGTTCACTTTAAATCCTGGAATTTCGCGTAATTTACCAACAACTAATTTACGACGTCGATCATAAGCCGCTTTCATTTCAAAAGCATGATCCAATGAACCATTAAACGCAGCAACGGCCGCTTTTTGGGCAATTGAATTCGTTCCGGAAGTTACTTGGCCTTGTAATTTCTCAATTCCATCAGCAATCCATTTAGCCGCAGCAATAAATCCTATACGCCATCCTGTCATCGCATGACCCTTGGCAACCCCATTCACTGTGATTACGCGATCTTTAATTTCAGGAATAGATCCGATGGAAAAATGTCCACCTTGAGTAAAATTGATGTATTCGTAAATCTCATCAGCTAACACAAAGATATTTTCGTGACGTGCTACCACATTCGCAATATCACGCAATTCGGATTCTGTGTAAACCGAACCTGTTGGGTTGTTTGGCGAAGCAAACATCACCATTTTAGTTTTCGGTGTAATCGCTGCCTCAAATTGGTCTGCAGTAACTTTAAAATTATTATCGAAGGCTCCTTGAACAATCACCGAAACTCCATCCGCTAATTTGACCATCTCCGAGTAAGAAACCCAATATGGCGAAAAGATAATTACCTCATCCCCTGGATTAATCAAGGCTGCAATGGCATTGGCTAAAGAATGTTTCGCTCCTGTAGAAACGACAATATTCTCTGAACCCCACTCTAAACCATTATCACGCTTCAATTTATTTGCAATGGCCAAACGCAAATCAGGATAACCTGCCACGGGTGAATAACCATGAAAACCATCATCAATGGCTTTTTTAGCTGCTTCACAAATGTGTGCTGGTGTTTTAAAATCAGGCTCTCCTACCGAAAGACTAATTACTTTATGACCTTGCGCAGCTAGTTCACGCGCTTTCTTTGTCATTCCCAACGTGGATGACTCTTCTAATGCTTGAATGCGTTGGGCTAATAAGGATGACGACATAATATATAAAAACAAAGGTTGAATTCGGGCGCAAATTAGCTATTTAAACGCTGAATAGCTAATAAAATTCATAAAAAGCGCGCTTAATGTTGCTGACTTAATTTCGAATAGAAGCCTTTGGGATTCGCTAATAATTCTGCATGCGTTCCCCGCTCCACAATCTCGCCTTTATCGATAACGAGAATTTGATCAGCATGCTGAATCGTACTCAAACGATGTGCTATCACAAGTACCGTCCGATTTTTCATCAAATTGCCCAAAGCCGCCTGAACCATTTTCTCCGATTCATTGTCTAAGGCACTCGTAGCCTCATCTAGAATCAAAATAGGTGGGTTTTTCAATACCGCGCGCGCAATGGAAAGCCGCTGACGCTGACCACCTGATAATTTTGACCCCCGATCTCCGATGACCGTTTGATAGCCCTCCGCACTCGATTCAATGAATTCATGCGCATTAGCAATTTTAGCTGCTTCGATTACCGCCTCAATCGGAGCCTGCGTACCAAAAGCAATGTTATTATAAATTGTATCATTGAACAAGACTGACTCCTGCGTCACAATTCCCATCAAGGTACGCAAATCTTCCAAAGGAATCCGTTTCAAAGGAATCCCATCGACCGTTATCTTACCTGCAGTCGGATCGTAAAAACGAGGTAATAAATCTGCCAACGTAGATTTTCCACCTCCGGAAGCACCCACCAAAGCAATGGTTTTGCCTTTGGGAATATCAAAACTCACCGACTTTAACACGGAGCGACCCTTGACATAAGCAAAACCCACCTCCTCAAATGAAATTTTATCCTTAAATTCTTTCACGGAATGAATGGGTTCTTCCACTTGAATTTCAGAGTCCGTATCCAAAATCTCAATAATTCGATCTGCCGAAGCAACCCCACGCTGTATCCCCGAAAAGGCATCTGCAATCGCTTTGGCAGGCCGCATAACCTGTGAAAAAGTGGCAATGAATGCAATAAATGTGGACGCACTTAATTCTCCATCGCCCGCAATCACCAAACTACCCCCATACAATAAAATCCCTGTAACTACCAATACTCCCAAACTTTCCGAAACGGGAGATGTCAATTCTTGACGAAAAACCATCTTCAACAAAGAATTCCGGTAGCGATCATTTCCTTCCTGAAAACGCTCATCCATGACCTTCTCCGCACGAAAGGCCTTGACAACACGCATGGCACCAAAGGTCTCATCCAACAAACTAATTAATCCACTTAAATGCTGTTGCACTTCGCCTGCCGCGCGACGTAAACGGCGCGTGATGGTCGCAATCACCCCACCTGATAAAGGTAAAATGATTAATGAAAACAAAGTTAATTTCCCCGACATGCTTGCAAGGAAAACGAAAAACATAATCAGTGTAAAGATTTCCTTGAAGGTTGCTGTGAATGCCCGACCAATACTGTTTTCCACTTCTTGCACATCCGTGGTTAAACGCGACATCAAATTACCTTTACGTTGTTCAGAAAAATAACTCAAATCCAATCGGATTGCCCGAGCAAAAACTGCTTGACGCAAGGACGCAATCATATCCGCCTCGACCGTTTTTAAAACGCGTTGAGATAAATAACGAAAGATATTCGCCAAAACCACCGAAATCATAATCGCAGCACAAGCATATTGTAAGGCACCTAAGCGCCCATACAGCTCCAGCGCCCCATAAAAATAATGGTTGAACAAAAATGAAAAATAACTTGGACTTAGCGAAAATGCAGGCAATACACGATATAAAGCTGCTTGATTTGTAGATGCTTGGTTGAATAAGACATTCAACAAAGGAATCAACAAGGTGAAATTTAAGATCCCAAAAAGACTGGCCAACAATGAGAAACTAAAATATGGGAATACATATTTTCGAATCGAAACGGCGTAAGACAATAAACGTAAATATGTTTTCAAGGAATCTATTTCAAAATTTGGCTTAAATTACGACAATTTTCAGAAACAATTTGTCTACAAGACCCGATTATCCCCTCATCTCCATTGTCATGGCTTGCTACCAAGGTGAAAAATACTTGGCCATTCAAGTCGGGAGTCTCCTCGCGCAAGACTACCCGAATTTGGAATTTATTTTTGTAGACGATGCCTCACAAGACCGTACTTGGGAGATATTACAAGGCTTTGCCCAGCAAGATTCTCGGATAAAAATCACGCAAAACGCCGCGAACATGGGTTATCGCAAAACGTTTGAGCAGGGAATTCAATTGGCCACAGGAGAACTTATTGCCCTTTCCGACCAGGATGATTATTGGTTACCCAATAAAATATCGAAACTAGAAGTAGCGATTGGGGAGGCATCATTGATATATGCCGATTCCGATTTAGTGGATGCTGCGGGGAAGCCAATAGGGCAAAAAATGTCCCATATCAAGAGCCAAATTGCTTATAACAGCCCGCTCATGTACACCTTTGGGGCATGGGCACCTGGGCATAGCATGTTATTCAAACGCGACTTACTCGAATTTGCGCTTCCGACCGTTGAATTCGTCACACACGATTATTTAATTGGATTCGCAGCTACCTGCGCAAAAGGAATCGCCTATTTGCCGGAATCTTTGGTTCATTACCGCCAGCATGAGAGCAATACGATAGGAGCTGATTTAAAAAAAGCAAAAAAGACCAAACAGACACGCCAAGAACGTGATGCGCGTATTATTGCCCGCTTGAATTTATTGCAAAGCAGATGTCCAGCAGGCAAAGAGCAACAGGTTTTGCAAGATTTCTATTTGGCATGTAAGGGCACAAATCTAATCGATCGAATCAACAGAGTTCAGATTGTATTAGCGCATCGGGATAGCATGCTGGCATACAAAGGCAAGTCGGCCTTTGGGAAATTCGCTTATTGCTTTAAATTGTTTTTCGCGCTGTACTAATTCGGTAATACCAATTTTTCAACTGAACGAACAAAGGAATTTTTTGAGGAACCAAAGGCCCATCAAATCGCTCTCCCCTCCGAAGGTAGTATTTCGAAAGGGTGCTTGAAGTCATTCCCCATTTGCGAATAAACTGATAATAACCCCGGTTTTGTTTGACGCGTTTGACGGAAATCGAACCAAAATGGTAAACGCGGCTTTGGCCTAAACCTTTAAAAATTCGGACACCTGCTTGCCACAATTTCATCGAAAAATCTGGGTCAGAATACATTCCAGGCGTAAATTCTACACTATAACCACCTACAGCATCCCACATTTTCTTGTGCACCACATTCGGCGGCCAAGTCGCTCCTTGCCAATCGGCTTTCTCAAATGTGTCGAATACAGCCAATAAACGTGCCTCCTCAAAGGTGTCCATGCTCGAACCAAAATTCGCTTCAATCGAGCAATTACTCTGCGCGCGCGGCTCAATCATCGTAGAAGAAATGAAGAAATATTCATTCGGACAGGCTTTTATTTCTTTTTGTAATAAAATATCCCAGCCCGGTAATGTGTACATGTCGTCGTTTATGTACAACAAATAATCCGCCTGCGCCAATTCCCGCATGGCATTCATCGCATGACAAACGCCCACATTCGAAATGGAATGCGTATAGGCAATATCTTGTTGATTACGAACCCA
>DKIP01000049.1:37653-37784 GCA_002454335.1 Cytophagaceae bacterium UBA6715 | reverse complement strand
ACATCTTCTTGGTATTTCTTCATTGCCGCACGTTGCTCATCGGTAAATGTTGGACGCGGCTGGCCGGGAACCCAACGTATTTGTACGGGATTTACTGGTTTGCCTGCGTATTCTTCCACAGCATCACCCAT
>DKIP01000049.1:23835-37510 GCA_002454335.1 Cytophagaceae bacterium UBA6715 | reverse complement strand
ATGCAACCGATTTGCACGCCACCAAACTTAGAGTCTGGTTTAGCCGAAGCAAATCCAAATACAGCAGGTTTGGCAAATAAAAGGCCTAAAGAGGCGAGGGATCCGGCGGCTAAAAACTGCCGACGAGATTGATTGTAATTCTTTTTCATAGGTGTAAAGGTTTATAAACTCAAGTATAGGAATCCTTTTTGATAAATGTATCCTTTGGCAGGAATTTTGCGACGAAAGACTTATTTTCTTTGGCAAACCTTTCAGGATTGCCAAAGTTTGAGATGCGAAGCATCGATTCCCTAGGCTAAAGCCTAGGGTTAATAAGCTCAGACTAAAGTCTGAGGAGTCGATGCGAGGTATCGCGTCTCTACAAATTTTTTAGCGTCTAAAGTCTAATGTCTAATGTCCAGCGTCTAATCGCTTTATAGCGATTGTTGTATTAGGCTCAAACGAATTCACGACTTCGAGCACATCCGGTTTCCAAGTAAATGTCCAGTGATGTGGGCTTTCAAAATAACGCAACGTGATTTCGATCGAGTGGTCTTCTAATATCCGATAACTGCCTGCATAATCAAACGGTGCTTTTTTGGCTAAATCCACACGGGCAGCACGGAGCATGTAAGGCCCCACTAGATTCGATTTCCCTGTTCCCCAGGTTCTAAAGCCTAATTTGAATGCGTGTTGCGTTGAATCTTTCGTTGTGATGAGTAAAGTTGCCGCATCACCTGTAGTTTGGATCTGCATGCGCGTGAAATCAAATTGATTTTTTTCCAAGGCAATGGATTTGCTGAGCGTTTGATTGGCAATTGATGAAATAGGCGCTTCGATGTTTCTCGAGGCATTAAATTGTTTTAAAGCCGCCAAGGCTTTCGGATTTGGCGCTAAGGCTTTAGCCTGAAATGCAGGTAATAAATTTTGCCAAACTTGATTTAAGTCATCCGGCAAATCCTGTGATTCTGACGTGATGATGAGAACGGCATCTTGTTCGGGCATCATTAAAATATATTGACCAAAGGCTCCATCTCCACGAAATGAATGATGCCGGCTCCGCCAAAATTGATACCCGTACCCTTGAATCCAATCCGCATATTGTCCTGTGGCACGTTTTTCTGCTGTCGCATCAGGTTCTTGGTCGATGTGTTTACTCGTTGCTTCCTCTACCCATGCAGCTGGAAGAATTTGTTTGCCTTCAAATTTTCCTTTGTTGAGGTACAGTAAACCTAATTTCGCCATGTCTTCCGTTTTGACGCGAATGCCCCATCCGCCTACGTTGATTCCTTTTTGGTCTGATTCCCAATCGATACCCGATATGTGAAGTGGATCTAACAAACGCGGTTTCAAATAGGAAAGAGTTGTCTCGCCAGTCACCTTTTGAATAATGGCAGAAAGCATGTAGGTCGCAAGGGTATTGTAAAGGAATTTCGTGCCAGGTTTGGCAACAATCGGGTGATTTAAAAATCCACGAATCCAATCGGGTTGCATGACAATGACGCTTCGTAATGGTTCTTTTTCGTGACCCACCGACATAGTCAATAGGTCTTGCACGCGCAAATCTTGCATAAAGGGTTTATCCTTCAAGTCGGCATATTCAGGAAAGAAAGAAATGACTTTGTCCTGAACGCTCAGTTTTTTTTCTGCAACCGCAAAACCGATAGCTGTGGAAGTCCAACTCTTGGAGACGCTGTACATGGAATGTACTTTGTCTGCCGCATAGGGTTTCCACCAAGCTTCGGAAACAACTTTCCCGTGCCGAATGAGCATGTAAGAATGTAATTCGTGGCGTTTAGGATCGATTTTCTCAATGTACTGTTGGATTGCTGTTGAGGAAATTCCTTCTGCTTCTGGGGTACTTCGCGGTAGCGATTGCGTAAAGGCTGGCATGGCCAATAAGCTGATTAGGCTTATTAGGATTAGTTTTTTCATGGTTAATTGGTTTATAGCAGGATAAATGTATGAAAAATGCGGTAAATTGTTGGCTGTTTAATTTAGCCATGTCGAAAGAAATCGTTGCGCGTGTAAGTCATTTGTCGGCCGCATATGGGGCCTTTGAGGTTTTGTCAGATATCTCTTTTGAAATTGCTTCAGATGAATGTTTGGCGATTGTGGGTCCTATGGGATCTGGAAAAACGACTTTAGCTAAAGCCCTATCAGGACGTTTGTTTCGCAAAGGAGATGTTTGGTTTCAGGGGTCTTTTGTTTTGTTTGTGGAACAGCAACATCATTTTAAGAATCGAAGTAATATCTCTGAGTTTTATATACAGCAGCGGTTTAATTCCTCGGATTCAGAAGATTCCTATACTGTACGTGAAGAATTGGACGGTTTGGAAGTGGTTGAATGGGTATCTGTTTTTGGTATAGAATCTTTATTGGATAAACCTTTGTTGCAATTATCGAATGGTGAAAATAAGCGATTGCAGATTGTGAAGGCTTTGGGACAGCAACCGGATTGGTTATTGTTGGATAATCCCTACCTGGGATTAGATGTTCAGGGTCGTGCGATATTATCGGAAGGCTTAACGCACTTGAAGGCCAAAGGCGTTCGTTTTATTTTGTTTTTATCGGGTGGGGATGTACCTGAGTTTGTGTCGAAGGTATATCGTTTGTCGGGTCAATATCCCATAAACCCCATGCTGAAGCATGGGGCTATAAAATATACGGATAACCGCATGCTTCAAGATGGGGATGTAGGAGATTCCCCGATCGTTTCTTTACGGAACGTCACCATTCGTTATGGATCTAAAACCATTTTGAATCAATTTTCGTGGACGATAAATCGAGGCGAGCGATGGGTATTGAAAGGCCCTAATGGAGCAGGTAAATCAACTTTATTGAGTTTAATTACGGCAGATAATCCACAGTCGTATTCGCAGGATATCCGTTTATTTGGTCGGCAAAGAGGAAGCGGAGAGAGTATTTGGGATATCAAACGGAATATTGGTTATGTGAGTCCGGAAATGCATTTGTATTTCAAGGAAACGGGAACGTGTTTCGCGGTGGTCGCGTCTGGATTATTTGATTTATTAGGTGTGACGCGAAAGGTGAATGCGGAGCAATCGGAACAAGTTATGCGAACGTTAAGTTTGTTTGGTCTGGAATATTTGCGAGATAGGAGTTTTCATACACTTTCAACGGGTGAGCAAAAGATGATTTTGATTGTTAGGGCTTTTGTGAAGAACCCGCCGCTATTGATTTTAGATGAACCCTGTCAGGGTTTGGATCAGGCGCAGGTTAATTTGTTGAAAAGTGTAATTAATGGGCTTGCATCTAGCTCCGACATGACCTTGATTTTCGTGTCGCACTATGCGGAGGATGTGCCTAATTGCGTTGATAAGGAGATCAGTTTGTAGAGACGCGATACTTCGCGTCTATTCCCCAGGTTAAAACCTGGGGTTATCATTATTTTGTAGCCCGAGACTTTAGTCTGGGGTTCTGTAGAGACGAGTGGCATCGTGTCTAGTCCCCAGGTTAAAACCTGGGGTTAAAATATATATCCCCAGACTTCAGTCTGGGGTTTAGAGGCGTGTTTTATATAAACGGCTGACTAATCGAGGGGCTCGGTTGGCTAAACCATTTCGGACCCGTAGAGGTCATGTATACACAATCTTCTAATCGAACGCCAAATTCTCCAGGAATGGCGATGGTGGGTTCGATGCTGAAACACATGCCTACCTGCAGGGGTAATTTATTGCCTTTAACCATATTTCCCCATTCGTGGCCATCCATCCCGATGCCGTGTCCGGTTCGGTGGGGAAGACCTGGTAAATTGTATGCTGGGCCAAAGCCTGCTTTAACTAATACATTTCTTGCTGCGAAATCGACATTTTCACAAGGTGCTCCTAAAACCGCAGCCTCGAATCCTGCTTGTTGGGCTCTTTTCTCCAAATTCCAAATATCGATTTGTTTCTGTGAAGGTTCTCCAAAAATTACGGTTCGAGTGATGTCAGATTCGTACCCATCGACTTGGCAGCCGCAGTCCAGCATGACCACATCGCCTTTCTGAAGGATTTGCTTACGTGAACTTCCATGTGGGAATGAGGTAGCTACTCCAAACGTAACCGACGCAAAACCATGTTGGGCCCCTAATTCTGTATGTTTTTGCGCAATTTTTTGACTGATTTGACGCGGGTTACAACCTTCTGTTAAGGCAGCAATGCCGGCTTGGATGGCGACCGTTGTAATGTCATTCGCCTTTTGCATTAAGGCAATTTCTGCAGGTGATTTGATGAGTCGGCAAGTCACCGATACCGGATCGCCGCTGACCAATTGAAATTGTTTGCCAGCCTTTTGGAGTCCGTTCGAGATAAAGAAGCGTGTTTGTTCTTCGATGCCTATTTGGCCCGATTGAAATCCAAAATCCTGAATCGTTTTAATGCAGAGATTGAAAGGGTTTTCGTCTTCGTGCCAAGTGCGGATCTGCTTGCCCACCTTGATTAATTCCATTAAGCGGTCTTCCTCGAAATAGGGGCAGATGTAGGTTATTTCTCCTTTGGCGGGAATAACGACTAACATCGATCGTTCACTTGGATACCAGGATAGCCCAGTGAAATATTGCATGGAAGTCCCAGCATCCAGAATCAAAGCGACCATATTGTTTTTTTGAAGCAGCTCTTGTGCTTTACTAATGCGTTGTAAGCGTTCCTCTAGGCTTATTGGTGAAGCAACTACTGGAGCTTTCGTATATAGGCTTGCGTTGCTCATGAGCGCTGAGATGCCGATGGAGCTTTTGATGAAGTCGCGACGTTGAATCATAGGATAGGTGTTTGAGGCAATTTACAGAATATTTGCCGACTAGGAAAATGGAAATGGCATTTATGTTTTTGAGTTTGGAATGTCAAAAAATAATACATTATTGATTTGTTTTTTGTCAATCAGGATAATATGATTTTGTTTCAAAATTCGTTTATTTAAGGGTGTTTGGGTGCAATTTGTGTCAAAATTTTGTCAATTTGTGTCAGAAATTTTACGCGCTTGGATTTAGTATCACTGACAAAAATGACTAAATTAAAATGCTCAATTAAAAATCTCTGTCTCCTTGAATAAGCCAAAGAAATCCCCTGTAAAAGAATTGAAATCCAAAGTCATTAAAAGTTCTTCCACGCAAGAGCGTGTCATGAACTTATTGTTGTATTTATTGGAGGCAGAAAAACCAGTCCCCATGCGAAAATTGGAAGCACTTTATGGTGGGGGTGAGGATTCCGGTGAAGATAAGCGTCGTACGATATTTCGTCATTTGGATATCTTGGCAGGATATGGTTTAGAGATTATCCGCGGTGACAAATATGGCATCAAAAAGAAGTCTGAATATTCGCGCACGGAGTTTAATTTGCATGAAAGTCAGGCATTGTATTTTGCGGCACAGGAGTCAATTACTGATGTAGAGATGCGGCGATCCATTCAGCAGAAATTATTGCAAATTTTTCATTCGAATAAGAAGCGTCAAAATTTATTGTCGAAGCGTACGATTGATTTGGTGGAATTTTGTGACAAGCAGATTAATCAGAGCAAGCGGAAGTATCAAATGCGTTTATTGAACTATTCGAGTGCGAATCAGGGGACGAAACGGGATCGACTGGTCGTTCCTGTAAGTTTTAGTCTCGAAAATTTAGAAATTTATGCCATTGATTTGGAAGACTTAGATCAAGTAACCCGTCCCAAAGTTTTCAAATTAGACCGCTGTGAAGGCATTACGAAATTAAAGGATTTGGCACCTAAAGAATTGCAAATTCATTCGCATAAATTGACGCGTGACCCCTTTGGCTATTTGATATATGATGATGCTTTATTGCATGTGGAGGCCTATTTTAATTTAAAGGCCATGACCATTTTCCTGTTGCATTTCCCTTATTTGACCGACCAATTTCAATATTTGGATACGGAGGTCGATAAACCTTTCTTATTGACTTTGGACATCGTCCGTGTGGAACCCGTCATCGGAGTGTTTAGTGTCTTATTGAATCACATTCGATTTGAGAATTCAGCTGCATTTTTATCAGCCTGGAAAGCGTTTCATGAGGCGAATGTGGAGGAGGGTTTAGTTAGGTTGTTTGCGCAATAGGTCATGCAATTTAAGTCCAGAGTAAGGTCATATGCTTGTTAACTTTTGGGAAAGCATTCCTGATTTGTTATTTTTATTGCTGAGTTAGTTGATTTGATTGCATGTTAAACAAAATTTTGGTTGTAGGCGCTGGGTTTAGCGGTGCTGTTATTGCACGCATGCTGGGTGAGCAAGGATATCGTATAGATGTGATCGATAAAAGAGATCATATTGCGGGGAATGCATACGATTATCGCAATGTGCACAATATTTTGGTACATCAATATGGTCCCCATTTATTTCATACGAACAATCGTAGTGTTTTCGAATTTCTGAGTCGATTCACAGAGTGGGTCGATTATCAGCATCGGGTGAAGGCTATTTTGGAAGATGGGAGCTTGGTGACTTTGCCTGTGAATTTGGAGACCAAAGATCGCGTTGGGGAGGATAAGGTTATTGATACGTTTATTCGTCCCTATTCAGAGAAAATGTGGGGCTTGAAATTGGAAGAAATCAGTCCAGATATCATCAATCGGGTGCCTATTCGCAACGATTTAAATGAATTGTATTTTCCCAACGATGAGTTTCAAGCGATGCCTAAATCGGGTTATACCGCTTTATTTGAGAAAATGTTACAGCATCCTTCTATTCAGGTGAAATTAGGAACGCATTTTCAAAAGGAAATGGAAGCCGATTATGCGCATGTTTTTAATTCCATGCCCATCGATGAATATTATGATTATTGCCTTGGACCGCTTCCATACCGTTCCTTGAAATTCCACCATGTGGACCTTCCCATACCACGCATTTTTCCTGTATGTCAGGTGAATTTTACAAATGATGGCCCCTACACGCGCGTAGTCGAGTGGAAAAATATCCCCAATTCGCCACAAAATCCACAGTACACAAGTCTGACTTATGAGGAACCATGTTCCTATACCGAAAATAATAACGAACGCTTTTATCCGGTAAAAGACGCTAGTGGAAGGAACCGTGAACTTTATTTGGCATACAAGGCCATGGAAAATCCAAAGACGACGTTTATTGGCCGACTAGGGCAATATGTCTATTTGGATATGCACCAAGTGGTCAGCAGTTCGATGGCGATTGCCGAAAAATTTCTAAAAGAAAATCCTTTATAAATGCAAAATTCAAAACAAGTTGACGTAGGCATTATGATTTATGGCAAACCCTACCAAACAGCGGTTTCCCTGCATACGCTTTACAAATATTCGAAACAGCATATCAATAAAATCTATGTTACCTTTGAAAAGGTGCAGCCTTTTGGGTTTGATATGGATGAACTAAAAGGGCTATTGGAAGGCCTTCCCGTGGTATATAATGTTTCTGAACGTTTTTTTGGCTTTCAGAATTTAAGTTCAAAATCCCTGAAGCAAAAGTTGAAGTTTTTGATTCCTTCCTACCGGAAGTCTGTGCGCTATCAATATGCTTGGGAAGAGGCCAAAATGCCTTATTTGTTCTTGATGCACAATGATATGCTTTTTACAGGTGATTTGATTGGGAAGTATTTGGATGTTATTGGTACTGATATTGCCGCAGGCTCTATCGGGCAATGTTGGAATTGTCCAGCGTTCAATAAGGGTTGTGTAGACCAACAGTATTTTGATTACCGACCAAGTAGCCAGGAGTTGATGGATTTATACAAAGATTGGCCGCATGATCGCGCAAGTTCCATGGGCTTATTAGGGGAGGGGCAAGTGAGTTGGCCCCTACCCGAATGTCGCCTCAATGAATTTGTTGCCTTGTTTAATATTCCTGCTGCAAGAAAGTTGGTCTTCCCGCGGGGCAAGGCTCGTTTATTTGGGTTAAAGAATTCGATTGACTTTGGTATTCCCTGGTTTCAGGACATTTCGCACATGGGTATTAAGTTGCGCCATACCTCGTATGATACGCATGCAGAGCACGGCTGGTGCAGTAATCATGCGGGAGGGACACAATCCTTGACCAATGAAAGTTTATACGTTCGTGAGGAAGAAATTGCGAAAACGTATTTCGAGGAAAATTGTAAATAAGTTAATTGAAAGAGGAAGGCCGGTCAATAGGAATCTGTTGGCCGGTTTTTTTATGTTCATCATCGAGCAACAAAAAAGCTCGACATTTCTGTCGAGCTTATCAGAGCCTCCTGTCGGGATCGAACCAACGACCTACTGATTACAAATCAGTTGCTCTACCAGCTGAGCTAAGGAGGCGCATTTCGGTTTACAAAAGTAGTATTATTCTCCTAAATCGCAAAACCGAAACTCAAAAAAAATTAACTTTTTTTCAATTTTTCTAATTCTTTTTCCGCCGCCGCAATTTTCTTTTCCACCTCCTCACGCAGTTTTTCGCTGTTTTTCGACTTCGCAAAGAACTCTAAGTTGTTGGTTAACACCGCAATATCATTTTCCAAAGCTTGGATTTTTTTGCGTGAATCTGCCGATGGGGCTGAAGATTCTGAACTTGCCGACTCCGTCTTCAAGGACTTCAATTCAAAGCCCCAAGCCGCTAATTGTTCCGCTGGCTGTGTTCTCGCCAAGTCAATCAAGGCATTCCAAGTCTTGCGGAATGATTCTTGCATGTCTTTCACGTTCTTCTTCGGTACGAATCCAATTGCATCCCAAGCCGCTTTTACCTCACCTAAACGTGCTAATAAACTAGCATCCTTTAACATGGCTTCCATTTCTACCAAAATAGCCTGCTTTGCCGCTAAATTTGCATTCATTTCGGCATCTTTTGCCCCTTTCGAAGCGGAACGCTTTAAGTTGAAATACGCATCGCATGCCGCTTTGAATTTGGCATAAATGCTATCTTTTTGTTTTTCTGGTACATGGCCGATTTCCTTCCATTTCTTCTGCAAGTCAATCACCGTTTGTGTAATCTCAGGAGTTTCGGTTCCAACGGCCACAATGCCTTCTACTTGTTCGATCAATTGCTGTTTCGCTGCTAAATTAGCTTTGCGTTCTGCATCAATCTTACCGAAGAAATCACTTTTATGCTTAAAAAAGGTCTTTAAATCAGCCCAAAACTGATGGCTCACTTCTTTGCCTCCCTCTCGCGGTAAACCTCCTTTTAATTTCCCCCATTGCTCTTGCAAAGCCAAAACAGCTTTGGAAGCCTGGTTCCATTCTGATATCGATGTTGACTGAAAGCTTGCATAACCATGCATTAATCCTGCCAATTCCTTTTTAATTTTTAAATTCTCTTCAAATACGGCTTTGTTCGCATCCTGAATTTGACGTTTCTGCTCAAACAAGACATCCAACGATTTTTTCACACGTTGCCACATGGCCTCATTTTCCTCACGGTGCGCCGGGCCAATATGCTTGTATTCATTGAACAAATCCTCAGCTTCTTTTAATAAAACAGGCAAATTCGTTGCTTTTGCAACCGCCGCAGCTAATTTTTCTAATTTGGCTGCAATGATTTCTTTAGCCTGTAAATTCTTTTTACGATCAAGCTCAAGCAATTCAAAGAAGATTGAACGGTTTGAATAAAAACGATCCACCAAAGCATGATAGGACTGCCAAAGCGTTTGGTTCATCGGTCCTTGAACCGATCCTAATCCTTTCCATTCCTCTTGAATTTTCTTGAATGCTTTGAAACTTGCATTCACATGCGCCGGGTCAGAATTATCATCTTTATCTACTAAATCACGTAATTCATTAATCAAACGGGTTTTTCCTTCCAATGCTTTTTCACGCGCTTTCTCCAAACCTTGGAAAAACGCTTGCTTCTCCGTTCGAATGTGATTAATCAATTGATCAACCGCATGAACTGCCTCATCTTTAAAATCAAATCCCTCATCCGTCCCTTCATTAGCCGCTTTGAACGCTTCCAAGGCTGCTTGCTTTTCCGCTTGTTTTAATTGGCTCCAAGCTTCTTTGACTTCTTTTGTGATTTCATCCACCTTTTTATAGGTTCCAGGATGGGCATGTTCCGACACGATGTCCTTGATTTTTCCAAAATACGTCAGGAAATTATCTTTCGAAGCGACCGCAAAGTCGAATAGGGGATAGCTTACTTCCTTTTCAGGGGTGGGTGCTTCCACTTCTTTGGCAAGCATTTCGCTTGTCTCTGCCGCTACGGGTGTTGTTTCCTCCACCTTGACTGGCTCGATGGCTTCGTTTTCTGCTGGATTTTGTTCAGTTGTCATGTCGTCGTTGTTTGCGTTTTTAAACTAATTTTTCAAAAATACGCTCCATCGATACCGCATAGCCTAATTTTTCCTTTAGGTCTGCGATAGAAATGCGCTCTTGGCTCATCGTATTGCGATCACGAACCGTTACAGTCTGATCTTCCATGGTTTGGTAATCAACCACCACGCAATACGGCGTTCCAATTAAATCTTGACGGGTATAGCGCTTGCCTATCGCTCCTCCATCGTCATAGGTTGTATTAAAGGCAAATTTCAATTGATTCGTAATTTCTTGTGCTTTCTCCGCCAATCCATCTTTCTTTACCAATGGTAATACGGCCACCTTGGTAGGTGCCAATGCCGGATGAATATTCAAGTAAACGCGTTGTTTTAAGCTTTCTCCTTCACCCGTCGTTTCCTCGGTGTAAGCATTACACAAAATGGCCAAGAACAAACGATCAGCTCCCACGGATGTCTCTACTACATAAGGGATGTAGTTTTGGTTGATTTCGGGGTCAAAATACTGTTGTTTTTTCTTGGATAATTCTTGGTGCGCCTTTAAATCAAAGTCGGTCCGTGAGTGAATTCCTTCCATTTCCTTAAAGCCAAATGGAAACTTGTATTCGATATCCACTGCCGCATTGGCATAGTGGGCTAATTTATCATGATCATGGAATTTCAAGGAATCAGCTGGTAAGCCTATAGCCTGATGAAACTTCATACGCGTTTCTTTCCATTTGTTGTACCATTCCATCTCTGTGCCAGGACGTACAAAGAATTGCATTTCCATTTGTTCAAACTCCCGCATGCGGAAGATGAAATTACGTGCAACAATCTCATTACGGAAGGCTTTTCCAATTTGGGCGATACCAAAAGGTACTTTCATGCGGCCCGTTTTTTGCACATTTAGGAAATTCACAAAAATCCCTTGTGCTGTTTCCGGACGTAAATAAATCAAGGACGCATCTTCTGAGACGGCACCCACTTGGGTCGAGAACATCAAGTTGAACTGACGAACCTCAGTCCAATTAGCCGTCCCTGAAACAGGACATTTAATATTTTGATCAATGATTAATTGGCGAACTGCTTCTAAATCTCCCGCATCCAATCCTTTTGCCATCGCTTGCATTAACGATTTCGCCTCATCTGCTTTGCCTTCATCCTCTAATGCGGCGGCGCGCTCTTCCAACAAGGTATCCGCCCGGTAACGCTTCTTGGAATCTTTGTTGTCGATCATCGGATCATTGAATGAATCTACGTGTCCTGAGGCCTTCCAAGTTAAGGGATGCATGAAAATTGCCGCATCCAAGCCTACCACGTTGTCATTCAACATCGTCATGGCTTTGTACCAAACGGTTTTTAAATTATTCTTGAGTTCTACGCCATTTTGACCATAATCATACACAGCTTGTAACCCATCGTAGATTTCAGAGGATGGGAATACGAAGCCATATTCTTTGGCGTGTGAAATTATATCCTTAAGTGCTGAGGCGGTATCTTGTTTTTTCTGCTCCATGTAATCATTCAATTAAGCATGCAATTTACCGAAAAGAATGAAAGAGAATAGATTTTTCTTAATTTTGCGAGGTATTTTTTTTCCATGCAGAAAATCCTTTGTATTCGTTTTTCGTCCATCGGTGACATTCTTTTGACCACGCCAATCATCCGGGTGCTCAAAGCACAATTCCCCAATGCCGAAATTCACATCGCTACAAAGGCATCTTTCGCTCATTTGTGGGATGAGAATCCACATGTCAAACAAGTGCATGGATACCATGGTAGTTTGTGGAAATTTGCCGCTGAGCTTCGGAAAGCGGGTTTTGATGCGGTATATGACCTGCATAAAAATCTGCGTTCGCATATGCTTTGTCTCCTGTTGGGGAAATTTCCCAAGCAGATCAATAAATACACAGCAGCCCGCAAAGCCTTTGTTCAAACGAAAGTGAATACCTTGCCTGGGCATCTGGTGGATCGAAATTTTGAGTCATTAGGTTTAGTGCCTGATGGTCAAGGTCTTGATTATTTTATTCCTGTCTCGGCGCAAGTCAAGCTTGCTGATTACGAAATTAAATCGCCTTATGTGCTTTTCGCGATTGGTGCTGCGCATCAAACCAAAGTACTTTCTTATCCTAAAATGATTGAATTGATCGACTCGGTTGATCATCAGGTCGTGCTAATTGGCGATGATTGGGATGAGAAAATCGGATATCGCTTAGCGACTCTTTTTCCGGAGAAGGTTTTAAATCTCTGCACGAAAACCAGTATTGCGCAGAGTGCATCCTTGATCCAACAAGCTAGAATGGTCATTACACATGACTCATCCATGATGCATGTGGCTGCTGCACTCAAGCATCCTAATTTGTTTACGATTTGGGGAAGCACGCATCCGGGTTTAGGGTTTACACCCTACCAAACGGCGTTTACCGCGGTTGAAAATACGAATCTGGCTTGTCGGCCTTGCTCGACACAGGGTTCAAATGTTTGTCCTTTGGGACATTTTTCTTGTATGAATTCATTGGATTTAACGGTGCTGAAAGGTGCTGCCCAAGCATTATGAAAAACATCAAATTTGCCTTATTGCAATTGACTTGTTCGGAAGACGTGCAAGCGAACCAACAAAAAACGGAAGCTAAAATCCGAGAAGCAGCTACTCAAGGTGCTCAGGTAATTTGCTTACAAGAATTATACCGTTCTGTGTATTTCTGTCATAAACAGGATGCCGCTTATTTTGATTTGGCAGAAGTGATTCCAGGACCAGGGACGGATGCATTGTTGGCACTTGCTCAAGAATTAAACATTGTCATTGTTGCATCTTTGTTTGAAAAACGCAGCAAAGGTGTTTATCACAATACCTGTGCGGTCCTTGATTATGCCAAAGGCTACTTGGGGAAATACCGTAAAATGCACATTCCTCAAGATGCAGGGTATGAAGAGAAATATTATTTCACGCCGGGAGATTTAGGTTATCAGGTCTTCGATTCGAGTTATGGTAAACTTGGCATTTTGATTTGTTGGGACCAATGGTACCCCGAAGCGGCCCGATTAACGGCCTTGAAAGGAGCGGAAGTATTAATTTACCCCACGGCCATCGGTTGGGATAATCAAGAATCGAGCAGTGAAATTAACCGCGAACAATACCAAGCCTGGCAAACCGTTCAGCGCGGACATGCGGTGGCGAATGAAGTTCCGGTGATTGCCGTAAATCGGGTAGGTGAAGAAAATGGCCAGACTTTCTGGGGCGGTTCTTTTGTGAGCAATGCTTTTGGTCGGGTGATTTACCAAGCGCCTCACAACACGGAGGAAGTCGCTGTGGTTGAAATTGATTTAGATGCGCAGGAGCAGTATCGCCGTATTTGGCCGTTTATGCGGGATCGGAGGATTGATTCGTTTGGTGATATTACGAAGCGGGTGATAGATTAGTCGTCAGTCACGAGTCGCTAGTCGTCAGTCGTCTGTGATTAGTCCGGAGTCCGAAGTCCGAACGGGGGAAGCTTAGTTGTCAGTCGCTAGTCGTC
>DKIP01000049.1:23643-23774 GCA_002454335.1 Cytophagaceae bacterium UBA6715 | reverse complement strand
TCGCTAGTCGTCTGTGATTAGTCCGGAGTCTGAAGTACGAAGGAGGGAAGCGTAGTTTTAAGGTCAGTGATTAGTCCGAAGTCCGAAGGGAGTTGAGAACTTTTAATTTCTTAGTTCTTAACTCTTAGTTC
>DKIP01000049.1:18080-23541 GCA_002454335.1 Cytophagaceae bacterium UBA6715 | reverse complement strand
CTTAACTCTTAACTCTTAACTTACAATTTCACCTGAATCGTCGCCTGCGACTGAAATCCTTCCCCATATTTCACCCCAATCTTATGTCCCATTTCTTGGGCTCGGGCTTCGATGAAAGCGAGGAAATCAGGGCTGGAAATATAAGATGCTGGTTCGGGAGAATTAGGGTCGTAAAATTGACTCTTGAATGCACGGATTGCGGCTTCTTTTGTTTCCCAATGCTTTGAAATATCCACCACAAAATCGGGTTTTAAATAGCGATCCTGGATGTAATGATAGACATGTTTCGGTCTCCAAGGGGCTAAGCCCGTTTCGATTTTACGTAAGCCACTCAAAAAACAGGCATCAATGGCCAATTGCGCTCCTTTTCCATGATCGGGATGCCGATCTTCCAATGCGTTTGCTAGCACGATGTCTGGTTGGTATTTTCGGATTGCTTGGATGAGTTTCAATTGGCTTTCGCGGTCATTTTGGAAAAAGCCATCTGCTAATTCCAAATTTTCGCGTGCATGGATTCCTAAGATTTCGCTCGCAGCTGCTGATTCCGCTAAACGGATTTCAGGGGTGCCTCGGGTGCCTAATTCTCCGCGGGTAAAGTCCACAATTCCTACTTTTTTTCCTTGAGCAATGGCCGATACAATTGTTCCTGCCACGGCTAATTCCGCGTCATCCGGGTGAGCTGCTAATACAAGTATATCTAGTTTCATGTGTTTAGTGAATACGTAGGCGTCTTCCTGCGCGGATGGTTGAGGTCATACGCAACCCATTTAATTTAGCTAATTTGCTCGCTGATATTCCTGCACGCTGTGCGATGGAATATAAGGAATCTCCTGAACGTACTTTGGTCCAAACTTTACGTCTACTGCGAATTTTCTCACCTGCACTGCCGTATTCGTTACGTAAGGATAGGGCACGGATGTTAAAGGTTTGGGCGGTGATTAATAAATGGTCCGACAAAGGTTCACCCGTTCCAAAATTATATACTTGATTCGGGTTGAAAGGATTTCCTTCGTAGCGTGTTTCAAAATGCAGATGGGATCCTGTGCTCCGACCGGTATTTCCACCTAAGCCAATCTCATCGCCGGCTTTAACAAAGGTCCCAGGTTCTAAACCTTGCTTGGACATATGTCCAAATAATGTTTCTAGTCCATTATAATGGCGTAAAACCATGTATTTTCCATAGCCACCTCCGTCATAATTCACTACGCGAACGATGCCGTCAAAGGGGGCGTAAATCGGATATCCGGTCTCTAAATCCAAGTCGACACCTGCATGTAATCGCCCCCAGCGTGGTCCAAAAGGACTCGTTTGCTTAATAACGGCCAAGGGTGGGGCCCAATTACGACCCGCGGGTAAATTGTACAATTCTAAATCCACGGGCTCATCGAATTCTTTCGCATTGATGTCGTAAGGGTCAATACTTTTGGTGTCCCAAATTGAATAATAGGAAGCAACAGATACGAAATCCTCGGATCCAACGGGTGCATTTTCTTCTTCAATTTCCACCACCAAAGCTTCCCCTTCGTCAATTGATGTCGTATCGAAATTACTGATACTGGGATTGATTATTTTCAAGGGTTCGTATTTTCGCTCTTGTAATTCAGAACCTTGAATGGCCGTCGCTGTACTTTCACTTTCTGTACGAAAGGTCAGAGGTGGCAAATCATCCAAATCATCTTTTTTGGCCTCTTTATCCTGGTATAGCGAGGAACTTGGCTTGGATTCGATTTTGGTATTTTTCTTGAAAAGCTTTTTTTCTTGGGCATACGTGCTCAGGGTCGCGAAGACCATGCACATGCCCAGAATGATTTTGCTAAAATTCATATAGGTATTTTAGTGTAAATTGTTGGCCGCCAACCATCTTTCGGCGTCCAATGCGGCCATACAACCACTTCCTGCAGCTGTAACGGCTTGTCGGTAAGTCGTATCCTGCACATCACCACAAGCAAAAACGCCTGGAATATTCGTGCGAGAACTTCCTTTTTCTGTGATTAGGTATTCCTGAGCATCCATGTCCAATTGGCCTTTGAAAATGCTTGTATTCGGTTGGTGACCAATCGCCACAAAGAAACCTGTCAAGGCAATTTCTTCGGTTGCTTGTGTGACATTGTTTTTAATGCGAATGCCTGTTACGCCATTGGCATCACCCAAAATCTCTTCCGTTTCTGAATTCCAGTGAATGATAATTTTAGGATTATTTTTCACACGCTCTTGCATAATCAACGAGGCGCGCATTTGATCTCTACGTACAATTAAATGCACTTCCGTACATAAATTCGCTAAATAACTTGCTTCCTCAGCCGCTGTATCACCTGCGCCTACAACCGCAACCGTTTGATTGCGATAGAAGAATCCATCACATACCGCACAAGCCGAAACGCCTAAGCCATTGAATGTTTTTTCGCCCTCTAGGCCTAACCATTTTGCCGATGCTCCTGTGGCAATAATCACAGAATCCGCTAAGATTTCGGTTGTATCATCGATCCACACTTTCTTCGGTTGGCTCGTAAAATCTACCTTGGTCGCCATGCCATAACGCACATCGGTTCCGAAACGTTTGGCTTGATTTTCTAAATCCACCATCATCGCGGGACCGTCAATTCCATTCGGGTATCCTGGGAAATTATCCACTTCAGTTGTTGTAGTTAATTGGCCTCCTGGTTGGCTACCTTGATACATCACAGGCTGTAAACCTGCACGAGAAGCATAAATTGCGGCGGTATAACCCGCTGGACCCGACCCGATAATAAGGCACTTAATGGAATTCGACATAGGTAAAAATTGGAATAAAATGAGTCTGTAAATTTCGGTAAATAAGCTTACAATCGCAAACCTCGAATTTCTCCTTTTTGTTCCTTACATTTGTTAGATAACCTCGCTTTAACGTATGATTCGTAAAAATATTACACATAATCTAACATTCTGGGTTCTATTATCTATTCTGATTGGTGTAATAGTCGGTCATTTTTTTCCTGAAATAGCCTTACAAACCGTCTTAGTGGAGAAAGTCAGTTATACGTTCTTAGGTACTGAAATTTCCATCGGTAAGACCTTGAGCGAGGTGCTCTCGGGTATTTTTATCAGTTTAGTCAAATTAT
Source organism: Cytophagaceae bacterium UBA6715 (assembly GCA_002454335.1). Taxonomy (GTDB): domain Bacteria; phylum Bacteroidota; class Bacteroidia; order Cytophagales; family Spirosomataceae; genus Aquirufa. The sequence goes on along the minus strand of DKIP01000049.1, from coordinate 20,443 downwards.
TCATTCATCCCATCATCTTTTTGACGATCAGTTTAGGGATAGTCAACATGGGGAATTTAAAAAAGGTAGGTCGTGTCGGTGGCAAAGCTTTATTATATTTTGAAGTCGTAACCACTTTGGCATTAATTATTGGTTTGGGAGTATCTCATCTACTAACGCCAGGTGAAGGGGTAATTCGCTCGGATATTGCTGGAGGGGATATTTCAAAATTTACCCAAAAGGCTGCTTCATTCAGTTGGATGATTTTTTTGAAAGAGAATTTCACCATTCAGGTCTTGGGTTTCTCCTTGTTCTTTGGTACCTTTTTAAATTTCGTACGCGGAAAAGCACGCATGATTGCCGGCATGCATCAAGCGGAACTTTGGGTTTTCTGGGGCCTGAAAAAGGTGATGTATTTAGCTCCTTTGGGGGCATTGGGCGGAATGGCCTATACGATCGGTAAATTTGGGATTCATTCGTTATTACCACTTGCCAAACTCATGGTTTCCGTTTATGCAACGATGGGAATCTTTATTTTCGTTGTATTAGCTGTCATCATGCGTAGTTGTGGAGAACGTATCACCGCATTTTTGAATTACATCAAAGAAGAATTATTGATTGTTTTGGGAACCTCATCATCCGAAGCAGCTTTACCATCCTTGATGAAAAAATTGGAACGCATGGGTTGTTCCAAATCGGTCGTGGGCCTTGTTGTTCCTGCCGGTTACTCGTTTAACCTTGACGGTACGAGTATTTATTTGTCCATGGCTACTTTGTTTTTAGCTCAGGTATATGGAATCCAATTAAGTTTTGAACAATTATTAACCATCATCGGCGTATTGATGGTTACTTCCAAAGGCGCTGCCGGGGTTACAGGTAGTGGTTTTGTCGTATTAGCCTCTACGCTAAGCGCTTTACAAGTCATTCCTTTGGAAGGCCTTGCATTGTTACTCGGTGTGGACCGATTTATGTCGGAAGCCCGTGCCATTACCAATTTTATTGGAAATGGGGTAGCCACCATTTGGCTTGCCAAACACGAAGGAGAATTTCATCAACCAGAAGCCTAATTTATAAACGTTTATGTCCACTTCATCCATTTTAAAACAAGATGCTCTCGAATACCACGCAGGTGGGAAACCGGGGAAAATCGAAGTAAAACCAACGAAATCTACGGCAACCCAACGGGATTTGTCACTTGCGTATTCCCCCGGAGTTGCCGAGCCCTGCTTGGAGATTGCGGTCAACATCGAAAAAGTATACGATTATACCGCCAAAGGAAATTTGGTGGGTGTTATCTCAAACGGGACGGCTGTACTCGGTTTGGGAAACATCGGTCCCGAAGCCAGTAAACCGGTCATGGAAGGGAAGGGGGTACTTTTCAAAGTATTCTCAGATATTGATGTATTTGATTTAGAATTGGCTTGCACGGATCCCGATCAGTTTGTGGAGACAGTGGTCAACCTGGAACCTACTTTCGGAGGGATAAATTTAGAAGACATTAAGAGTCCTGAATGCTTTGAGATTGAAGATAAATTAAAGAAGCGCCTCAAGATTCCGATCATGCATGATGATCAGCATGGTACGGCCATTATTTCTTCGGCAGCCTTGATTAATGCTTTGGAGATTGTAGGGAAGAACATCGAAGATGCACGATTTGTAATTTCGGGAGCGGGTGCTGCTGCCATTTCCTGTGTGAAACTCTACTTGAAATTGGGTGCCCAAATTGAGAATTTCTACATTTTTGATAAGGATGGTTTAGTATCCAAAGACCGTAGCGATTTAAATCCCTATGTCGCTCCGTTGGCAGGTCCTGCCGGTAAACAGGTGACATTAGCGGAAGCGATGCAAGGCGCGGATGTCTTTTTAGGCTTGTCGGTGGGTAATATTTTAAAGCCAGAAATGGTCGCGACGATGGCGGCCCAACCGATTGTATTTGCCATGGCGAACCCAACTCCGGAAATCGGATATGAGGAAGCAAAAGCCGTTCGTGAAGATCTCATCATGGCTACGGGTCGTTCGGATTTTCCCAATCAAGTGAATAATGTCCTAGGTTTTCCATTCATTTTTCGCGGGGCGCTCGATGTCCGTGCAACCGAAATAAATGATGAAATGAAATTGGCCGCCGCGAAAGCGCTTGCTTGCTTGGCGAAAAAGCCAGTTCCTGATATCGTGAATTTGGCCTACAATGAAAAGAGCCTGTCTTTTGGTCCTGATTACATCATTCCAAAACCGGTTGATCCTCGTCTCATCACGACGGTTTCCATGGCCGTTGCAAAAGCCGCGATGGAGTCTGGTGTTGCTACAAAACCAATCACGAATTGGGAGGCCTATGAATTGCAATTAGCGAAACGCCTCGGCTTGGATAACCAAGTCATGAAGTTCAT
>DKIP01000049.1:10969-17986 GCA_002454335.1 Cytophagaceae bacterium UBA6715 | reverse complement strand
TAAAGGTTTTAAAAGCGGTTCGCGAGGTGCTCGATGAAGGGATTGCCAAGCCCATTTTATTAGGCTCCCGTGAAAAGATTCAAGCGATTTGCAAAGAAAATCATTTAGACCTTGGAAATACCGAAATCATGGATTTCAAACATGCCGAAAATGCGGACCTCGTTGCGGAATTTGCCGAACTGTTTTATGAGAAACGGAAACGAAGAGGGGTGACGCGCTGGGAGGCCAACAAGCAAGTGCGGAAGAGTAATTATTTCGCTGCGATGATGCTGGAAACAAATCGTGCCGATGGCGTGATCTCAGGCTTAACGAAAAACTATCCGGAATCGATCCGACCGGCCTTACAGATTATTGGTAAACAAAAAGGGGTTAATAAGGTATCGGGTATGTATTTATTGCTTTCGAATAAGGGACCTTTGTTCTTTTCGGATACCACAGTTAATTTCGAACCGAGCGTTGAGGATATCGTTGAGATTACCGAATTGACAGCCAAAGCCGTGAAGCGATTTAATATCATTCCAAGGATTGCATTATTAAGTTACTCCAACTTCGGTTCGGCCGATGGAGCGGATGCCATCAAAATGCGTCAGGCGACTCAAATCTTACAAGAGAAACATCCGGATTGGATCATTGAAGGGGAGATGCAAGCGCATTTAGCGTTTGATAAGGAATTACGCCAACAGAATTATCCTTTTGCAGCTTTGGGTAATGAAACAGCAAATACATTAATCTTCCCGAATTTGTCGGCCGCTAATATTGCCTACAATTTACTGAAGGAAGCAGCTGATATCGAATATGTAGGTCCTATTTTATTGGGCTTAGGGAAACCAACCCATATACTCCAGTTAGGGGCGAGTGTCCGAGAAATTGTCAACATGGTCGCCATTGCGGTCGTCGAGGCACAATCGCCTCAGTAAATTCAGAATCCTCGGCGAAATCGCCGGGGATTTTTTATTGTATCCAATTAGCTCGTAAATCCAGTTGTTCTTTACTTGGATTTTTAACAGGTCTGATGGCTTGTCGGCTAGCTTGCTGAATCACAAAATAAGGTGCTTTCAAGTGCATCGTTTGAAAATTTCCGTCGGCTCCTTTCCGGGCAATATCCCAGGCCAAGGTATCACCGGGTTGAATAATTTGCAGGATTTTCTGCGTGTTTTTAACAAAGTTTTCGATGTCGGTTGGTAAGCCATTAATAGCGACCAACTCATCCTTAGCTTGCATGCCCATCAATTTACCAAGAGAATTAATGGCTGAGCTAGATTGAATTGTAGCTCGTTTGGTTTCTGTATTGATCGATAATCCCTGCGGGTCGAAGCCCAGAGTTTTCGCATCTTCCTGTTGGTTTGCATCCCAGGTATATCCCAATTGATGTAACCAGGATTCGATGGGTAATGGCTGAGTTCCTGCTACGTAAGCATTGAAAAAATCTTTGAGTGCCGGGAGCTTCGTAATCTGGATGATTTTATCAAATAGTTGGTCGTCTTGAAAGGATTTAGTAGGACCAAATTCCTTGGATAAGGCTTGAAGCAACAATTGATTATTCCATTTGCCATGGCTTAATTGGCGTAATGTCAAATCCAATCCAAACCCAATCAATGCCCCTTTTTGATATACATTGGCATATTGATCCTTGTATTTCCCTAGGACCTGTTTACTCATGTTGGTAAAAGAAATTTCTTGTTTGAATTGCATCTCCATCGTTTCTTTCTTTTCCTGAATGGTGCGGAAGAAAGCATCACTATCGATTAGTTTTCCTTGCAACTGCATATGATGGGCTGCGTATTCAGTCAGTCCTTCGTAGAGCCATAGGTGCTCCGACATCTTCGGATTCATGAAATCGAAATTCCCGATTTCCTCCGAGTGGATGGACAGCGGCGTGATGATGTGGAAAAATTCATGTGCACACACATCGCGAATCGTTTGGCCTAATTGGTCAATCGTCCCTTCCGGTAAATAATAGAATGAGGAATGGCTATGTTCCAAAGCGCCAAAACTACCCCCTTTCAAATTATCAGAAAGTACGATGATGAATGCATAACGCTTCACGGGAAATTTACCTCCTAGATAATTGCGTTGCGCAATCAATAAAGGGCGAATGTTTTCAGCAATTTGTTTTGCGCTAATCGTATGGTTAGGGGAGTAGACGGATACTAGGATTTGTGTCTCGCCAAATTGTAGGTTGGTCGTATCTGCTTCCGAATACATAATTGGCGCGTCAACCAAATTTTGATAATTGGGACTCGTAAACACATCCTTATTCCCTTTGCCTGTATTGACCAATGAGGTAGAACCAAATAATTGGCTTGGTTTGTCGATGCTCAGCTGTACCGGTAAGGTAGATTGACCTTCTACATAGCCTAAAAATCCATGCACATTGAATGCCACCATCGTATCTGCTTGGATGTTTGTCCCAGCCGGTTCAAAGATGTATTCGCCTTTGACTTCCGGGCTATCCCAGGTGTCATTCACCGTATAACTGATGTGGTCGAGTAAATTGGCTTGTTCAATTTGGTACTGATTGACGTTTTTTTGTTTAACAGGGAGGCTTTTTCCATCCTTGCCCATGGCCTTAAAGTCTTGAATGTATCTCCCAAAGTCGTAATTCGAATAAGTTCCAGGAACTTGTTTCGGAAAGGAAAAAACGATGCTGCTGGACTGTTGCTTGGGTAGCGTTACACGTACGGGAACACGGTCATGCACAATGTGCTGTAAATCCACGTGGTAGCGAATTCCTTGACCCCAACTAGCCGTAAAGACTAAACAAAACAGGCTAATTTTTATAATTAATCGCATCTTTTAATTCAATTTTTTTGATCAATTGGGTTGGGATATAAATCATGACACTCACGAGTAACATGGTACCTAGGTTGACCAATATCCAAGTGATGGCATCCCATTCGATGGGAACGGCCGACATATAATAATTTTCAGGATCCAAGGGAATCATTTGGTAGGTTGCTTGTACGTAACAAAATGCTGCAGCTAGAACGTTGGCCAATGCTAAACCCCGTAATAAAATGAAGAACCCATTCCACCAGAATATGTTTCTAATTTGTTTTTGGCTAGAACCTAAAGCACTCAGTAATCCAATCATCGGAACCCGTTCCATGATCAAAACCCATAAGGTGGCGATCAGATTAAAGCAGGCAACGAGCATCAATAAGCTGATGAATATGATGATGTTGCGGTCGAGCATTTTCATCCAATCATAAAGTGCGGGATACAATTCCTCACTCGTCTCTAATTTCCAATCGTGCGGTAAGGTATTCAAGATATTCTGTGGCGAAATGGGTTTAGCCAAATGGATTTCATAGGTGCCGATGGAATCTGCCGCCCATTGATTCATTTTTTGAACCCAAGCTCGATTAGCTAATACCATGAGCTTATCCATTTCCTCGAGTCCTGTTTCGTAGATCCCACTAACATGTACTTTACGTGGCCTTTCCGGTTGGCTTAAAAAATAAAGAATCAACGATTGATTGAGTTTCACCTTAAGCTGTTTTGCCAAACTCTTACTGATGATTATATCTTGTGGATTTTTAATCGTTGAATTGCCGGCAAGCATGTTGGCTTGAATTTGCGTTTGGGGCATATCAGGGCCAATGCCTTTAATCACGACGCCCGACATATTTTCTTTTCCAACGATAATACCCGGTTTTTGAACATGTGCTTGCAGATGGTGGACGCCGTCAATCGATCTAATTTGCTTCTCCCATCCTACATTTCGGGTCATCGGAGATTCGGAAAGCGAGTGATTGGCAGAGATTTGCGAGACGCGCATATCACCAGAAAAGCTGATCATTTTATGGAGAATCGCTTTTTTGAAACCGAAAAGAATCGAAAAGGCAATTAAAATGATTCCGGCACCTAGGGCAATTGTTCCGATGCCCACATAGGTCACCGTCTTGGAAAAAGAGGTATCTTGTGTGCTTCGAATTCGCCTAGCAATAAATAATGGGAAATTCACCGGTTTCTTATTTCTAAATTTTATCGGATATTTGGTCAATCTAAACCAACGCGCAAAGAAAATGGGATTGCTTCGAAACTACAAACTTATCTTCGTATTGTTTTTTGGCATAAGCCAAATCGCTTATAGTCAATCAATTCCCGGAGCTTATCAGACGAAATCTTATTTGCCAATAGTACAAGGAAAACAGGTTGCACTGGTGGTGAATCATACGTCCATGATTGGGAATACACATTTGGCCGACAGTCTGTTGTCCTTGGGAATTCAGGTCAAACGAATTTTCGCTCCTGAGCATGGTTTTCGCGGAACGGCGGATGCAGGTGCACATATAGATAATGAGGTGGATTTGAAAACAGGTTTAGCTTTGGTGTCCTTGTATGGAAAACATAAGAAACCTACACCGGAGGATTTACAAGGCATCGATGTCGTGATTTTTGATATTCAAGATGTAGGGACACGATTTTATACCTATAGCTCGACACTTTTATATGTTCAAGAAGCCTGTGCAGAAAACAAAGTCAAACTGCTCGTTTTAGATCGACCAAATCCAAATGGACATTATGTGGATGGTCCTGTTTTGAATCCAAGTAAATTTGCCTCTTTTGTTGGCTTGACTGCGATTCCAATCGTACATGGGTTGACGATGGGCGAATATGCTCAAATGCTGAACGGTGAAGGTTGGCTAGCCAATAAAGTTGTATGTGATCTACAAGTGATTCCTGTTTCTTCGTACACTCACAAAAGTGTCGTACATGTACCCATCGCTCCATCTCCTAATTTACCCAATGATCAGTCGATCGGTTTATATCCTTCCTTGTGCTTATTTGAACCCACCATTGTCAGTGTAGGTCGTGGAACAAATACGCAATTTCAGGTGATCGGTACACCGAACCCAGCGGCAGGGGAATATCGTTTTACCCCAACGTCACTTCCCGGTGCGATGGATCCTCCATTAAAAGGGCAATTATGTTATGGCAAAGATTTACGATCGGTTTTTACCCGAAAACTAGGATTTAGTTTGAGTTATTTGATCGAGATGTTTGAGAAAACTGGTCGGCAAGAAAGCTTTTTTACATCTCCTTCCTTTTTTGATAAATTGGCTGGGACCGATAGTCTTCGTTTAGCCTTGTTGGCCGGAAAATCCGAGCAAGAAATTCGTGCCTCATGGAAGCCTGCTTTGGACGCATATAAAGAAATGCGGAAGCGTTACTTAATTTATCAAGATTAGTTTTCGGTTTTTGCCTAGAAATTGCGACCTTTGCCGTTTATTTTTAAGCAAAAGGCTTTATGGCGGAAAAAATTATTATCCTCGACTTTGGTTCTCAAGTGACGCAATTAATTGCGCGTCGTATTCGTGAGGCACAAGTATATTGTGAAATCCATCCTTTTAATCACATTCCTGAAATCGATGATTCGGTGAAGGGGATAATTTTGTCAGGTAGTCCCTGTTCCGTTCGTGAAGATGGTTCCCCACGGGTTGATTTGAGCTTGTTTGGTAGCTTGCCTATTTTGGGTATTTGCTATGGAGCACAGTTATTGGCACATCAGGGCGGAGGCTCCGTGCAGAATTCAGGTCATCGTGAATACGGTCGGGCACACATGACGAGTGTCAAAGAGAGTCCTTTGTTGAAAGGATTATCAGCCACAGGTCAAGTTTGGATGTCACATGGCGATACGATTATGGAATTGCCTGCTGAATATGAATTGATTGGTTCTACAGAAACGGTTCGCGTGGCAGCTTTTGCACATGTTTCAAAGCCGATTTACGGGATTCAATTTCACCCGGAGGTGACTCACTCAACCGAAGGTAGCATTTTGATTCAAAACTTTGTGTTAGGTATTTGCGGATGTGCACCTACGTGGACGTCAGATTCATTTGTGGATCGTACCGTGGCTGAATTGAAGGCCAAAATTGGTTCAGATAAAGTGGTATTAGGCTTGTCGGGAGGCGTGGATAGTTCCGTTGCGGCGGTTTTATTGCACCATGCGATTGGCAAGAACTTATATTGTATTTTCGTTGACAATGGTCTTTTACGCAAAGATGAATTTGAGCAGGTATTGGAATCTTACCAAACTTTGGGCTTGAACGTGAAAGGCGTTAATGCCAAACAACGTTTTTATGATGCGTTAAAAGGGTTGTCAGACCCAGAATTAAAGCGCAAGGCCATTGGTAAAACATTTATTGAGGTATTCGATGAGGAGGCGCATTTAATTGAGGGAGTTTCTTGGTTAGGTCAAGGCACGATTTATCCCGATAAAATTGAATCGGTTTCTTTGAAGGGACCAAGTGCAACGATTAAGTCGCATCACAATGTGGGTGGTTTACCTGATTTTATGAAATTGAAGATCGTAGAGCCCTTAGACGCCTTGTTTAAAGACGAAGTTCGTTTGGTGGGTAAAACCTTAGGGATTCCACAAGATATTTTAGGAAGACACCCATTCCCAGGTCCGGGATTAGGGATTCGTATTTTGGGCGATATTACGCCAGAAAAGGTGGATATTCTTCAAAAAGTAGATGCCATTTTCATCAATGGATTGAAGTCGGAAGGTTTATATGACCAAGTATGGCAAGCCGGTGCTATTTTATTGCCGGTGCAATCTGTAGGTGTGATGGGCGATGAGCGTACGTATGAGCAGGTTGTTGCATTGCGTGCTGTAACGAGTGTGGATGGCATGACTGCCGACTGGTGTCATCTGCCTTATCCATTCTTGGGCCGTATTTCGAATGAAATTATTAATCAGGTCAAAGGCGTTAATCGCGTGGTGTATGACATTTCGTCGAAACCACCGGCAACGATTGAGTGGGAATAGATTCTTTGGCAAGGTTTCAAGCTTTGCCAAAGTTTGAAGCGCATGAAATGCGTCGATTCCCCAGGCTGAAGCCTGGGGTTATCAATATTAGCAACCCCGTGCTTTAGTCTGATAAAACGATTTTATTAACCCTCGGCTTTAGCCTGGGGAAACGGCGTTAAACACCTTACTCTTTGGCAATCCTGAAAGCTTTGCCAAAGAGTCTAATGTCCATTTTCAGCCACTAACCCCGCCAAATA
>DKIP01000049.1:0-10850 GCA_002454335.1 Cytophagaceae bacterium UBA6715 | reverse complement strand
CCCCCACGAATCGAACGTGTTTCTGGATGTAAGCCGGCCAAGCGCATCGCTTCCATTGCCAAATCCGTGCAATACGGATGATGCTGGAGAACCTCGTACATGTTACGGTATTGTTCTTTTTGTACGAAGCGTATCGTTGATTTGGGGTATTTTTGCATGACCTGAGAAGCAATTTTCTGTAGCTCTTCCCCATAGGTTTTTAATCGATTGGCATCAAAATCTCGTAAAATAAAGTCTATCTGAGCTGTTTCAACATCCCCTCGAATATCCGTGGGGTGAATAAATCCTTCTTTATCTTCTGTCGTTTCAGGGCTGCAGGTGTCTTTAGGTAATTGAGAGACGATCTCTGCAGCAATTTTTAAGGCACTTTCCATCCGACCTTTGGCAAAACCTGGATGTTGAGAAACCCCCTGAATGTAGATATGGAAGCTATCGGCTGAAAAGGTTTCATTTTCTAGGTGGCCACGTTTTTCCCCATCCAAGGTATAGCCGAATTGGGCGTTGATTTTGGCAAGATTGATGTTGTCTGTTCCACGACCCACTTCCTCATCGGGCGTAAAGACAATGGTAACAGGACCATGCGGCACATCGGGATGTTGCATCCAAAATGCCACCGCATCCATAATTTCAGCGACTCCGGCTTTGTTGTCGGCGCCCAATAATGTTAATCCACTGGCTGTGATAATATCATTTCCGATTTGTTCCGCTAAATCAGGGTGTTCATTCATTCGAATTACCACGCTTGGATCATCCGGTAGAATGAGGTCTTGACCCTGGTAATTGTAGTGCACGATGGGCTTTACATGTTCCCCAGAACAATCTGGCGAAGTATCCATGTGCGAGCAGAAGAAAATGCCCGGCACTACTTGGCTAACATTGCTTGGTAAAGAGGCATATACATATCCAAATTCGTCTAATTCTACGTTTTGAATGCCCAAATCAATTAATTCTTGTACCAAAACCTTTCCTAGGTTTTTTTGTTTGAAAGTAGTAGGACTGCTAGACGAAGCAGGGTCGGATTGCGTATCAATTTGTACGTATTGAAGAAATCGCTCTTGAGCGCTAAATGCATAACTTTTGAATAATTCAGAGATGAGAGCCATAAAATCAATATTTTTTGAAATATGCGAAGAAAAAATTGTGTTAAATAAATTTCTTTTAATTGGATTAATAAAGGTAAGCAACCTTTCAAAATATCGTATTATCTTAGAGGCTTGAATTTGGTGAACAGTACTAAACTGTCTCTGAATTGCTAGACCTTATACATTATATTTATTAAGATTATGTCTCAAAATGCAGTGATCCATGTGGATGGTAAAAGTTTTGAATTGCCAACTTTAGAAGGTACAGAACATGAAAAAGCCATCGATATCGCCAAATTACGTGATTTAACAGGCTACATTACCTACGATCCGGGGTACAAAAATACAGGCGCGACGAAAAGTGCTATTACATTTTTAGATGGTGAAGAAGGAATACTAAGACACTGCGGATATAGTATTGAAGAATTAGCCGATAAAGCAAGTTTCTTGGAAGTAGCCTATTTGTTGTTGCACGGTGAATTACCTACACAAGCGCAATTAGATACATTTGAAGCTGCCGTTCAAAAATATACTGTGGCTAATCAAGCTTTGTTGAACATTGCACAGATTATCCCAACTTCCACACACCCAATGAGCGAATTGTCTGCTTTGGTCGGTTTGATGGAAGGTCAATATTCAACAGACGAGAAAGAAGACAATATCTTACGTTTATTAGCTGCCTTGCCTATTTATGCGGCTTGGAATTACAAGAAAAGCATCGGCGAAGGTATCGTTGCTCCTGATCAATCATTGGATTATTGCTCAAACTTCTTGAAAATGATGTTTGCAAAACCAGGTGAGGCTTATGAGGTAAACGCGATCGTTTCGAAAGCGATGAATAAATTATTGATCTTACATGCTGACCACGAGCAAAACTGCTCAACTTCAACGGTTCGTTTGATTGGTTCGTCTCATGCAAGTTTGTTCTCAAGTATTTCGGGTGGTATTATGGCCTTGTTTGGTCCTTTGCACGGAGGTGCAAACCAAGCCGTGATTGAGATGTTGGAAGAAATTAAAAATGCGGGCGGTGATACGGCGAAGTTTATCGCGATGGCGAAAGACAAGAATTCAGGTTTCCGTTTGATGGGATTTGGTCACCGTGTTTACAAAAACTTTGACCCACGTGCTCGTATCATTAAAAAAGCGGCTGATGATGTGTTGACTGCTTTAGGCGTTCAAGATCCAATTTTGAAAATCGCACAAGAATTAGAGGCAGCTGCGTTAAGCGATGAGTATTTTGTTGCGCGTAAGTTGTATCCAAACGTGGATTTCTATTCAGGAATTATTTACCGTGCATTAGGAATCCCAACGAATATGTTCACGATTCTTTTCGCTATCGGTCGTCTTCCAGGTTGGATTGCACAACACCAAGAAATGATGACGAACAAAGAGCCTATTGGCCGTCCTCGTCAAATTTATGTAGGTGCGACGCCACGTGCATTTGTCGATATAAACAAGCGTTAATTCGTTTTAAGATTTGTTAAAAAGGCCCTCTATCGTGAGGGCCTTTTTGTTTTCTAGACATTAAGGGACTAATTTTGCCAGCTATGAAGCAACTAAAACATGTCTTCCTGCTTGGCTTGATGGCCTTTACCAGCCTTCAAGCTCAAACGCAGCAAGGACTCGGAACGTTTTACCATATACGCCATTGGGGTAGTAAAACAACATCCGGAGAGCCTTATCACCCTTTTGTTTTTTCTGCAGCACACCGTACGCTCCCATTTGGAACTTGGGTCGAAGTGGAATTTCCTAAAACGGGAAAAAAGACAATTGTTCGTGTCAATGACCGTGGACCATTTTTACGAGGAGGGGTCATCGATGTTTCCAAAGTAGCCGCGCAAGAATTAGGATTGGTATCTTATGGAATCTCGAAAGTTAAGGTGCGCGCATTGACAACGGAGGAACTGACAGATTCTTTGAAGACTTTTTTACTCAAACGAGATTCGCTCGCGAAGGAAGAACATCCAACTCCGATTCGTAAAAAGTCCAGCAAAAAGAAAAAACACAAAAAGCGGAAAGCTAAGAAACGCAAGAAGCGTTAATGTATGATAATCTCAATCCGACGGTTTTGTTTTCGTTCCAAAGCTGTCGGATTTTTAATTTTAGGCTGGGTATTGCCGAATCCAATCGTTTTGATGCGTTCTGGCTTAATTTGGTGTTGAATTAAAACCATTTTAATACTTAATGCTCTTTTCTCTGAGAGTAAAAGGTTTTTTTCAGCTCCGCCTACTTCATCCGTATGTCCTTGGATTTCGACCTCTTTCGTAGGGTTTTGCTTGAGGTAAGTAATCAGTTGGCTTAAGCTTGCTGGTATTGAATCCAATTGCCATGCATTGGTTTCAAATTCAATGTCATCGAATTTGATTTGCTCAATCCTAATGACTGGACTTGAATCCTCAAAGGTTGAATCGGGGATGTACACTCGAACAATGCCTAAATCTTGATTTGGTTTATTGAGTCTGCGTGAAATATAATAAAATTCGGCTTGCTCGCTTGGGGTAATTCCAGCATCATGGTAATCTGTGTTAATTCGCTCGATTGGCTTTGATGGTTGATGGGCAATCGGGTAGGGGATCTGGTAGAAATCCAATCCGCCCAAACCTCCCTTTTTATTACTCGAGAAGATGAAACGGTTTTTCTTGGCTAATAAATAAGGCCCCTGTTCATCTTCTGCACTATTTATACTCATTCCTAAATTGACAGGAAATTGCCATTGCCCAGCATCGTCTTTGGTGGAAACCCACAAATCGCGTTTACCGAATCCTCCCGGGCGGTCAGATGCAAAAAACAGTTTGTTTCCATCAGCACTTAGATGCGGTTGTCCTTCCCAATCGTGGCTATTCACTCGAAAACCTACGTTTTTGGGCTTTGTCCATGATCCATCGATCCAGTGCGTTTCATATAAATCGCAACCTCCAAACGAATTCGGGTATTCACAACCCGAGAAGATCATGTGCAATCCATCTGATGAAAATGTAGGAGTTCCTTCGTTGTTCTCTTGATTTAATTCACCGATGGGTAATGCGGTTTCAAAATGTCCATCTTTCCAAGTGGCATAATAAATTTCCTCGTCCGAATTCATTTCTTTCCGGACCGTGAAATACATTTTTTGTTGGTTCGGTAAGAACTGGGGAAAATATTGCGTTCGATACGCGTTGATTACAGGATCCACGGATACCACGGCAAGTGAATCGGAAGGCTCAAAGAAAGTCAAGAAAGGAATGAGCCAGGCCAACATACCTTAAGGGATTTGTAGGAACTTATGGGTTTGAACCGAAATTTGCCAAATTGGATTGGCTTTTACAAATTCTACGATGAGTGAATTCATGCTTGCTTGCTTAGACCATTCAGGTTGCATGTATAAATGTGCGTTCGAATTGATTTTGACCGCCCAATCTTGCGCCCAAGCAACATCTGAGGGATGGAAAATGACCACCTTTAATTCATGCACAAAGGGAAGAATGGCTGGATTCGGTTCTTTGAATTTCTTTGGGGAAAAACAAATCCAATCCCATGAACCCGTGAATGTCTCACAAACGCCCGATGTTTCAATGTGTGTGCGAAATCCGGCTGTTTGAAAGGCTTCTGTCAATGGATCTAAATCGTGCATTAAAGGCTCTCCACCCGTAATCACGACTAAACGGCCCGGAAAAGCGAGGGCCTCTGAGAGTAATGTGTCAACAGATTTAATGGGATGGGTGTCTACGGGCCAGGATTCTTTAACATCGCACCAGTGGCAACCTACATCGCAACCACCCAAACGAATAAAATATGCTGCATGGCCTTGGTATTTTCCCTCGCCTTGAATCGTGTAAAAAGATTCCATGACGGGATATTCAAAATCACCTCTTTTTAATTCCGATTTTATATCTTTGGTGTTTAATTCCATGTTGGCCTAAATTCAATGTAAAAATACGGGTTGATTTGTAATTTAACTAATTAGGATTCGTTCTAATTGATGAATTCTTTTTGATGTTACATGGTATATAGATCTTTTTCCAGAACCTTAATGTTGCTTAGCTTGGGCTGTTTTTTTTGCCTTTGTTTAGCAGGATGCTGGTCGGCACGTTGCCCGCGTGCCACGTGTCATGTGCGTGTAGAACATCGGCATGGGGATAATTATTACCGTCCGCATGAAGCCTTTTCTTGGATGTGGACTCCACGCTACAAACATGTTCGCACCGTTTCTTATGCCGAATTAGCGACAAAATCCTCGAAACCGAAGCAGATTTGGAAACGGATATTTAAGCCTAGTCCCAATGTTTCAGCTCAAAAGCCTAGATAATATGCCAAAAATTCATGTGGCCGCGGGGGTATTAAATCAAACTCCCCTGGATTGGGAAGGCAACTTCCAACGTATTATTGGGGCGATTCAAATCGCGAAAGACGCTGGTGCCAATCTTTTGTGTTTGCCGGAAATGTGTTTGACGGGTTATGGTTGTGAAGACCAATTCTTTTCTCCATTTACGCAGCAAAAAGCGCAGGAATCTGTACATAAATTACTCGAATATTCCTCGGATTTAGTTTTGTTGGTGGGTCTACCCATGACATTCGAATCCCGGTTATACAATGTCGTTGCCGTTCTCTATCAAGGCAAAATTCAGGCTTATATTCCGAAACAACATTTAGCTAACGAGGGGCTGCATTACGAAGCGCGCTGGTTTACGCCTTGGCCTTCGGGTGTACGAACCATTATTGACCAAATTCCATTTGGTGATTATCGCCTAGGTTTAGGAGAAATCACGTTTGGTATTGAGATTTGTCAAGATGCTTGGGAAGGAGATAAGCGGCCCGCGCATGCTTTAGGGAAACGTGGGGTTTCATTTATTTGCAACCCGACTGCCTCCCATTTTTCGTTTGGGAAATCGAAGGTGCGCCAACAATTAGCTATCGAAGGTGCGGAAATTATTCAAGGGGCGTATGTTTTTGCTAATTTACTCGGCAATGAATCTGGACGGACGATATTTGATGGAGATGCTTACATCGCTCAAAATGGACATATTTTAGCGCAAACGAAGCGTTTTTCGTTTCTGGATTCGCAACTAATTTGCTCAACGTTAGATGTGAACGGATTTAAATCCCAAGCTGAGGATTTGATTCAAATGGGTGAGTTAAAGAGCAAAACTGGCCAATGGATTAATCCTGTAATAGACACATGGGAATCCTCCATTCATATCAAAGAAGAAGAATTTGTGCGTTCCATTGCCCTAGGTTTGTGGGATTATTTACGAAAATCGTATTCGTATGGTTATGTTATTTCCCTTTCGGGAGGAGCAGATTCCTCCGCGATTGCGTCCTTATGTGCCACTGCCATTCATTTAGCTGTGGAAGAATTGGGTTGGGAGGCTATTAAAAAGCGATTGGCCTATATTCCTTGGATTAATTCGTGTGCAAACGAAAAGGAATTAATCGCTCAGTTGATGACAACCATCTACCAAGGAACGGTCAACTCCTCGGTAGATACCCGCGAATCTGCTGCTGCGTTGGCAGCTAGCATTGGAACGGAACATCATGAAATTGAAATTGATGGCTTGGTTCAAGGCTATCGAGGACTGATCGAACAAACAATTCAGCGCCCATTGACTTGGGAGCATGACGATATCACCTTGCAAAATGTGCAAGCTCGTGTTCGTGCCCCGGGCGTATGGATGTTGGCCAATATCAAAAATGCCCTATTGTTAGCCACCTCAAATCGCTCGGAAGCCAGTGTGGGTTATGCCACGATGGATGGCGATACATCGGGTTCTATTTCACCGATTGCCGGTATTGATAAGGCGTATTTGCGGACTTGGTTGCGTTGGATGGAGAAAAAAGGATTGGGAGGTCAATGGCGAGTGGCTGGTTTGGTACATGTTAATCAATTAGAGCCGAGTGCAGAATTGCGGCCCTTGGATAGTAAGCAGGTGGATGAGGAAGATTTGATGCCATATCCAATTTTGAATTCGCTTGAACGCTGGTCGTTTTATGAACACCAAAGTCCAGCCGCATGTTTGGAATCCTTGAAACAAGTATATGGTGCGCATTATAGCCTCGAACAATTGGATGGATTTATTCATCGCTTTTTCCGTTTGTGGGCGCGTAATCAGTGGAAACGGGAGCGTTATGCCCCAGGTTTCCATGTAGATGATTACAGTTTAGATCCGAAATCGTGGTTGCGTTTCCCGATTTTGTCGGCTGGTTTAGAAAAAGATTTACCACAATAATTGATATGCATTTAGTTGTTGACATTGGGAACACGGATATTGTCTGTGGGTTTTATACAGCGGAAGGCTGGCAAGTTCATTTGCGAACGCCTACACATCAGCCTTGGACGGCTATTCGATTGGAACATTGGATTCAAAAAGAATTGGCGGAAAAGGGCTTTGAAGGGGTGAAAGTAGAATCTGTTTTGATTAGTTCTGTGGTTCCACCGGTGTTGATTCAGATCCAAAAAGGTTTGGAACATTGGGTGGGATTTCCGGTGAAAATCATGGGTCCCAATTTGTATAAATCCTTGCCGATTGAAGTGGTCAGTCCGGATGAGATTGGTGCCGACTTGGTTGCTAATTCGGTATATGCGAATCATCATTATGATTCCGAGGTTTTGATTGTGGATTTTGGGACAGCATTGACCTTTACCTTGGTGGACCAAAACGGAAAAATGCAAGGGGTTTCAATTGCCCCAGGTTTAAAAACGGCTGTTAAATCATTGTTCTCTCAAACGGCTCAATTGCCCGAAGTACCGTTGGAGATGCCGGCATCTGCCTTGGGATTTGATACGGTTTCGGCCATTCAATCCGGTATTTTATGGGGATATGTAGGCATGGTGAAAGAGATGATTGCTCGTGTAAAAGCTGAAAGGAAAGTAGAAGTTAAAGTCATTGCGACCGGAGGTTTATCGTCTATTTTGACTCCCTTGGAGCAATATTTTGATGAAGTTAACAAATTGATTACGCTAGAAGGATTGCGGATTATCGCACAATTATAAAATGAAAACACCGAAAGAATTAGGCTTTTATTTCCCTGCAGAATGGGAGCAACATGCAGCAACTTGGATTACCTTTCCGCACAATGATCATTCGTGGCAAGGAGATAAACTAGTTGATATGTATCCCGAGTATTTTGGGTTGATCAAAGCTATTTCCCAAGGAGAAATCGTTAATATTCAGGTTAATGATATGGATTTAGCCCAATTTATCGAGTCTCAATATTCGGTTTATGGAATTGATGCGGCGCAAATTCGTTTGCATATCCAACCAACCAATGATGCCTGGTGTCGTGATCATGGACCTGCGATTTTGCTTAATCAGTCGACTAATGAGCGCTTAATTGTCGATTGGGGCTACAATGCTTGGGGTGGTAAATATCCGCCTTTTGATTCTGATAATGAATCCCCATCTCGGGTAGCTGAAATTTTAGGACTAGAAAAAGTAAGTCCTGGTATCATCATGGAAGGTGGTTCGGTCGATTTCAATGGGGCGGGGACTGTGTTAACAAGCCGCTCATGCTTATTGAATCCAAACCGAAATCCACATTTGAGTCAGGCTCAAATCGAGCAATATTTGTGTGATTATTACGGTGTCGAACAAGTTCTTTGGGTTTCTGATGGGATTGTGGGTGATGATACTGATGGTCATATCGATGATACCGTTCGTTTCGTAAATGAAGACACGGTTATTGCGATGGTCGAGCCGAATGAGCAAGATGAAAATCATGCGGTATTGGCTCAGAATCTACAAGAACTGAAGGCGATGCGCTTGCCGAATGGCAAGCCTTTGAACATCGTGGAGATTCCTATGCCAGCGGCTGTCGTGATTGATGAGTTCCGTGCGCCGGGTTCTTATGCAAATTTTTACATTTGCAATGCGGGTGTTTTGGTGCCAACTTTTGATTGTCCGCAGGATGCATTTGCTTTAGCGACATTAGCACAATTTTTTCCTGATAGGCCCGTTATTGGACTTTCGGCGAAGAAAATCATTTGGGGGCAGGGAAGTTTCCATTGCTTGACCCAACAAGAGCCGGCTGCTAAACATGCGTAAATTCATTTATTTTCTTACTTTTCTCTCGATGATGGCTTGTCGGCGAACGACTGTACCTTCTTCAGTCCAAGCAAACCCAATTGTCATTACCCAAGAGAAATCGCGCGAAATTAGTTTGCAACTAGCTTCTATTTCAGCCTACGATATTCAAGAAAATGTGAATTTGAAGGATGAGCTTTGGGTAGAATATAACTTGGTAGCCATCAAAAAGGGTAAAATTCTTCGCATGGAAACAGCTTCACGTTTTTTAGGTGGTGCTAGACAAGGGGATAAAATCGTCTTAGATACCTTACCTGCCTTACGAATTCTTTTAAATCCCGGAGAGCAACTGGGTTTACAGGTTTCACTTTGGGAGTTGGATGATTATACAAAAGATCAAAAGTTGTTGAATCAAGTCAATCAATGGGGTGGTATGTTGCAAGTTCCTTTAATGTTGGTTGAATGGAGCGCGGTCAGCAATCCCATATCTTGGTTTTTATGGGGAGCTCGCTTGGGCAGTTTAGGTTTACATTATTGGTCGAAGCAGGATGGTCGGGATTTGTTGGGCGTATCGGAATTGCAATGGGATTGGGATTGGTCAGCTTTGCCTAAAGGAAAGTCTACGCGATTTAAGCGCGGAAATTGGAAAGGTGGGAAAGCGGGTTTGGATGCCTATCAGTATGGCTATGCTTATCGAATCCACGTAAATGAATAAAGAATAAGGCCGGTAAATTGCAGGTTTTTGTGTAATTTTGTCGACTTGTGTGTAATTAGTTTAGAAAATGAATTTTAAGTTTCCCGTTAAATACTTACTTGGATTATGTTGCTTGTTGCCACTATCGTTGTTGGCCCAACAAGAAGCACCTATTCAATTGGGGAGCAAAAAGATTTCTGCGGCCATATTTGAGAGAGATTATCGCAGATTATTGGAGAGTGATAGCATCAAGGCGGATAATAAGCAGAAGTTTTTATCGGATTACATTGATTACCAACTCAAGATTTTAGCAGCTGAAGATGCTAAAATTCCTCAATCTGCCACTTTCCAGGATGAATACCAAAGCTTTCGTAAGGAATTGGCAAGTCCCTATCTTATCGACGGGGATAAGTCGGAGGCATTAGTGAAGGAAGCCTACCAACGATTAAAATTCGAAAAGCAGGTGGCTCATATTTTGGTCAAATTGCCTGCTAATCCAACGACCGCCGATACGTTGATTGCCTATCAAAAAATTGAAAATATACGCAAACGTGTTTTGGCGGGAGAGGTATTTGAAGATTTAGCAAAGAAGTTTTCCGAAGATGATTTGTCAGCAGCTAAAGGTGGTAACATTGGTTTTGTGACAAGTTTGCAGACACAGTATGCATTTGAGAATGCTGTATATGCGCTTGAAAAAGGAGGTGTTTCGGGTATTGTGCGTACAACGGCCGGTTATCATTTGATTAATATTTTAGATGTTCGCCCGAATCAAGGAAAGATTCGTTTGGCGCATATTTTGGTTTCGGTTCCCGTAAATGCTGCGACAAACTTGCAGGTAGATGCGAAGAATCGGATTGAACAAGTGCAAAAATACCTAGAGAAAGGTGATGAGTCTTTTGAGTTAATATGCAAGAATTATTCCGAAGATCCTTATTCAAAAGGCCGAGGAGGGGAATTACGCCGCTGGTATTATTCTTCGGATTTGTCGGAGGAATTACAAAGTAAATTATTCTCGATTCAACGATTGGGTGACTATACCGAGCCGATTCGCACGAATTTAGGTTGGCAGATATTCAA
>DKIP01000048.1:45938-52881 GCA_002454335.1 Cytophagaceae bacterium UBA6715 | reverse complement strand
AGGTTTCCATCGCACATAAACGCGCGGTGCGAAATCCCACGTCTAGCAATTGGGGAATCAAAGGGTTATCCGTTTTCAACGAGGCTTTCGCCTGAAAAGGAAAACCCGTAAACACACTCTTGAAATCCTGTAAAGTCAAAGCGTCTGCTTCTGTCTTGACGGTCAAACGCACATAGCGAAACGTGCGATAGGTCATTGTTTCAAAGGTATGCGCGGAACCATCGGCAATAAGGCTATCCTTCCGACCCAGCCAATATTTATTATCGATCTCATTCCGATTCCCCTTATGATTCCCATTTTTCGTGGTCGTGTTTAATGGCTTCTTTTCGTATAAACCTTCGGCATAGGTGAGCCCGATTTTAGCATCTTTTCCACCAGAAAACGTTAATTGTGGGTAGGCGTTTGTCAATACTCCTTGATCAATCCACAAATCCACCGAGCTATTTGCCGGTACCACCAGCGATTTCCCATGAATCAAATCGCCCTCTCCCTTTCGGATGGAGGCAAATCGCTGCTCGGTTAACTCCATTGCTGGAATCCCAGATGGGTACAGCATCCAGCCCCGTGAATCGATAGCCGCGCCTTTGGTTAAACCTGGACCTAAGGATTTAGCGGAAATAAAAGGCGTCCAGGATTTAGCATATTCCTGTAATTCTCCTTGACCCGCCACATAATAACCTGGCACCCGAGGCGGCAAAGGAGATACTCCTAAATTTCTAGCCACACTCCAGCTCATATTGGTGTTCAAAGCGGCATGAGCCTCCTCATCTGCTTGTAAAATAAATCCGGTAGCAAATGAAATTTGGGCCTCTGGCTTCCCTCTGCCTTCGTTCCAAACCAAGGCCTCCACCGTATTCTCCCCCGCCTTCAGATAGGGCGCGATGTCCAAGGTCTCAAAATTCCAGAAATACAAATCGCCGCGAGCGGGTCCAGCGGATACCCAGGTACCATTCACATACAATTTATAGCGATTATCGCCCGAAACGTGAATGAGACATTTAGCAGGTTTTTCAGGCAAAGAAACTCTTTTCTGAAATTTAAATACCCCATAATCTTTCAAGCCCTGAAGTGAATAAATACTATTCGCATTTTCTGAATAGGTAATCCAGGAAGCTTTCCAGGGTTTATGCCAAAGTTCAGGTTTAAGATTTTGAGCATAGGCCAAAGGGCCTGCAAGTAAGAGGAATAGGAGGAGTGTTTTCATAGGTTTACCTTTTACATAATAAACCCCAGGCTAAAGCCCGGGGTTAAAATTTTAATAAGCCCAGGTTTTAACCTGGGGAAAATAGACTACTTCTTTTTCTTCGGTTGTGCCATATCCATGTAGTCTACGACCAAGCTACTCAAGGCTTTCACCCCCACTTGGAAATGACCTTCATCCAAATGGAAATCTGGGGTATGGTGTCCTGCTACCTCCTCTGCTTTTTTGTTGTCTGGACGAGCACCTAGAAAGAAGAAGAAACCAGGAACTTTTTGTTGGAAGAATGAAAAGTCTTCTGCGCCCGTATGCGCTGGAACGGTTCTCACGCGATCCTTTCCATTAACCCCTTGCAAAGTGGGCAACATCTTTTCCACCAATTGCGGATTGTTATACGTCACTGGATATCCTGTACCGATCGTCACCTCTGCTTTACCACCACCACTTTCGGCAATATTCGTTGCGATATCTTTGATGCGTTGGTGAACCAATTGACGTTGTTCTACGCCAAAAGTCCGAATCGTTCCAATCATGTGAGATGATTCTGGAATGATGTTTTGTCGAATACCACTATGAATCGCTCCCACGGTAACAATCGCAGGATCTTCCGTAATGTTCACTGAACGTGAAACGATGGTTTGTAACCCCATCACGATTTGAGATGAAATAACAATCGGATCAATTCCCGTCCAAGGACTCGCACCATGCGCTTGCTTTCCTTTGACCTTAATATCCAATTGGTCTACTGCCGCCATGGTTGCCCCGGGTTTGTATTCCAAAACACCGTTATCAGAGCCCGCTGCAATGTGTAAACCAAAAATCACATCGACCTTCGGATTCTCCAAAACACCTTCCTTCACCATCAATTCAGCACCCGAGAGAATCATTTCCCCCTTGTCATTGTAAACACCCTCTTCGGCTGGTTGGAAAATAAACTTCACCGTTCCTGCTAAATTTGCCTTTTCAGAGGCCAAAATTTCCGCAACTGCCATCAAAATTGCCACGTGAGAATCGTGTCCACAGGCATGCATGACACCCGTTTTTTGTCCATTGAATTCGGTTACAACTTTAGACTTGAAAGGCAAATCACCACGCTCCGAAACGGGCAATCCGTCCATGTCGGCACGTAAAGCAACCACAGGACCCGGCTTAGCACCTTTTAAAATCCCCACAACCCCCGTATAGCCCACTTTTTCTTGCACCTCAATGCCTAAAGCACGTAAATGTGCCGCCACGATTCCAGCTGTTCGCACTTCTTGGTTGCCCAATTCGGGGTGCTCATGAAAATCCCGTCGCCAAGCGATGACCTTGTCTTTCAAGGCATCTGCTTTTTGAGCGATAACCGGTTTTAATAAGGATTGCGCAGACGCGAAAAATGGTGCTGCCAGTAGGGCGATGAAGCTTAGTTTTTTCATTCGTACGTATTTGTTTTTTCAAAACCCCAGGCTAAAGCCTGGGGTTATATAAATTATTAACCTCAGACTTTAGCCTGAGGACTTGGGCAAACGCCCAAAATCAATCTATTTATACCCCCAACCCCGCATGATGGCAATATTCTCCTTCATGCAGTCAAGCGGTTTTAATCCTTGATAAGCTTCTTGTTCAATAATAAAGTGCTTCGTTCCTCCTTCTTTGTCTCCTAATTTCACCAAAGCTTGTACATCAATCTGACCTGATCCTTTTCCAAGAATTGTTGATTCAAAATGTTCATGACCTGTTTTGGCTGGCACTTCGTCCTTTACGTGCATGGAAACGAAACGACCCGGGAATTTCTTCATCACTTCGGCAGGAACTCCCCCTCCATTGATCATATTACCTATGTCTAATTGCTGAGCTACCAATTTGGGATCCGTATTGTTCAACATGATGTCATACAATAATTCACCCTCTAATTTCTCAGAGAACTCAAAATCGTGGTTATGGTAGCCGAATCGCATACCAAATTTGTTACACAATTCCCCCGATTTATTGAAGATGTCCATGTATTTCAACAACAGGTTTTTATCCTTGCGAATCCCCATGTCGATGGATGGACTAATAACTAATTCCTGTCCCAAAACAGCAGCATCTTCCACCGTATATTTCCATAAATCGGTGAAATCATTTTTCGCATCATCCCAATGCGCCTTCCCCATCACCGTATGACCTGAAGGCATCTTCATTCCTAAATCATCGAGACGTTTACGGAATTCTTTGGCTTCCCAACCATAAAATTTGCGATTAACGTAATTGGCATGTTCTACATATTTATAGCCCATTTCTGCCAAAGCATTCAAGGTTGCTTGTGGATCCTTACGCATATCGTCGCGTACGGAATACAATTGAACCCCAACTAATTTCTTGTATTTAACAGCTGCTAAACTCTGTAAAGCAGGAGAAGCAAACGCTAATGCGCCAAGCCCAAAGGCCGAATTGCGCAAAAAGGAACGACGTGATGAATTCATAATTTCATAGGTTTATTTAGTTCTCCAAGCTACTAATTCTATTTCTATTTTACAAAATTCCCGTAACTTCGAAAGATGATGCAACCCCTCGCAGAACGAATGCGCCCCAACTCGTTGGATGACTACATTGGCCAAGAAAAGGTCATTGGAGCCAACGCGCCCCTACGTAAGGCAATCGAGGCTGGACATCTCCCCTCTTGCATTCTGTGGGGTCCTCCCGGGGTAGGCAAAACTACTTTAGCCACCTTATTAGCGGGAGCATTAAAACGTACAATCTACACGCTCTCCGCCGTACAATCTGGCGTGAAAGAAGTCCGTGAAACGCTCGAATTAGCGAAGAAAAACCGCATGTTTGAGGCTCAATCACCTATTCTTTTCATCGATGAGATTCACCGTTTCTCCAAGTCCCAGCAAGACTCCTTGCTAAATGCAGTCGAAAAAGGAATCGTCACGTTGGTGGGAGCAACCACAGAAAACCCATCGTTCGAAGTTATTTCAGCCCTATTATCGCGTTGTCAAGTATATGTATTGGAGGCCTTGAATGATGTGCATTTACGTCAACTCATCGATAAGGCCATTAGCACGGATAAATTATTTGCGAATAAAACCATTACGCTCACGGAAACGGACGCACTATTCCATTTTTCGGGTGGGGATGGTCGGAAATTATTGAATCTCTTTGAATTGCTCATCACCACAGAAGGCGCAAATGAAATTGAAGTGACCAATGCGCTTGTCACGGAACGATTACAAAAAAACTTAGCGCAATACGACAAGGATGGCGAACAACATTACGACATCATTTCTGCCTTCATTAAATCGATTCGTGGTTCAGATCCCGATGCTGCCGTGTATTGGTTGGCCCGCATGCTTGCCGGTGGCGAATCCTTGGAATTCATCGGTCGGCGCTTATTGATCTTAGCCTCCGAGGACATTGGCCTAGCCAATCCGAACGCCTTGCTACTCGCGCAATCTTGTTTCGATTCCATTCGAGTTATCGGCAATCCAGAATCCCGCATTGTTTTATCCCAAACGGTGATCTATTTGGCAACCTCTCCGAAGAGCAATTCGGCCTATAATGCGATTAACAAAGCCATGGCCTATGTGGAGCAAACAGGTAATTTACCCGTGCCTTTGCATTTACGCAATGCACCTACGCGTCTCATGAAAGATTTGAATTATGGGGCCGATTATAAATATCCGCATGATTATCCGGGAAATTGGGTGGAACAGAATTACTTCCCAGAGGTTCCGTCGCGCCCGGTGTTCTACAAACCCTCAGAGCAGGACAAAATTAATCGTGGCACTCCATCAAAATAAGGGAGCCGTTTTCGTAGGAAATTTTCACCATCCCATCTACTCGCACCTCATTGCTTGAACTTGTCTGAGTCCCAAGCCGTAATACGGGATGATTCAAATCGTACAATAAACCTGTTGATTTTACCTCAAACGCCTCCCCATAAGGCATCAAGGAAATAGGCGTTTTGGCTGGATACCATTTTTCAAACGTAAATGGCAATAAATAAGAGGTTGAATAATCATCGAAGAAGACAATCTTCATTCGCCGACCATATCGCACCATCGAGTGAAAATTATTTAAGGTATGATCCATGCGCTTTCCGGAGGCCCAAACCACATTCACGGCGGGATAGCCTTCAGCCAACAAATATTCAAAAGCCTTTTCTAAATCGGTCAAATTTTGATCGGGCGTATGTACTTTTTTCAAGGGATAATCACTGAAATCCGTGATGTGAGTATGATCAAAATCGCCTAACCAAACATCTACTTTGATGCCCAAAGAGATCACCCGTTCTAAAGCACCATCTAGCACAAGGACCGTAGGAGACCATTCTAATAATTGGTCCAAAATCTCCAACGAACATGCTTCCCCATTCGCGATGATCAGCGCAGGTTCTTGTTTGTCACGAATGATATGATGCGAGGACATTAGGCTTTGAAGTCAGATTTACCACCCGATTTTGAAATCAATTTGGTCTCTTGGATGACGATTCCTTTGGAAACCGATTTACACATATCGTAAACGGTTAATGCCGCGACAGAGGCGCCGACTAAGGCTTCCATTTCAACACCCGTTTTGGCTTCCAACCGACAAATGCATGTGATTACAATTTGATCCGTTAACACTTCTGTCTCAAACTTACATGAATCCAAACCGAGAGGATGACATAAAGGAATCAAATCCGATGTCTTTTTGGCTGCCATAGTACCGGCAATCACGGCTGTTTGCAAGATGCTTCCTTTCTTATTTTGCCAATCTGCTGCCTCGAAATGCTGGACGATTTCCGCACCTAAATAGACAATGGATTGCGCTTTTGCTTCACGCACCGTTTCATTTTTGGTACTTACGTCCACCATGCCGGGGGTACCATCGGATTGCAGATGTGAAAAATCGATCGCCATAGCTGATTTGAAATTTAGAAGACAAAAATACGGGAGAATTAGCAAAAAATAGCGAAATTTAACAAATACGTAAAACAACAAACATGATCAGTCCTATTGAAGCAATTGCCCTTTTAAAAAACATCACCATTCCTTTCCGGACTGAAAAATTACCCTTAGCAAAAACCTTGGGCATGAATTTGGCTGAAAAAATTATTGCGGACCGTGATTTCCCTCCCTTTGATCGTGTCATGATGGATGGTATTGCCGTGAAAGACATCAGCGCTCCGACCTGGAAAATTGAAGGCATTCTATATGCGGGAGAACCCGCAAAAGCGATTAAAAAGACCGATGGTGCCATGGAAATCATGACCGGTGCGACGGCTCCCAAAGGGACGGAAGCAATCATCAAAATTGAAGATGTAAGCATCGAGAAAAAGATTGCCACCTACATAGGTAAAACACCCTTAACAAAGGGTCAATTCATTCATACGCAAGGCATGGATGCCAAAGAAGGGACGATTTTAGTTAAAAAACGTACCAAAATTGGCCCGGTAGAAATTGCCATTGCGGCCACGGTGGGCAAAGCGCACATCGAAGTAGAATCTAAACCGCATGTGCACATATTCTCCACCGGTGATGAAATCGTAGGACTTCACGAAACACCCGCAGCACATCAGATTCGGAGCTCGAATGTTATGATGATGAAATCAGTCTTGTTATCCAAAGGCTTCAAAGCAAATTCGAGTCATTTACCCGATTCAGCAGAAAAGATCAAAGCGAATATCGACAAGGCCTTAGAATCCAATGACATTATTTTATTGTCGGGCGGTGTCTCTGCCGGGAAAAAAGATTTAATCCCAGGGGTCTTATCGGATGCTGGTTTTGAAACAGTCTTTCA
>DKIP01000048.1:0-45846 GCA_002454335.1 Cytophagaceae bacterium UBA6715 | reverse complement strand
TTCCCAGGTAATCCAATCTCAACTTTAACTTGTTTTTGGGTCTATTTCTTACCTTGGGTATCCGGCGATTTTCCTGAATACGCAGAGAAAGAAATCAAATATTTACCTAAACCATCCGCAGAATTAGATCAGTGGATTCCGGTTGAAAATGGCGAAACCTTGGCTCACAATGGTTCAGGCGACTTGATCAATTGGTCAAAAGCCGATGGATTAGTTTGGCAAAAAGCAGGGCAAAAAGAGACCAAATTGCCTTATATCCCACTTAAATAATCGTGTATGGAAC
The DNA here is from genome assembly GCA_002454335.1 of Cytophagaceae bacterium UBA6715. Taxonomy (GTDB): domain Bacteria; phylum Bacteroidota; class Bacteroidia; order Cytophagales; family Spirosomataceae; genus Aquirufa. The sequence continues at coordinate 45,563 of DKIP01000048.1, read as the reverse complement.
TCAAGCTTCATCAATTTGACTTACCGCTCAAACACACCTTTACGATCACACATGAATCGCGTGACGTACAGCCCACATTGATTGTGGAGTTAAGTTGGCACGGCAAAAGCGGATTCGGCGAAGCGACAGAAACCCCCTATTACGGCATCACCATGGAAAAGATGGTGGCACAAGTGGAGAGTATCCGACATTTATTACCCAGCGATATTCTTCCCCACCCGACGGATTTTTGGAAGTTGATTTCCAAAACTTTGTTGGACGATCATCCTTTCGCACTTTGCGCCTTGGATGTTGCCTATTGGGACCTTTGGGGCAAAACACATAATAAAGCGCTACATGAAATTTGGGGATTGGATATTTCCCACAACCCAATCACCGACTATACCATTGGAATTGATACCGTGGATGTCATGGTTTCCAAAATGCGGGAAATGCCCTTTCCATTGTACAAAATCAAACTAGGCACAGATCAAGATTTAGAAATTGTGGAAGCCTTGCGCAAAGAAACCGATGCTGTATTTCGGGTGGATGCCAATACCGCTTGGACTCCAGAACAGACAATTTATTTCGCACCGGAATTGAAGAAACTGGGCGTCGAATTCATTGAACAACCCTTGAAGGCCGATAACTGGGAAGGCATGAAGCGCGTTTACCAAGAATCTGAACTACCCATTATCGCGGATGAGTCCTGTATTTTGGAAGAAGATGTAGCTAAATGTGCTGGATATTTCCATGGCGTAAATATCAAGTTGATGAAATGTGGAGGTATAACGCCCGCGCTACGAATGATCAAAGAAGCGAAAAGTCTTGGCCTGAAAATCATGGTCGGCTGTATGACCGAATCGACAATCGGTTGCTCGGCCATCGCCCAATTATTGCCCTTGTTGGATTATGTAGACATGGATGGCTGCTTATTAGTTGACGACCAAATCTCAAAAGGAATCACAATTGATTATGGTCGGGTCAAGTACGCACAAACACCTGGAACGGGTGCACAATTAATTCGTTAGTATGTCGTATCAAATCCTTCAAAATAAGATCCCAGAGCGCCTCGTGACATTCGAGGGAAAAGAATACCGTTGGCTCGGAGGAACGAATTATTTGAACATCGGCACCCATCCCCTCTTTCAAGAAAAAGTGCAAGAGGGTATTCGCATGTTTAATCAAAATTGGGGTAGTTCCCGACTGAATAATTACTGCATGGATGTATGGGAGAGTTTGGAGCATACCCTTGCCAAACGCTTTCGAGTAGAAGCCGCAGCGCTATGCAGTTCAGGTTTAATTGCTGGCCAAATAGCCCTACAATACATCACGCAGAAATATCCGAATGTAGCTATTTCCTTAGCTCCGAAAACACATCCAGCCTTGTGGAGACATCCATATAAACCTGCAGCATGTTCATTCGCGGATTGGAAAAAAGATGCGCAAATTCTCTGCATGGATGGCATTGGAGCTCCTTGGGTGGAAGAATTCTTAACGGGTTTTGAGCAAAATTTATCGGCCGAGCAGACATTGATTGTCGATGAATCCCATCGTCTTGGAATCGTTTCCACGCAAATTCAAACACCTGCGAATTTGATACAAACTAGTTCATTATCGAAAGCCTTTGGGATACCTGCAGGAATTATTTTAGGCAAAAAAGCCGACATCGACGCGATCAAACAAGATCCCTTTTGGGTAGGTGGATCGCCGGCAAATCCTGCCTACATACATGCCTGTTTACATGCCCAAGAAGCCTATGATGAGCGTATCGAGCAATCACAAGTTCTTGCTGAGGCGTTTACAAAAAATGCGATGCAGGTGAATTATGTCAAGGATTATCCGGCATTCAGTTCCGCGGACACGAAGCTTTTTGATCATTTAAAATCCCATGGATTTTTATGCAACCAATTTGCCTATCCTGACCCACAAGCTGCTCCTATTTGCAAAGCTATATTACCTGCTTGCCTACATGTTCAAGATATCGAAGAACTAAGCCAAGCCCTATTAACCTATGAAAAAGCTTAAACTAGTACTCTTAATGGGACTCTTTTCAACGTCACTGCTTCATGCCCAAGAAAATGTGATCGAGCAATTATTAAAGGCAAATCCCACTTATTTTAAAACACTCACCGACAACCCATCCAAATACCGTTTGCAAATTTTATACACGCAAATTGACCGAGATGCGGAGAATAAGGCCCATTTCACCACACATGCCTATCGAGTGGATGCCAATGAATATTTTTACCCCGCGAGTACTGTAAAATTGGCGGCGAGCGTGTTGGCGTTGGAAAAAATTAACAAACTGAAAATTGATAAAGCAACAACATTCCATACCCTAAAAAATCGGCCAACGCAGTTGGAGGTCCTAACTGACTCCAGTTCCGCGAATGGCAAACCGAGCATCGAGAACTATATTAAGAAGATTTTATTGGTCTCAGACAACGAGGCCTACAATCGTTTGTATGAATTTTTGGGCCAAAAAGACTTCAATAAAACGATGGCTTCCAAGGGTTTTGAGGGCGCTCGATTCACACATCGATTACAGACAAGCATTCCTTTGCTCGAAAATCAATATACAAATCCCGTGGAATTTATGAATGAGAAAGGCGCTGTTATTTGGCAACAAAAAGAGCAATTCAACAAGAAGCAAATCGTCTCCACAGATCCCATCATTATGGGGAAAGGAATCATGAACGACTCAGGACGCATCATTCCACATCCGGTTAATTTCAGCTTTAAGAACGCTTATCCACTGCATGCCCAACATGATTTCTTGAAACGCTTGATGTTCCCAGCTTCCTTTCAGAAAAAAGACCGGTTTAACTTGAGTCCTGAAGATTATTCGTTTTTATACCGCTATATGTCGGAATTCCCAACCGAATCTAAACACCCGAATTACAGCGCAGATTCCACGATTGGCCCAACTTATTGTAAATTCCTGTATTATGGCGGAGATAAAAAAGCGAACATAAATCCGAATGTTCGCATCTTCAACAAAGTGGGAGATGCCTATGGATTCTTGCTGGACAATGCCTATTTCGTCGACTTCCAAAACAAGGTTGAATTTATGGTTACTGCAGCGATCTACTGTAATGATGACGAAATATTCAATGATGACAAATACGATTATGAAACGGTTGGATTTCCCTTCTTTAAGCATTTGGGGGAGGTAATCTACCAACATGAACTTAGCCGACCAAAAACAAATCAACCTCATTTAGACTATTTGAAATTCAATTATGCGGAGTAAAATCATTCTATTTTGCTTATTCGCTCACATAAGTTGGGCACAAAAAACCATGGGAATCGTCAACATATCCGTAGCAAATATTCGGACCGAGGCGCGCGAGGGTGCCGAAATGAGCACGCAGGCATTGTTGGGGACACCCGTTCAATTGCTTGAAAAATCCCCGACAAAAAATTGGTATCTAGTACAATTACCTGATCATTATCAAGGTTGGGTCGAAGGAAGCACGATTATTCGGCTGGATAGCTCCGAATTTCAGGCATACCGAAAATCAGGAACTGAACTGATTATTACGGCTACGTACAGTAAAGTCTATCAATTCCCAAGTAGTAAATCGGAAATCATTAGCGAATTGGTCCAACACAACCGCTTAATGGCGATACGAAAAAAGATTGGATTTTGGGAAATTCGCATGGCTGATGGTGTCATAGGATATGTTGCTATGCGGGATGTAGAAAACTATGCTTCATGGAAGAAATCGAATGCAGGGCCAACTGAAAATCGTATACTTCAAGCGGCACATCAATTCATGGGCATTCCCTATTTATGGGGAGGTACATCCATCAAAGGAATGGATTGTAGCGGTTTTACGAAACTAGTATATCAGTCGAATGGCTGGATTATTCCTAGGGATGCGAGCCAACAAGCTCGCGAGGGGATACTCGTGGATAGTCTACGTAATTGGGAAAATTTAAAACCGGGAGATTTATTATTCTTTGGCGAAAGGAGACCTGACGGGACTAAAAAGGTCGTTCACGTGGGATTATGGGAAGGTCGGAATGCATACATTCATGCCGCCGACAGGACTCGCAGAGCAAGTGTGGATCCACAATCCAAGGATTTTGATGCCTACAATTTGAACCGCTATTTATTCACAAAACGGATAAACGCGATTTCAAAAGAGGTACAAAAAATAGACTAAACTTTTCGATAGGAATATGTGAGTACAATCACGCCAAATAGCACGGCTGGAATCGATAAAATTTGCCCCATATTCAAGGTCAAATTATTCTCAAATGCGCTTTGGTTTTCTTTTAAGAACTCGTAGAAAAAACGGAGTGTAAAGAGGACAATCATAAAATATCCTGTCATTAAACCATCTTGCGTGTCCTTTTTCTTTTTGGACCAGAACCACATCAATGCTGCAAAAATCAATAAGCATGAAAGAGCTTCATATAATTGTGAAGGATGACGGGCAAGCACTAAATTTGGATCACCATAGGGATTAAACTCTGTATCTCGTAAAAATTTAAATCCCCATGGTAATTCTGTAGGCTTTCCAATAATCTCCGAATTCATCAAATTGCCCATTCGAATAAAGAATCCCCCTAACGCTACGGCAGGCACAATTCGATCCGTTATGTATAGATAAGACATACTGGGATTTTTGCGAGAATACAAATAGAAGGCAATAAATAAGCCGATGGATGCACCGTGTGATGCTAAACCCGAAAATGGGGGCGTGATCATTTGAATGAAAAAACGTAAAGGATCCGCTTGTAACAGAGGAAATTCATAGAAAAAATAATGCCCAGCACGTGCACCTACGATTGTCGCCACCATCGTATACATCAGTAATTGGTCAGCCTGCTCCGTGGAACGTCCCTCCTGCTTAAACATGTAATTCACGACACGAAAGCCCGCCAAAAAAGCCATAGCAAAAAAGAAGCCATACCAACGGATTGGAAATCCAAAAAGGTCAATGATTACGGGATTAGTATCCCAAGAAATAAATGCTGTGAACATGGGCTGATCGAATGAAACCCAAAATTAAGAGATTTTTTAAGAATTAACGCGATACTTTCCGCACGAGCACTTGAATAGATTTTTTAATAACTTTTGCGGGATATAAACGTTGCGGAAGGCCTAATGCAAAGATTGACTGAGAGGCCATTAAGCAAACAAAAAAGATGATTTTACCTTGTTGATGATTCTTCATGTGACAAATCTAAACAAAATATAGTACTATGCAATACAAGGTACTATAAATTTATCAAATTTAATTTATTCGTATACTCGATTCGTCGGTTCGTCGATTGAATGCCCATAAGTTAACTCCCTGCAGACATCTTTGCACAAGATTCATTTAAAACACACGTTAATTCTGCGTTCAACTAAATTTTATAATCATGAAAAAGCTCATTCTATTCGCCTTTGCTAGTACAGTGTTCGTAAGCTCTTGCAGCAAAGAAGAATCCTTGAATCCAGAGGGATTTACAGCAATTAACGCAGCCAATATACCGCAAGCTGTACAGTCAACAATTCAACAAAGTTTCCCAACGGCAAAAGTTGCCTACGCTATTATACAACCCAATGCATTGTATGTTGCAGATGTAACAACAGCAACCACTGAAACTCAAATCGTATTATCTTCCAAAGGAGCTATCAAAGAAGCCTTTTCAAAAATTGACTCTACAGCTTTACCATCGAGTGTTTTAACTTATTTGGCCACTAATTTTCCAGGCTACGATTTATTACATGCTTCCCAAAAGACGACAGGTACACCTACGGGCTATCGGGTAGAATTGAAATACAATACTGAGTTTTATTCCGTACTTTTTGATGATAAAGGAGCTTATGTTTCGCAAACAACCGGCATACCAGGAGGTCCCAAAGGCGGAAAAAACAAAGGAAGTCATAGTCCAGCTGTTACCAATTTAGCATTGACAGACTTACCAGGGGCTGTGCAAACCGCAATAACAGGTTATACATTCCAACGAGCGACAGCGAAAATTGATAGCCAAGGGATTACAATTTACCACATTCATGCTGAAAAATCAGGCATCATGTATGAACTAAACATTGATGCAAGTGGCAAGGTGATTTCAAGCAAAGAAATCCCAGCGAAACCGGTCATCTCAAAGACGGACTTAACTACCTTGCCAGCAGCGATTACAACCTATTTAAATACAAATGCCACGGGTTGGACGCTAAAAAATGCCGTAAGTATTGCAGCAGACAACGTCACTATCCACTATCATGTGGTTGTTTCCGTAGCAGGAGTAGTCCAAACCTACATGTTTGACAAAGACTTTAATTTGATTCAAAATGCGGGAAAAGGTCCAAAGGACAATCCATTACTGCCTAATTTCACAGTAACAGAAATTACTCAGGCACAAATTCCAACAGCCGCAATTACCTATTTGAATACGAATTATGCGGGTTGGACATTTACGAAAGCACAATCCGTAGCTGCTGATACAACCATTAAAGAAATTGAAGTGTACATTAGCTTGGCGGGTAAAAACTACAAAGTAGAATTTGACGGAAATGGGGTTTTCCTAGGGGCCAAACTAAAGTAATCTAATCCTCCTTATCCGATGAAAAGGCTTGCTTTGGCAAGCCTTTTCTGTTTATTTTGGGTCTATATGCAAGAAATCGAACCATCCTTCCAATGGGAATCCATTTACAATGCGTCGCAAGATCGTAAATCACCTTTTTATGGGAGAAGCTATTCGCAAACTGAATACGAGAACGATATCTATGGCTATTACATTCATCCTCTTTGGGATGAGATTGATTCCGAAACACTTTATTGCAAAATTCTCTTCACCGATTATGTACTTGGTTACTCAATCATTGAATTATTCGGCGAGTGGAATGATACACTACATAACGATATCATGCTACTTAAAAGACAGGTTATCGACCACCTGCTCGCTGTAGGAATCAAACATTTTATTTTGATTGGTGAAAATGTCTTCAATTTTCACGGAAGCTATGAGGATGATTATTATGCCGAATGGTTCGAAGAAGTAGAAGATGGCTGGATCGTAGGTTTGCATTTTGCCGCGTTTGTCGAACAAGAATGGGCCAAATACCATGTGGATTATTACATCAATTTTGGGGGAAATTTGCAGATTCCTAATTGGCGTACGCTGAAACCGGAAATGATATTTGCCTATTTACAACACGTCATGTCAAAGCGATTAGGATCCGTGTAAAAAATCGAGTAATCAGGATACTAATCAGTACAAATTCTACTACATTAGCCCTTAAACTAACATTTTCTATGAAAAACATCTTACTATTCTGCTTGCTTAGCCTCTCATTTCTAGGCTTTTCCAAGAAACCTGATACGCGTTATTTTGAAATGCGCATCTATTATTGCCATCCAGGCCGACTAGACGCGTTAATTCAGCGATTTACGAATCATACTACTAAGATTTTTGAAAAACATGGCATGACGAATGTGGGCTATTGGATTCCGAACAACAACGCAGAGAATGCCTTGTATTACATTTTGGCTTATCCATCTCAAGCAGCACGTGATTCATCATGGAAACATTTTGGCAACGATCCTGCGTGGAAAGAAGTGGCAAGAAAATCGGAAGAGAGTGGCAAAATCGTGGCTAAAGTTACGAGCATCTTTATGCATGCAACAGATTTCAGTCCGAAAATCAAAGCATCCCACAGCCACGCAGACCGAACATTCGAAATGCGTACCTACACGGCAACTCCAGGAAAATTAGAAAACGTTTTGACGCGCTTTCGCGACCATACCGTTAAACTTTTCAAAAAACATGGCATGGACAACATCGCCTATTTCACAACCCTTCCAAAAGACGGCTCACAGAGCAAATTGCTTTACTTCATCGCACATAAAAGTGAAGCTGCCGGCAAAGCAAGTTTTGATGCATTCCGATCAGACCCGAAATGGATTTCGGTGAAAGATGCATCCGAAAAAGATGGCAAAATCGTCGAAAAGGTGGAATCAATCTACATGAGCCCCACAAGTTTCTCGACAATTCGATAATTGGTCGTATCTTTGGACGTGGTCTTACAAATGCCACGTCCAATTATATGCAGTGGATTAAACAAGGTCTTATTTATTGCCCCGACGGGAAGTCAACTTGGAACCAACGCGGGTATGCACATGTCGTATGTGCAGATACATCTTATGAAGACAAAATAAGACTTTACTACTCGGCACGTGATGAAAAAGGACGTTGCCAAGCCTCATTCATTGATCTTGACCCAAACAATCTTGCCAGCATTCTCTATCTACATCCTGAACCTATTTTGGATTTAGGGGTTCCAGGTACATTCGACGATTGTGGCATTATGCCCACTTGGTTCATGCAAAACGGTGATGAAAAATGGCTATACTACATCGGCTGGACCGTTCGCAACACCATACCCTATCACAATGCCTTGGGGCTTGCGACTTCGACAGATGGCGTACATTTCACCAAAAAATTCACGGGTCCTATCATCAGTACCACTGCCCAAGAACCTTATTTCAATGGCTCTGCTTGCTTCTTGTTCCACGAAGGGAAGTACAAGGCTTGGTATTTAAACTGTACGCATTGGTTAGAAGATCAAGGCCTCATGGAGCCCTGCTATCACATTAAATACGCCGAATCCTCCGATGGAATCGAATGGAATCGCAAAGGACAAGTGGCTATCGATTACCGAGATTCGGTAGAAGGTGGAATTTCTCGTCCATCCGTCATCATCGAAGATGGAATCTATAAAATGTGGTTCTCCGCTCGGGCAATCACCGACTACCGAACAAACCGTGAACGTTCTTACCGCATTTATTATGCAGAATCCTCAGACGGGATCCATTGGACTCGTTTCGATGAGCAAGTAGGCATTGATGTGAGTAATAATCCTGCCGACTGGGACTATACCATGATAGAATACCCGCTTGTGATTAATCACAAAGGCAAGAAAGTCATGTTTTATAATGGAAATCATTTTGGTCAAACGGGCGTGGGTTATGCCGTAATGGAATAAAACCGATGAATTTTTCGCACTACGATAAACACCTTTTTCCTGGCTCGCAAACACCTATAAAACCCAAAGTAAGTGTATGCTTCATCACCTATAAACATGAAGCCTACATCCGAACAAGTTTAGATGCAATCCTAGGACAAAAAGTCAATTTTGAACTTGAAATCATCATCGGCGAAGATCATTCTCCCGATGGAACAGCCGAAATTGTTCGCGAATATGCTCGGAAATATCCCGACAAAATCAAAGCCTACATTAGACCTGAAAACCTCGGATCTAAAATCAATTATGTTCATTGTTTTCTAGATTGCAAAGGAGAATACATTGTTCATATCGAAGGCGACGACTATTGGACAGATCCACTAAAACTGCAACGCCAAGTCGACTTTTTAGATCAACATCCCCATGCTTCTGCCTGCTTTCACAATGCTCAAATCATATTTGAGGATGGAAGTAATCGGGAACCCGTTTTGATCAATCCTACAGACCAAAAACCTTGGGTGGAATCCGCCGACTTCCTCGTGGAAAAAGAAACTTGGTTCATGGCAACAGCTTCCGTGATGATGCGAAGAAAATATGCACATCCTTTACCCGAATGGTTTTTACACTCGAAAAGCGGTGATATTCCCCTCTATGTTATATTAGCAGAACAAGGCCCCATTGGCTATTTACCAGAAGTGATGTCCGTTTACCGAAAAAATGAAGGAGGCATTAGCATGACCGACCATGTACAGGCCGATGCCTTCATTAAAAATCGGATATTCATGTATTCAAGTATCAATGCCCATACAAAATACAAATACAAGCACCTCATTAAACCTATCCTGCAGGCATATTACCTGATGCGAATGGATTGCAACGAAAACAAATCCAACAAGGTCAAACAAGCTTTTTACTTTTGTCGGGCGACATTTCTTAATCCTCCGCAAACTGCAAAAGATTGGAAAAGCTATTTTAAAACGAATTTATTAAGCCCCCAAAACCTCTTGGCCTATCTCAATTTCCGTTCCAAATTGAATCAAATCATCAAACGATAAATTTGCATTTTTTGCCGAATTAAAAGACCTTTACAACAAAGCGTTTCGCTCAACCTATTTAATTAGCATGAAAAATTCTCTCCGTGGATTTTTGTCCATTTTCGGCTCATTATGCCTTTTGACTTACCTTGGAATTTCTTCATTCCAGCAAAACGAACATCAACACTGGGGACAAGCCCTGCTTGATTCACTAACCGAATCTCAAAAACATGAGGCAGCGAATGCATTGGCAGGTTTACAGATTGATCCCGAGTTAGAAATAACAACCTTTGCCACGGAACCCATGTTAAAAAATCCAACCAACATGGACATCGATTCGCGAGGTCGCGTATGGATTACGGAGGCGTTCAATTACCGACCAGCCATCGCTGGTAATCCGACGAATCCTGCGGGAGATCGCATCATTATCTTGGAGGACACGAATGGTGACGGAAAAGCAGATAACCAAAAAACATTCTATCAATCCCCTGATTTAAATGCCCCGCTTGGCATTGCCGTACTCGACAGCATGGTTATTGTGGCACAAAGCCCCTACATCTGGCGCTTGTATGACGACAATCATGATGACAAAGCCGACCGCAAAGAAATTTTGTTTCAAGGAATCGGTGGGGAACAGCATGATCATGGGGCACACGCATTTACCTTTGGTCCTGACGGAAAATTATATTTCAATCTAGGAAATGAGGGCAAGCAATTGCTAGATGCCAAAGGAAATCCCGTTCTCGATCAAGATGGAGACATCATTGGACCTAAAAAGTACAAACAAGGAATGGTCTTCCGTTGCAATGTCGACGGCACACAAGTAGAATGTTTAGGCCAAAACTTCCGAAACAACTTTGAAGTTGCCGTTGACTCGTACGGGGCATTATGGCAATCAGATAACGACGATGACGGTAACAAAGGAGTCCGTATCAATTCTGTTTTCGAGCGCGGAAATTATGGCTACACGGATGAAATGACCGGCGAAGGATGGTATGTAGCACGAACAAACATGGAAAAAGAGGTGCCACTTCAACATTGGCATTTAAACGACCCAGGCGTTGTTCCCAATTTATTGCAAACCGGTTCAGGTTCGCCTACCGGTATTTTGGTCTATGAAGGACAATTATTACCTGCTAAATTCCAAAATCAAATCATCCATGCGGATGCAGGCCCGAACGTAGTGCGCGCATACCCCATAAAACCAGAAGGAGCTGGATATACAGCTAGCATCATCAATCTCGTTGAGGGCATTAAAGACCAATGGTTTCGTCCAGCGGATGTAACGGTGGCGCCAGATGGTTCACTCTTTATCGCCGACTGGTATGACCCCGGTGTGGGTGGGCATCAAGCTGGTGACCAAAACAAGGGGCGCATCTATCGTATATCCCCAAAAAATACACCTTATTTAATCAAAAAATTACATCTTAATTCTCCCATGGGAGCTATTACGGCATTGTTCAACCCGAATCTTGCCACGCGCTATGTAGGCTATAAAGCTTTACAGGGATTTGGAGAAAAAGCATCGCAGGACATCGCAGCAGTCTATCAAAACGAAAGCAACCCGCGATTAAAAGCACGCTTATTTTGGATCTTAACCCAACGCCCCAACGGATTAAATTACATCGACAAAGCACTTACGAATACATCTGCTGAATGGCGCATGATGGCCATCCGAGCGATGAAAATGCGTCCATTTGATACATGGAAATCCTTAGCTCAGCGCATTATACAAGATTCAGATTATCAAGTGAAACGAGAACTAGCCATCGCTTTGCACCATGTAAAGAACCCAGAAGCGGATGCGATGTGGGCGGCTTTAGCGAACCAACATACCGGCGCGGACCGATGGTACTTAGAGGCATTGGGCATCGGTGCAGACCGTGCGTGGGATACTCGTTTAGCCGCCTATTTGGCATTAAAACCTGTAGATTCGCCGGCATTCCGGGATATCATCTTCCGTTCGAGAACAGCATTAGCGAATTCCTATATTTTCCAATACTTAAAAGAGGCAAAACCATTGAACGACAAGTTGCGCTATTTCCGTGCATTGGATTTCATTCCAGGAGAAGAGAAATCGGCCTTATTGGTTCAATTAATCAACACAGAACTTAAAAAAAATGCCGCTGCTACTTTGGTAGCGATCCGTCATCTTTCGCCAGAATACATGCAGAAAAATGCATTGGCACGTAAAACTGTTATCAATCTTTTACCTAAAAATGACATAGACGAATACACCCAATTAATCGAAAAATACAGTTTAGGCGAATTAAAGCCCGAATTGATGAAAATCATTTTGAGCAATAAAGGTGGCCGACAAGCAGCCAAAACGCTCTATGCGTTAGGAGGAAATGATTTGATAAAATCAACGTTTAATCAAGGAAATAATACGGTAAAACGGTCCATCATTGATGCGATTCGCTGGCAAGGCAACAAAGAAAGTGTCGCATTACTCAACCAAATCTTACTAAATACTAAACTCGATTTAATCGTACGGAAAGATGCAGCCAAAGGAATCGGGAACTCCTACCCTGCTGGTGAAGATTTTGTCTTACAAGCATTGAAGCAAAAACAAATTCCCGCAAACCTGATTCCATCCGTGGTTGAGTCGGTCAGTAAAGCGTGGCGCAAAGGAGTTCGTGTGGAAGCTAACACCTACCTAAGTGGCGCACAGAGTAATTCCAAAACGAAACATCCTGCATTGAATGAATTAATCAGCTTGAAAGGTGTAGCAAAAAATGGAATTAAAGTATTTGTGGAGCAATGTGCCATGTGCCATCAAATCAACAATGAGGGCATTGATTTTGGGCCAAAATTATCTGAAATAGGCTCAAAATTATCGAAAGAAGGGATGTATCTATCAATCCTTCATCCGAATGCGGGTATTGGCTTTGGCTATGAAACCTTTGAGATTACAACAAAAAAAGGAGATGTTTATCAAGGAATCGTTACCTCGAAAAATGAAACCGATATCATCCTAAAATTACCCGGAGGTGGCATTCAAAACTTCAAAACATCCGCATTGAAATCCGTGAAACAATTAGATAGCTCGATGATGCCAGATGAGTTGGCAGCTGGTATGTCGACGAGTGAATTAACAGATTTGGTTGAATATTTAAGCACTTTAAAGAAAAAATAAACATGAATCGTCGATCATTTAGCCAATTAATGACAGGAGGAGTTTTAAGCACTCAAATGCTTAAAGCTGGCTCAGCTAACGCAAATATATTTAGCTTAAACTATGCACCGCATTTCGGCATGTTCGAACAACATGCTGGAAAAGATTATATCGACCAATTGAAATTCATGCATGAGATGGGATTTCGAGCGCTGGAAGACAATGAAATGATGGAAAAGCCTGTGGAGGTACAGGAGAAAATTGGGGCAACTTTAGGCCGACTAGGCATGGACATGGGTGTTTTTGTGATCAAATTCCCAGGTTTTTTCGACAAGTCACATATGACCACAGGGGATAAAACTTGGACAGATCTGTTCTTGAAATCTTGTAGACAAGCCGTCGAAACCTCCAAACGCGTTCATGCAAAATGGGCGACAGTGGTACCTGGAAATTTTACGCGAAACTTACCTATGGGCATTCAGACAGGAAACGTCATCGAGGTTTTAAAACGAGGCGCTGAAATCCTGGAGCCTTATAAGCTCACGATGGTTTTAGAACCGCTAAGCGACAATCCCGATCTATTTTTACGCCATTCCGACCAAAGTTATATGATTTGCAAGGCAGTAGATAGCCCATCTTGCAAAATACTTTTCGACATGTATCACATGCAGCGTAACGAAGGAAATATGATCAAGAACATGGATTTATGCTGGTCAGAAATCGCCTATCTACAAATTGGTGACAATCCAGGCCGCAAAGAACCAGGAACGGGTGAAGTAAATTATGCCAATATCTTCGAGCATCTGCGGAAGAAAAACTACCAAGGTGTTTTGGGCATGGAACATGGTAATTTCCATCCGGGAAAAGAGGGTGAACTGAAACTAATCGAAGCCTATCGAAAAGCTGACCAACTGTAAATTTGGAAAATCAAGATATTAATTAGATATTCGCCTAATTATTTAATCAAATATGGAAACAGCCTTCAAAGCGATTAACGATGTAACGAGAAGAGAGATACTCCAATTTCTTATTCAGGGGCCTCAAAATGCGGGTCAAATTGCCAAGCAATTTGATATGACTAAGCCCAGCATTTCGCATCATTTAGATTTATTGAAACAAGCTCAATTAATCGATGCCGTAAAAAAAGGCCAGTTTATTCATTACAGCTTAAACAAAAAAGGCTTTGAGTCGATTCATCAGTGGTTTCAAGGTTTTGCCCAGCACTTTGAATTCCCTAAACCTAAAATTCGCCTGTAATTGTTGGTTTGCCATTTTTAAGATAAATTCGTAAAAAATATTTGCATGAGCTCCAATCTGCCTTCTTCGTTTTCATTTCTTTCTAGCCAAACACCACGTGATTTTATAGGTCTTGGCGTCATCCAATTACCGAAACGTAATTTCTTTCAGACGATTGGAGATTTTTTTGCGACGAAGTCGGGGAAACAACGCATCTCCTTTCTTTTGCTAGGAGCACATGAAATCAAAGTCGTTCATTATCAAGGAGCTGACCCAATAGGTACTAGCGATATCCCAAAGAATCTGATCGAATCCATCGAGATTCATGCATCCAAAACTTCTGATGGCTTCGTGGTCATTTCCAACATCGAAGTAATCGAATGCATTTCGGTGAACGACAAAGGCGTAAAGAAATTAAAAACGCACACCTTTAATTTGATGCCCGCATTGCTGGGGGAGAATACAAGTCCAGTGAATAAGGTTTCGGATATTGTTTGGGCACAGGAAAGCCGCAATACCATCGTGGAGACCCTAAAGGCGTGGAATACAAGTATTCAGGAAAACAAGTAATTAGGCTTCTGACGCTTTCTCAACATCCAATTCCAACAAATCTTTGGATTTGAATGCAACGATAGTGACTAAAAACAGGGTCACACCGGCACCGATAAGCACAGAGGGTATTGTACCAAAGAACTTGGCAGCTACGCCAGATTCAAAAGCACCCATTTCGTTCGATGTACTCACGAACACTCCATTAACGGATGAAACACGACCCCGCATCTCATCGGGCGTGAATATTCGCAAGACCGTTTGACGAATCACCACGCTGACCGAATCGAATGCACCGGTAAAAAACAAGGCTGTTACCGACAACCAAAAATTCGATGATAGACCGAATACCAAAGTAGCTATACCAAAACCCGCGATGGCAAGAAGCAAATTCCGCCAAGCATTTTTTAACGGTGGAAAGTAAATTAAAGTAAGCATGGTAACCACCGCTCCTACTGAGGGAGCTGCGCGTAGAATCCCAAGACCTTCGGCGCCAACTTTCAGAATATCTTCGGCGAAGATGGGTAAGATTGCAATAACCCCACCAAACAAGACCGAAAACAAATCAAGCGAAATTGCATACAAGATGATTTTCGTCTTAAATACATATTCAATTCCCTCGCGCAAACTATGCCAAATGGACTCATGCACCACGTTTTTCGGTGGCACTGGCCTATTTTTGATCAGAAACATGCATGACATAACAGCTAGCAACAATCCGATGACAATCCACAGAGATCCCGCTAATCCAGCATATGCATAAAGAAAACCAGCCATTCCAGGCCCTAATATAGAACCCAATTGCCAGAAGGATGAATTCCAAGTAGCGGCATTAGCAAAGACCTCTTTAGGCACTAAAAAAGGATTCAGAGATGAGGCCGCTGGACTAAAAAAGCCTTTCGCAAGACCAATTAAAAAAATCACAAAATAGATTAAATAAATGTGAAAATCGGTCTGTCCCTCATTCAAATGTGTCGCAGCATATAACAACAAAAAAGAACCTAAAATAATGATGGAAAGCGACCCCTGCATGATTTTCTTCTTATCCCGATTATCTGCAAAATGCCCTCCAAACAATACCAATGAGATATAAGGCACTGCCTCAGCTAAACCAATTAAGCCTAAAGCCAACGGATTGTGCGTTAAATGATATAACTCATAGGCCAAAATTACCTCCTGAATTAGTAATGCCATCGTAAACAGCGTATTTCCCGTCACATAAGCACGAAATTCTGGATAGCGAAGCGCCTGAAACGCATCTTTTGTCTTTATAAATTGCATAGTAGGTAAATCAGTGGACTAGCAAATGCCCATTCGGCCCAAAGGCGCATGGATATCCAAGGCCTAAAATAATAAATCCCCGCATGAATCCCCCATATAAAACCCATAATTACCAAGATACTGATAGGCAAGCCGAGCAGACTTGCACAGAAAAGCCAACAAGGGAGTAAGCACAATAAGCCAAGAACCCTTTGTCGCATCCCACCCATTTCGATAGAAGTAAAAAGCCATAAATTCAAGAGTGCGATCAAAAATAAACTTAATTCAATGATGCCCAACGGAATTGAGAAACCGTCCGTTGCAAGGGTCGGAATTAATATCCCAAGACTGTAAATCAAAGCAGTTCCCACCTCTTTTATGCCCCAAATTGAATCAAAAACGTTTTTTACCCAAGCAATCCAATAAAACAAAACGGCAAGCAATAATCCTAGGCCTAGACCAATTAGTAAACGCTCCATCGTGCACAATACAAATCCACTAAATAGCAAAACGAGGCCCATTCCCAGGGATAAAGGAGTACGGAACTTCGCATGAAAAGCATGCAATTCATCCTTGGGCGCGTTTGTAAGGTTGTCGATTTGTCGGTCTATCCCATAAACCAGAAAAACAGCAGCAGCTAATAAGGCGGAAAATTCCCAAGGAGACCAACACCCTAGGACAACATAAAAAACCATGAGATGCATCGAAACAGCTCCCAAAACTACATCCAAACTTAAAAAATGAAGTATTTTAAAAAAGCGCATTTTTCCGTGTTGAAACTATGACTTCATCTCCAACCTGAATCTGCCCCAAAGTAATCGGAACCATTTGTTGGCCGAAATAAACCTTATTATCCTTTTGCCTAAATGTTGCCAAGGCCTTCAACATTCCTCCTTTATCAACTTGACCCGTAGCGGGTTCGACGTTTATTAGTTGGCAACGCGCACAAGGTTTTGCCCCAAACAATCGAACGGAATTAATCGAAATTTCTTCCCAAGTATCCTCTTCAAAGGATTCCGATCCTTCTACGATAAGATTTGCACGAAAACGCAAAGGGTCATAATCTTGCCCATAAACCGTTTTAACCTGTTTGTAGGATGCTTCGGAGGCCAACAAAATAGGCAAAGAATCTGCAAAAGAACTTTGATTGGACCCGCTTGTTTGATATTTTTCTTTGATGATCCGAGGGGATTCAGGCTTTTGCATCACTAAGCGTACTGGCTCTTGTAACAAATCAGAAAACCATTCCGACCAGCCCTCTCCTACTTCAACCACTTGTAACGAGTCATCCCAAAGTTCCGCAGCTAGTGATTCATTTAACATGGGCTTAGCAAACAAAACCTTTGTCTTGCCGGAAATTTGATCTTGGACTAGATACCCAGCTGCTAGCAAACTTAATTTGAATCGAGTTAAATCCGGACGCGTTCGTTGGGTTATGAATTTCCCATTGAGATCTACCAACATAAATCGGCGATCGCCTACGAAGCCAGCGGAATCAACTAGTACTTTGTCGACAGCGATCGCAGCCAGGGATTTAATCGGAAAGAGGTATAATTGGTTAACACGAATGGAGCTCATGACGCAAATTAGGCAATTTGAAGCAAAATCCCTTATATGGTCTTGTCGGCTTAGCCCTTCCTTATGTGATACAAAATACTTAAGTTTGTTGCTTATTATCAAAACCTATTCCCTATGAAATCATTTGGCCTAATTAGTTTATTCATACTAACTAGTTTTTCCGGTAAAGCACAAGAAATGTTACGCTTGGAAGATGCCATCCAACAAGGTTTACAGAATCAATATTCGATTCAAATTCTTAAGAAAAAAGAAATTCAAGCTGCAAATGACAATAGCTTAGGTAATGCAGGTTTTTTACCAACCATAACGGGAACCGCGAATAAAAATTATACCATATCAGGCTTAGATCAAGAGTTTTTTGGAGGATTGCGGGCGCCCTTGAAGCAATCTGGCGTCAACTCAAATAATGGAAATGCGGGAATAACGATGGCATGGACATTATACGATGGAAAAGGGATGTTTATACTACGTGACCGTTTCAAAGAGTTGCAAAATTTAGGAACCAAACAAACAGAAACTTCCATTGAGAACCTTATCGCACAAATTAGCACCTTGTATTACGACATCATTCGTCAGGACTTACGCGTAAACAACTTTCGCAAAGGTCTTGAAATCTCGAATGACCGGCTTAAATTAGCTAGAGATCGCTATGAAGTAGGCCAAGGTTCTAAAGTCGATTATTACTCGGCTCAGGTTGATTACAATGAAGACAAAGCATTATTACTTGCTCAAGAACAGTCGTATTTAAATACCAAAATTAGCCTAAATACCTTGTTGGTTCGTCCACATTTAACAACATTCCAAACTCTCCCGGTCATTGATTTATTACCAAAACTAAATTTAACTGAGTTAAAGGAGATGGCCTTGAAACAAAACCCTACGCTAATGGCGGCACTTGTTTCGAAAAAAATCAGTGATTTAGACACAAAAAATTTAAAAAGCCAGCAAACGCCCCAAGTGGACCTTTTAGCAGGTTATGCCGTTAGCAATGTATTTAATGGTGCTGGATTTGGTGTACAAAAAGGTTCGAGCGATGTATTCAATTATGGATTGCGGGCAACAATCAACCTATTCGATGGCAATAACCAAAAACGCAGAATACAAAATGCTAAAATAGCTTCTGAAATTGCCCAACTGCAAATCGAAGACACGAAAAATCAATTACTTGCAGCCATCGAAAGATCATTTACGGCCTACGAAAATGCGTTGAATTTAATTTCTCTTGAAACGGAAAATTATACAATTGCGAAGCAAAACATTGATATCGCATTTGACCGTTTTAAAATTGGAATTGCAACTTCCTATGAATTACGCGAAGTACAACGCAATGCAGTTGCAGCAGAAACGCGGCTAATTGAAGCAAAATACGCGGCTAAATCAGCGGAGATTGAATTAATTCGTTTAAGTGGTAATCTGTTATAAACCTTGATCCTCGTTTAATTGCTGTTGGTACAAATCGTAATACAAGCCCTTCTTGCGCATGAGTTGCGCATGCTTCCCCTGCTCAACAATCACTCCATCTTGCAAGACAAACACGCGATTCGCTAATTTGGCAGATGATACCCGATGTGAGATAATCAAACTCGTCTTATCTTGCATGATCGATTTTAAATGCGTCAAAATCTTATGCTCCGTATGCGTATCCACGGCGGATAAACAATCATCTAACACCAGCATCATTGGATTTTTGGCCAAGGCCCGCGCTAAGGAAACCCGTTGTTTTTGGCCACCCGATAAGGTTACACCCCGTTCGCCTAAGATAGTTTCGAATTGATCAGGAAAATCCATGATGTTATCATAAACATCAGCAAATCGAGCGGACTGCCTCATAGCCTCTTCACTTAAATTATCTTGACCAAAGCGTATGTTTTCAGCAATTGTTGTTGAGAACAAGAACACATCTTGCGGGACAAATCCCAAATGCGCCCGAACATGTTGAATGTCCCAATCTTTTAGTGGAATATCATCCAAGAATATATCTCCCGCAACCGGATCATAAAAGCGAGCCATTAATAAAGCCAGTGTACTTTTTCCCGAACCTGTTGTACCCAACAATGCCACTGACTCACCTGAATTAATTTCCAAATTAATATCCTTCAGCACCTCACGGTCCGTTCCGGGATAGGTAAAATACAAGTTTTTAAACGTCCATTTCCCTAAGATGGGCTGATTGATTTGTTTCCCCGGCGTTAATTCCGATTTTATTTCTAAAAATTCATTAATCCGTTTTTGCGAAGCTGCAGCCCGTTGAATTTGCGAACTCGTCCAACCTAATGCGGTTACAGGCCAGGTCAACATAAATACATACATGATGAATTCGGTGATATTCCCCAATGTCATCCGACCCGCCATGACCTCATTCGATCCCACATAAACAACCAAAAGCGTACTAAAACCAACTAATAATGAAATCAAAGGGGTAAACAAAGAATCAATTTTGACAAGGTCTAAAGATTTTCGACGGTAATTCGCAGAGGCTTCCGTAAAAGCGGCTAAAGATTGCTGCTCACGAACAAAAGATTTCAAGACACGAATCCCAGAAAAGGCTTCCTGCACGAAAGTAGAAATGGTCGACAAACCCGCCTGAATCTCCTCTGATTTTTTGATAATTAACGAGTTCACATAGTAAATACTGAAAGACAAGATCGGTAAGGGCAAGAGCACATACCACATCAAGGTTGTACTCACATGATACATGTAATAAATCACAAGGGCAAAAACCGTAATCAAGTTTAAGCCATACATAATACTAGGACCCACGTACATACGCACCTTACTAACATCTTCTGAGATGCGTGCCATCAAATCGCCTGTATTTTGCTTGCGGTAAAAGGAAAGCGGTAGCGTTTGGTAATGCGCATAAATCTCTTGCTTCATCTCGAATTCGATGTGGCGCGACATGACGATTAAAGTTTGACGTACCAAAAACAAGAAAACGCCTTTAATAAAGGCCATTAAAACGATTAGGGCACCGTAGTAAAACAAGGTACTCGCAAAAACCTCATAAAATGCAGATTGCATTGAAAATCCCTTGAACAGGAAATAGACATCAATCGTCTCAGTTACCAAATCCAAGGCAAATCGAACCAACTGCGCGGGTACAACACCAAAAAAATTGGAACAAAAAGTAAACAGCATACCCAAGAGTAGCAGCCATTTATATTTCCAGAAGTATTGATTCAGATGACTAAGTGCGCCCATGTATGGAATAAGTTGGCGTAAAGATAGGACCTTTCTAAATTAAAATTTGTAATTTTGTGTTTTACAAATCAAGAACGCTCTTTATTTTCGGATGGTTAACAGAAGACTACTACGGGTCAAAGCATTTCAACAAATGTATGCCTTTTGGACGCAGGAACGCGCGCAATACCAATTAGCCTTTGATGGCTTACAAGCGATTTTTCAACCTGATTTATCGTTGATGGTTGCCAAAGAAGAACAAACACCTCGCCTGGAGGGTTTGCGAAAACTAGCCGAAATTCAACTAAACGAATTTTTTCAAGGGGTTCCTACCGAAGAAACAATTCCGACTGAATCGCTCGAGGCCGCTCAATCTGTCTACCGCGTTTACCAAAACAATGTTGCTAAAATAGCACGCGATATGCGTATCAACATGGTTACTGAGGTCGAATCCATCTACAAACAATATTTAAAATTACTTTTCTATTTACAAAACCTCCCAATGATTGGCCAATGGGACGAGCAGAGACGTTTACTAGAAAAGGTGATTAAGACATCTCAAATCGCCAACAATAAAGTATTGGCAATCCTGCCAAAATGGAAAGATTTACAAACTGCTTTCGCGGATAACAACATCGGTTGGTCCGAAGATGAAGAAACTTTGCTGAAGAAATTATTCCTAGAAGGAATTTTGCCAGACGAAAAATTTACTTCGTATTTACCCGAAGCAGGAAAAGAACTCCACCAGGATATCGAAATAGTCCAATATCTTTTGAAAAATTATCTGTTAAAACATCCGATTATGACAGCATATTTTGAGGAAAAAGATTTAAATTGGCATGTTAATAAGGATGTAATCAAAAGCTTAAGTACCAAAACTTTTAAAGTGGAGGCCCTAGAAGATTTAAGCCTACAAGCGCTTGCTATCCAATGGGATGAGGATAAATTATTCTTTGAAGAATTATTCGACTATTGCATTAAGGAGGACAAATCATTAACTAACTGGGTAAATGACCAGACTAAAAACTGGGATTCAGAACGTTTGGCAACATCCGATTTGATCATTTTAAAAATGGCTGTTGCGGAGATGATCAAGTTCCCAAGCATACCTGTAAAAGTGAGCATTAACGAGTACATTGAAGTGGCTAAAAACTACTCAACGCCTAAATCTGGACCATTTATTAATGGTATTTTAGATGTCGTGTCAGTGAAGCTTATCGGTGAGAAAATTATACAAAAATCAGGTCGAGGATTAATCGACATAGCTAGTAAATAATTATGAGTAGATCATCAAAATCCTTTTGGGCATTTGTAGTAGGAGCTGCTACAGGAGCTGTGCTAGGTATCCTTTATGCGCCGGATAAAGGAGAAAATACACGTAGCAAATTATACTTCCAACTGAATAAATACCGTGAGCAATTGAAGCAATTGATCAACGACATCGTAGATGGAAAAGAAATCCCAGAAACGATGGCAAAATCAGAAGGCAAAAAAGTCGTGAATGATACGAAAATCAAAGCAGAGAAATTGCTTGAAGACGTAGAGAAAATGATGAGCCAAATCAAAGCAAAATAAGATGCTTCGTTTTTCGATTTGTTTAGGAGCCATAGTTTTATTGTTGGGTTGCACCAACAAACAAAAAGAGTCATTGAGTGATGCTGAGAATGCTATCCCGATTGCCTTGCGACCAACAGAAGAAAAACGTCCTCAAATGGTTTTTGACCAACCTTTGGTTTATTTGGGTCGAATTACGGAAGGTGATAGCATTTCCTATACCTTCCATTTTCGCAATAAAGGAAACCTCCCCTTACTGATCAGTTCAGTGAATGCGTCTTGTGGTTGCACAACACCTAAATGGTCCAAAGACCTCGTGCAACCTGGTAAGAAAGGATTCATCAAAGTAACCTTTGATTCACACGGAAAGGAAGGAAAAGTTCAAAAAACAGTTACCGCATATGCGAATACATTACCAGCCGACAACATGGTTGCGTTCAAAATAGAAGTTTTACCTCAAAAAAAATAGTCCTATGTTATTATTAGAAGCCAATCCACAAATCATGCAAATCGTCCTTTTCGGCGGAATTTTTGTGGTATTTTATTTCTTCATGATTCGTCCCCAACAAAAAAAGGCGAAAGAAGCACAAAAATTTATCTCAGAATTAAAAACAGGTGACAAAGTGGTTACGATTGGTGGTGCACATGGAAGTGTCGTTTCCATTCGTGAGAAAACGATTGTCGTGGAAGTAGATTCAAGCAAAGGAGTTCGCATGGTTTTCGAAAAATCGGCCATCTCAAAAGATGCCTCTTCTCGCTTAACTGAAGAATAAGATGAACGAACAAGGCCTGAAACCCTTTATTGGCATTACAGGCGGAATAGGATCCGGCAAATCAACGATTTGTCGGATTTTTTCTATCCTAGGAATTCCTGTTTTTGAAGCGGATGCACATGCGCGTAACATTTGCGACCATGATCCAGAAGTAAAAGCCGCCATTCTCGAGGAATTCGGACCAAAAGCCTATCTCCCGGATGGTAGCTATAATAGACCCTGGATGAAAGGTCTCCTACAGAAATACCCTGGCGACATTCAAAAACTCAATGCAATTATTCACCCCGCGGTACGCAAATCAGCCGTTCATTGGCTTGAAAATGCCCCAGATGCTGCGTTTTATTTATACGAGTCGGCATTGATTACCTCGCGAAATAAACCAGAACTTCTCAAACAACTCATCACGGTAGCATGCCCACTAGATGAGCGGATACAGCATATTCAAAAAAGAAACAAATCATCTTACATGGAAATCATGCAAATGATAGACCTACAACCTCAACCCGAACAATACCTACGTGGCGCTGATTTCGTCATACAAAATGGCAAAAAAGATCGCGTTTGGCCTCAAATCGAACATATTATGAAAACCTTGAGCTGTGTTTTATTATTCATTTTACTAGGCTTTCAAAGCCAAGGACAAATCAAAGCCATGACTTTTAACATTCGCTTAGATACCGAGTCGGATGGCCAAGATCAATGGAAATACCGTGCGAAACATTGTGCAGAATTGATTCAATATCACCAAGCAGATATCATCGGAATGCAAGAAGCCTTTGTGCACCAAATTAAAGACTTCGCAAAAGCACTCCCTGATTACGCCTGGTTTGGTAAAGGACGAGATGACGGAAAAGAAGCGGGTGAATTCTCACCCCTATTTTACAACAAAGCTAAATTCAAACTCATCCAAGAAAAGACGTTTTGGCTTTCAGATTCTTGTGAAAAAGTAGGATTCGGTTGGGACGCAGCCTGCCGCCGCGTCGTTACCTGGGGTGAATTCAAGGAAATTAAATCAGGCAAGAGATTCTTTGTTTTCAATACACATTTCGACCATTTAGGCAAGGTCGCTCGCAGAGAAAGTGCGAAACTAGTTCTCACCAAAGTGGCCGAAATCGCTGGCAAATCGCCCGCCATCATTACAGGAGATTTTAATGCAACACCGGATGACGAACCGATTCAAATCATATTAGATAAGTCAAATCCAAATCGCCTTACAGACAGCGAAATCATTAGTACGGGAGGACATTATGGCCCATACAGTTCATTCAATGGCTTTAAGCAGGAACAAGAAGGCAAACATATCGACTATATTTTCGTAAAAAATGGGTTTACATGTAGTCAACATGCCACGCATTCCGAGACATGGGCGGGACGATTCCCAACCGATCATTTTCCTGTCAGTGCAATCTTGCATTTACCCAACTAGCTTATTGGAATTTGCTCGCGTAAAAGTTAACTTGCAGTATGGAAAATTTCATTGTTTCAGCACGAAAATACCGGCCTACCCAATTTGATTCGGTCGTTGGCCAAAGTCACATTACCACCACCTTAAAGAATGCGATTAAGTCAAACCATTTGGCACAAGCATTCTTGTTTTGTGGCCCTCGTGGAGTAGGTAAAACGACTTGTGCACGTATTTTAGCAAAAACAATTAATTGCGAAAACATCGGAAACGATGGTGAGGCGTGTGGTACATGCCCATCTTGCCAATCCTTCCAAGACAATACTTCCTTAACGATTCATGAACTTGATGCGGCGTCCAACAATTCGGTGGATGATATCCGTAACTTAATTGATCAAGTGCGTTATCCTCCTCAACGGGGTCGTTATAAAATCTACATCATCGATGAGGTTCACATGCTTTCAGCAGCGGCATTCAATGCCTTTTTGAAAACTTTGGAAGAACCGCCGTCCTATGCCATTTTCATTTTGGCGACGACGGAGAAACATAAAATTTTGCCAACCATCCTTTCCCGATGTCAAATATTCGATTTCAATCGGATTCAGTGGAAAGACATGGCCGATCATCTTGCGAGCATTGCAGTTAAGGAAAATATTCAAGCAGAACCATCGGCATTGGAATTGATTGCGATTAAGGCCGACGGCGGTTTGCGTGATGCGCTTTCGATGTTCGATTTGAATGTTACCTTCTCTACGGACAATGCATTACGCCATAAAGATGTGTTAGAGAACTTACACATCTTGGATAGTGATTACTATGTAAGTTTGACGAATCATTTGATCCAACAAAACCATGTAGAGACGCTCGTTTTATTGGACGAAATCATGCGCAAGGGGTTTGATGGCCAGCAATTCATCAGCGGTTTCATGGAACACCTTCGTAATTTACTTTTTGCCAAAGACCCCCAAACCTTGGCATTAATGGAGATTTCGGATGAATCCCGCGCGAAGTTCAAACAACAAGCCGAATTTACGAGTACTTCTTTCTTGCTTTCAGCCATGAACATTTGTTCTACCTGCGAGAGCAATTATAAATCGGCGAAAAACGCCCGACTCCACCTCGAACTCTGCTTATTAAAAATCAATTATTTACCTTCTGTTTACCAACTCGCCACGGAGGGCAGTAGCGGAAAAAAGCCTGAGCCCCAAGCTAAAAGCACTGGGGCCACAACACAGCCAACACCTGTTGCAGCAGCTCCAGCCATTGAAACAGTCACAGCAGCAGCCGTGATAGAAACGCCTGTTGTCGCAAGCGAGTCTACAGCTCCACTGGTAAAAGATCCACCCAAACCGGTTGCTCCCAGTCCTGTAGCTGGCTTGGGAGGCTTACGCTCTAGCAAGAGTGTGATCAAACCTAAAACACAGGAAAATGAAGTTAAAGAGCAAGCCGTAGCAAGTGATTTCAACAACCAAGCTTTTGACCTTCCGAAATTCTTAGGCGTTTGGAATGAGATTGCCCAAAAATACAAGGACGCAAATTTGATTAACAAATTTGTAATGATGGACCGACCAATCGAATTAGTTGACACGGTGGCGCACATGAAAGTTGAAAATGAAGTGCAGGTTCAACATTTCAATGAGCAATTGCGTATGGAAGTGCTAGGGATATTACGAGAACGCTTGCAGAACTATGCCATCGATATCGTCTTAGATGTCACGGTTCAAGCAGATGGCGACAAAAAACTGCTCTACACGCAGTCGGATAAATACGATTTCCTAGTCCATAAACATCCTTTGCTGGGCGAGCTAAAACAAAAATTAGGCTTAGACCACGAATTTTAGACTAGCGAATTTGACCCGCCCCCTGAATTACCCATTTCTCCGTCACCAATTTTTCCAAAGCAAATGGACCGCGAGCATGTAGTTTTTGGGTAGATATCCCAATTTCAGCCCCTAAATCGAAAACGCCTCCATCCGTAAATCGCGTGGATGCATTCCAATATACCGCTGCCGCGTCTACCGCCTGCAAGAATAATTGCGCTTCAGTAGTATCCTCGGTCACAATCGCTTCCGAATGACGAGAAGAATATTGATCGATATGGTTCAAGGCCTCAGCTAAGTCATCTACGACCTTCATTGAACAAGCGAAATCCAAGAATTCCCGACCAAAATCAGCCGATTCAGCACGATGTAAATACGGATATTGAATGGCACTCAATGCATCGAAAGCAGCCGAGTCAGCATATATTTGAACCTTATATGGAATAAAATCAGCCGCAATCTTTTGAACGAAATCAGTTAATTGAGACCGATGCACGATGATAGTATCCAATGAATTACACACGGATGGACGGGAAACTTTGGCATTTACTACAATAGGAACAGCCATTTCCAGGTTCGCGCTTTCCGCCACATAGGTATGGCAAACGCCCGCTCCAGTCTCAATCGTAGGAACTAATGATTCCCGACGAACCCGTTGGATTAAGGCATCCGACCCCCGTGGAATTATCACATCAATGTATTTTGTCGCCTGAAGCAAGGTTGTCACATGGGCACGATCCGTGGGTAATAGACGTACCAAGTCCGTTGATAATTGTTGGGATGCTAAAGCTTGATGAATCAACCCCACCAAAACCTGATTCGTAAACCAAGCATCCGTTCCACCGCGTAAAACAGCCGCATTTCCCGAACGAATACATAGGGCTGCGACATCAATCGTCACATTGGGACGAGATTCATAAATCACCCCCACAACACCTAAAGGCACGGCAATCTTTTGTAGATGCAAGCCGTTTGAAAGCGTTTTTTCGAGTAATACTTGACCAGATGGGTCTTGCAATGCCGCCACATCATGTAAACTCGCTGCCAATGCTTCGATGCGAGCCTCTGTCAACAAAAGACGATCGCGCATTGGATTTTGAGGATCCATATTGGCCAAATCCTTCGCATTCTCAGAAATGATCGTATCCTGGTGTTCAATTAACAATTCAGCTAAACGATTTAAAACAGCAATTTTGGTATTGCTATTCGCTGATGCTAATTGAGTTGACGCTTTGCGTGTTGCAGCTAGTAAGGCTAATATATCAATGCTATGAGACATGAAACAAAATTAAATAAAGTAGAACTTAGTCCAAACTTTTCATGATTGGGAATCGGTAAAGTAGTTCATTATCCTTCAGGATTGTAATCACATAACGACCAGGTACTAGGGGCGAAATATCAAGCGGAATAATCACGGGGCCTTTATTATGATGCCCCAATGGTCGGCTCAAAACAACTCTACCCAGCAAATCGAATAATTCCAACCTAAGATTCACCTCCTCTTGCAGAGGAAACTCCAAATTAATCATTTGCCCAGCGGGATTAGGAAACGCTCGAATGGCAGGCTCCTCCTCTTGGCCTAACACAATCGTCGCATCCAACTTGGCTATCGCTGCATCAAGCCAATTTATACGCGCAGAAATCCAATTCTGCATCCAGAATAATTCATCGTTTGCGTTTTGCCCCACGAAATAATTGGGCCATACTTTTTTGCCATACAGTGGGAAACGGCCAAAATTACGTTGCATGGGCTCTTTCAACGCCACTGTGGTAGAATCCATGAATTTAAATATTGTCTGAGGACTTAAACTTGTTTTTCGTAAACTACTCCAACGACGCTTGACCGAATTGACAAAAACAGAATCTTTCATCAATTTACCCCACCAAAAGGGTGTTTGAAAGTAATCGGGTGTTCCTTCTGTCAGCTCTAGTTTATTATAAACCCAACCTTGAGGTAAATAACCATCATAATAATCCGCATTGCCGAAAGACAAATTATAGTCCCAAGCCGGCCCCATGGTCAATTTCCCTCCTTTGGAATCTTTATCCTTATAAAAATAAGTACTCAATCGATAGCCGTCCACATTCCGTGACAACTCATTTAATATAAAGTAATTCACGAATGAAGGCATATCCATCATAGAACGATAAGTTGTCGATACCTTTAATGGATTTTCCTCCTGTAAACTTTTTTCGAATGAATCTACATAGTTTTTAATGTAATTAAATTGCTGCGATGTAATATTTTCTTTCTTGGGATATTCAATTTGAAAATACCCTTTATTACTTCCCTTCCCTGAAATATACGCACTATTCCATCCCCGTGATGTAGCCCCAGTTGTTTTATCGATTTTCACAAGATACCCCCCTGTCACATCATCGCCCGCATTATCAATAGAGGTTAAATCAGCGATATCCAAACGATTTCCTCCTTGTTTGATCTTTTCCATGAGGATATAAATGCCTTGATAAGCATCGTTTAATACCACCTCCACGTAACGTATTTTTGAATTTTTCAAGCCCATTAGACCCGATAGATGCTGTGCCAAAACATCACGTAAAAAAGTGCGATCGTTGTAGGAAGCATTCAAAACCCAATCAGATTCAGCAGGTAATTGAACAAGGGATAACTTTGTTGATTGCATGGCAAGTGAATCCGTCCATATTTCAAATCCATAAGGTTTTTTAACCAAACCAGGTAGAAAGTACCAATCCCCCTGCGATGAACTTCCTCGATATTCAATACCTGCCCAGAAACTGAAAGCGGGTTTATCAATTAGTTGATTTAATTGGCCATCTTTACGGTCATACAGGGAGAATTTAGCTAGAATCTTAGGCTCATCCACAATAGTTGCCCCTTGGGTATTAATTTGTAAAATGGGCAGATTGGATATAGACAAACTTTGCGCAAACACTTGAGCTTGTACAAAAAAGAAAAGAATAATCAGCCTAAAAGTCATGTCCTAAGGTTAAATAAGTGATAGGCGATTTTATCTCGTCGTTCTCTATCCCGTAGGCATAATCCAACTTGACAAAATAACCTACAACATTGGCTCGTGCTCCTAAGCCATAACCAAACAAAAAGGGGTTTCGAAAATCTGTAACAGTAGCTTGGAATGGATTCGTGTTCCCACCGTAAACATTCGTATTAAAGCCATTTGACCGAGAAAAAGGAGTTGCACCTGTCCAAGCACTTCCCATATCAAAAAAGCCGAGTAATTGGAAGGTATTTAACAATTGTGACTTGGAATAACTAGGCCCCAACAGTGATTTCAAAGGCATTCGCAATTCCACATTGAGCAATAAATGACTATTACCGGATAATTTATTCATTCTAAATCCACGCAATGAGGTAGCGAAATCACTCATAAATACATCCCGCTGTGCTATCCCAGCTGTTCCCAAAGGATTTTCTTTATTTCGTATTTCACGGTCGATAAACAGCCAGTTATCCATTCCACCCAATAAAGTTTGCGTGGCTGCATTTCCCACAGCTTGAGAACCAGAAACGCGCGTTGCTATAAATAAACTATTAGATATTTTTAAGTACCTACGTGCATCCCATGTAATGCGGGTAAACGAAGTCTGTTGGAATGATTTCTGAACCTCAATGCCTGTAAATAGGCGAAATCCTGTTTGTAAATTCTCAGCGACATGAACCGTATTATCAAAGGTATAGGCCAAACGACCACCTAGATAGGATGACACATTTTCAGGTGTACTCAAATTGTATTGATCTATCGCACGGTTATTCGTAAACATACCTGAGATACTCATTTTACTTAACAGAGTAAAAGGATACACGGCTTTTAACTCTACACGGTTGTAACGAATTTTTTGTGAAAGTACTTCCGTTTCTTGATCTAAAATCTTTCTATCCACCCGCAATGTCCAATCGACCTTATTAGCTAAGTAATTATATTCCCCCCATACATCTACATTCTTGATATTGGCTGAAACATAAGCTCCCACTTTAAACAAATGGTTTTCCAACAAATCATTCATTTTCACATCCATACTGTAGCCCAGCCCTCGAATCGGATCAATTTGAAAAGTTCCTTCGGAACCATTAAGGACAAAGGAATTTTGATAATCCAATGGACCCAATAATCGGTTCGAATCTTTCCGCAACCGCAATGCTTGCTGTCTTTCAATACGCAATTTACGGACATCTGAAACGCGCTTGTTTTCATCATTTACAATGTTTGACGCCAATACAGCCGCCGTATCTGGCAACATGGGATACCATAAATAGCTTGGAATTTTTGCCAAAGAATTTACATCGTACATTTGAACTAAATCCGTTAGCATCGTCCTATTTTGAACTAAAAGCTGATCCTTCTCCCATCGGAATGATGACCAATCACCCGATTTGATGACCGTTTGATATAGTTTTTGATCATTAACATGGTAGGAAACTAGTTCATTTCCCGTGGAATTTTCATTGAGAAAGTAAATCAACGAATCGGCAACAGGCCGGACATTTCGAATCATCCCCTTGTGCATAAATAATTCTTTGGGATTAGCAGGATCCTCAGCACGCCAATGCTTCATGACAAGCATCCCCTTTTCCTTCAGGTAGGTACTATCAGAAATTCGATCGGTCAAGTAAACAAGATCACCCTCATTCCCCCACCAATGTGCTTCAGATTCCTGATTCGTATCTTGCGTGATGGAAGTCAGTCGGTTCCGACGAAGATCATAAATCCCTACATCCACCTGGCCAAGTTTAAACGAACGAACCAACATCCGTTGGGCATTTGAATTCAATTCAAAATCCAAAAAACGTATATCACCTAAATTCCGTTTACTTACCTGTTTCAAGGATTGCTTATTCCATTGAAATACATAAAGAAAGCTTTTCCCCTCATGATTAGCCATGATATATAAATCCTGATTCCTTGCCCATTGTACCAAAGGTGTCACCCTTGCCTCATTCCGTAAGGGATCTTTTAAGCCGGTACGAAAAACCTCTTTAGCGACATTGCCAGCCAAGGATTTTAATAGTACACGAAAACGGCCTGAATCATCCAATAAATAAATAAACCATTGTCCATCTGGGCTCAATTGAATAT
The DNA here is from genome assembly GCA_002454335.1 of Cytophagaceae bacterium UBA6715. GTDB lineage: Bacteria > Bacteroidota > Bacteroidia > Cytophagales > Spirosomataceae > Aquirufa. Next base: position 14,031 of record DKIP01000048.1, on the reverse strand, counting down.
CGCGCAATTGCTCCCCTTTCGTTAAATCAAAACTCAAAAGCGTCTTTTTTGAAACATCTTGCACATTGACATCATATTGCTTGGCTTCGCTCACATAAAACTCAAACCACTCTTTTAAAAATTTGGCTATGGGTTTACGGAGGGTACTGGAAATGCTGGATTGTTCATTTCTAATAATACGAGTCAGATTCACAATATTACCAATCTGATTTGCTCCATAGGTTTTAGCGATATAAGACCAAATCGATTGGCCAATCAATTCAGCCTCTACTCCACGCGCTAGAACCGGCTTTCTTACTTTGTTGGCAACTACGACTTGATACATATATTGATTCATCTGTGCAGATTCACCCGAAGCCAGGTAAGCCGAAAGACCTGAAGTGAACCACTCGGGAACAGACAACAAGATTGAGTTTTGTAGAGCGTCCTTGATGCTACCTCCAAACAAAATATCATGTAAATAAACTTGAGAAACTTGTTTCAATAAATTCAGTTTATAATCCTGATATTGATTTTGATAAGCAATTTCAATTCGAAATTTAGCACGATTCTCTTCGGAAGCTTCTTGGGAATTTGCATAACTAATCCCGCTGTTAGATTGTGCTAACTCATTCCCTGAAGGATAGACAAATACACGAGTCTTTTGATAAGGAGTATAGGATAACAAATTGGTGATACGTTGAAAATCTGTATCCAAAATTTGCAGTGTAGTTCTTGCCAATGGTTCATTTTTGCCAAAATAATAAACCTCAAAATTTTGGTTCGCTATAAACTTCCAAGCAAATTTTTGATGTTGGATACGTGTTTTATCCCAAGCACGCTGACTCGGATAAAATTCCTGTGCATGTGATTCCGGAATAAATAGGAATACCAAAAAGCCCAATAAAAACAAATGGAACAAGCGCATCCGATACAATTTTACACAAAATCAAATTTAAGGATTTATACTGAAAATAAATGCGAATAGCGACGAATTGAAACTTCAGGTTCAAGTTCTTTTTCCCCCAAGATTGCTTGCACAAAGGAACGTGCAAAATAAGGACTTAGGGATACTCCTTTCGAACCAAATCCATTAAATATCCCGAGGTTTTCCGTTAGCATCCCCACAAATGGACGGCGATCCTGTGTAGCTGGCCTAATTCCCACAAAGGTATCCAAGAGCTCATAGTGAGAAACTCCCATACTCGATAATTTGGAAATAAGCTCTTCGCGGGAAGATGCTGTAGGAAATGGAGTAAATTCATCCCATCGGTAAGTTGCACCCACCTTGAATGCACCATCAGGTAAGGGAAGGATAAATCCATTTTTATTTAAAATATGATCGCGGGATGGCTCATTCGAATGAAATCGAATTAATTCACCTTTGGCAGGAAGGAAGGGCAATTTATTCCAAATTGGATTTTGTGTGGCATGAAAACCCTCACAATAAATAACGGCTTTAAAATGATCCGTATCTTCTTCCTGAAATGTTCGTTCAGCAAAGATTCCTAAATTGGCAAAATAAGTTTTTGAAGATTCCAATAAACTAGCAGCATCAACCCATCCAGCTTGTTTTATCCAAACTCCTTCTTCCGTCCAAACCAAAAAATCATGGTTTATTTCCTGCTTTCGATCCATTAACCATTGCCTCATTTCTGCATTCGCAAAAGGACGAAACAAAGGCATGGGATAAAAGAAAGCCTTGCCTACTGTAGCCTCTAATTGTTGATAAAAGGGAAATAGATAATCAAATAAGGTTTCAGCCTTCCAAGTTTTTTCGAGTTTACGACCCGTCACCGGATTGAATATACCCCCAGCAGCATAGGAAGAATTAATATGTTTGGGCGAATCCCAAATCTCAAAGGGTATGTTGGCCTGAAGAAAATGATGCGCGAGAACAGTTCCTGCGATTCCTTGCCCAACCAGTAAATAGGGTTTATTTGTTTTCACGCTTGACACGTTCAACTTGCGCTAAGACAAAATCCACCTGCTCGTCCATGCTACGGAAAGAGGTATCCAAATCAATCGCATCCTCCGCACGCTTTAATGGACCTTCCTCTCGATTGGAATCAATTTCGTCTCGCATACGTAAATTTTCAATGATATCTTCGAGCGGCAAGTCCTCCCCTTTCTGCAACAATTCCAATTTTCTGCGTTGTGCACGGATATGCGGCTGCGCCGTCATAAAGATTTTCACTTCTGCATCCGGAAAAACGACAGTGCCTACATCACGACCATCCATCACAATCCCTTTTTTCTTTCCCATCTGTTGCTGCTGAGCTACCATCGCTCTACGGACAATCGTTATGGCTGCTACTTGGCTAACCATATCCGAAATATACATTTTACGGATTTCAACCTCCACATTCTCCCCATTCAAAATGGTATCTGAGGCTTGTCGTTGTTGGTTAAACTCAAACGTAATGTCTATATGTTTCAAAGCTTCTGCCACTGCTTCTTTGTTGGCCAAATCAACCTGATTCCGATGAAAATACAAAGCTACTGCCCGGTACATTGCGCCTGTATCCACAAATACATAATGCAATTTGGCAGCTACGCGTTTGGCCGTTGTACTTTTTCCACAAGAAGAATAGCCATCAAGGGCCACAATAATCTTAGGCATGAATCTCGTTGATAAATTGATGAATCGCTATATACGTTTCCTCCGGAGCCTCATAGCAACCTTGATGCGCAACAGCAGCTAAAATTACGTATTTATGTTGGGCTTTCCCTGCCAAAATTTCCACAATCGAATTTGAGGGAATCAACGGATCTTTCTCACCTAACACAAATAATATGGGGATATTGGTGGATTTTACAAATTCGACCAAATCTGCTCGAACTTTCATGGCCAAAGTTGCTCCGATTAAGCCTGCTTGGGAAATGAAAACATAGCGATCTGCCAATTTCTCCATCAAATTCCGATGAGATTCCACGAATTCAGGCGTAAACAAATTCGTAACAAAAGAACGGATGAAGCTTTCCGAACCATGCTCTTGAATGAATGTTGCCGTTTTATCTCGTTGGGCTTGTTTCTCCGTTGAATCAGCTAGCGGGGTAGAATGCAACATCACAATACCTTGAATTCGTTCTGGAAATTTTTTGGCCATTTCTAAGGCAATATAGCCCCCCATGGAATGACCAATTAGCACGAAAGATTCGTTATATGGAAGGTTCTGTTCGATTTTTTGTGCATACGCTGCGATGCTTAAGCAATCCGACCAATCAGCATAATTAGGGATATGCATGGTCGCATCAGAAAACCGACCCGGAATAAAATCATCCCACATCCGAGCATCCTCGCCAAAACCGTGTAAAAAAACCAGCGATGGCCTCATCCTAATAGGTAACCAAAAGTCCTACAATCGTGAAGCACAAACCAATAAGTGCAGCAAGTCCACCAACAAAGCCTAATCCAAAAACAGCTAAGACTACACCAATAGCCAGTAAGGTTAAACCGATTTTCAATTGGGGAGCCCAGTTACGTGCCCCACGAGGTGCTTCTTTAAACTTTTTAAAGGATGCTTTTTGAATATTTGTCTTGACAGGTGCAGGGTCTAATACTCGGTCAATATGCCATGCCGTGGATTCCCCTTGTGCTTTGGGAGCAACAGGTGCGGAAACTGCCGGCAAAGATGCCTCAATACTATTTTGTTGCACATGATGGGGAGCTGGTTGTTGAACATTGTTGCTAGGAACTACCTCATTCATGACACGCTGTTTTTCAGCTTCATTTACAAGAGGTTTTGCAGGCTCCGACGATACAGGCGCAGGTGCGAATGCGGCGACAACAGCTTTTTTCGAGCAGGAGATAGCCAAAACAGCTAGAATAATCAATACTCCAATCCTTTTCATATTATGCGACAACTTTCATTTGGTGGAAAACAGTACGCTCAAACTTTGCTTTGGCGTAATCTAAATCAATGGTAAAATCTTTTATTTCAGTCTGCGATGGAATTTCAAACATCGCATCTGTCATGATGGCCTCCATTATAGAGCGCAAGCCACGTGCACCTAATTTATATTGCATCGCTTGTTCTACAATATAGCTTAACGCCTCAGGTGAAAAATGCAATGTGACACCTTCCATCGAGAACAATTTCTCGTACTGTTTGACCAAGGCATTCTTAGGTTCTGTCAAAATCGACAACAAAGCCTTCGCATCCAATGGATTCAAGAATGTAACCACTGGCAATCGACCTAATAATTCTGGAATTAAGCCAAAAGACTTCAAATCTTGCGCCGAAACATATTTCATGATTTGATCTTTCTCAAAGGAATCATGGAATGTATCATCACCCGAAAAACCAATCGGACGCGCATTTAAACGCTTTGAAATATGGCGATCAATGCCATCAAAAGCACCTCCACAGATAAATAAAATATTCTCTGTGTTAACAGCGATCATTTTTTGATCCGGATGCTTCCGACCACCCTGTGGCGGTACATTCACAATCGAACCTTCTAATAATTTCAATAAAGCTTGTTGAACACCTTCCCCTGACACATCACGTGTGATAGAAGGATTATCCGATTTACGCGCAATTTTATCAATTTCATCGATGAAGACAATCCCACATTCCGCTTTCTCTACATCGTAATTCGCCGCTTGAAGTAGACGCGTCAAAATGGTTTCCACATCCTCACCCACATAACCAGCCTCAGTAATTACCGTGGCATCAGCAATACAAAAGGGCACTTGTAATTTTTGTGCCAATGTTCGAGCTAAATAGGTTTTACCCGTACCTGTTTCGCCAACCATCAAGATATTAGACTTTTCAATCTTCACATCATCCACGGATGCAGGCTGCATCAAACGCTTGTAATGATTATATACAGCAACTGAAAGATGACGCTTTGCCTCTTCTTGCCCGATCACATATTCATCTAAGTATGCCTTTAAATCCTTGGGTTTAACCAATTCAAATTGCTGCTTAGACGTCGAATCACCTGATTTCACATCAGCTTCGTGTATGATTTCATAGCCATTTTGAATACAGGATCCACAAATAGCCCCTTCAATACCAAAAAGCAATGGACCACCGTTTTGACTCTCGATAGCGGATTGACTTCGTCCACAAAATGAACAACTAACTTTTTTATTACTCGCCATGAATTATACCGTACGGGTTAAAATCTCATCAATCAGACCGTATTCCTTAGCCTCAGCCGCTTTCATCCAATAGTCACGATCCGAATCACGCTCAATATCTTCGAAAGACTTGCCTGAGTGTTTAGCTAGAATTTCATACAGTTCTGCACGAATCTTCACGATTTCACGTGCTGTAATTTCAATGTCACGTGATTGACCTTGTGCACCGCCAGATGGTTGGTGAATCATCACACGTGCATGCTCAAGTGCAGAACGCTTTCCCGCAGCGCCACCTGCTAATAACACAGCACCCATCGAAGCAGCCAAAGATGTACAAACGGTGGCTACATCTGGCCGGATGTAATTCATCGTATCATAAATTCCCAAACCCGCATAAACCGATCCTCCCGGGCTATTGATATACATGACAATGTCTTTTTTGGCATCCGTAGATTCCATAAATAACAATTGCGCCACAATGATATTAGCCATGTAATCATCCACAGGAACTCCCATGAAAATGATACGGTCCATGATCAAACGTGAGAATACATCGATTTGAGCAAAACGCATCGGGCGCTCCTCAATGATGTATTGTGTCATGTCTTCAATTTGGTGCATCGGACGATCCCCGATGTGGTTCATGTACTGATCAACCGCCAAGCCATTAAGACCACGGTGATGTACGGCATATTTACGAAACTCTTCTCCTGATAATTCTTTTGGATACATAGGATTCAATGTTTAAAAATCAAATTTAAAATATTTTGGCATTAAATACGCAAAACACAAATGTACGAACCTTAGTTCACAGAAAACCCCGCAAGGAGCGGGGTTTTCAAAAATATTGTGACAAATCGAAATTTAAAGCGCCGCTGCGATTTCTTTAAATTTCTCAACATCAATTTTAGTTGTTTTGTTTGGAATATTTTCCACAATCGCATTTGATACTTTATCAGAGAATGCTTGATTGTACAAATTCATAAAGTTATCTCCCTTCGACTTATCACTCAAATAACCCATCGCAATTTTCTCGATCATCTCCTCGATGCCCGGTTGGTCAGAAGATAAGTATCCGCCAAACTGCTGACGAACCATATCCTTAGCCTTCTCAACTACCTCTGGGTAATCAACTTTCACTTCGAATTTCTCAGCGATTTCGTTTTTGATTAAGTTCCAACGGATATCACGCTTCACGTTCTCAAAATCTTGATCAATTTGCTCTGGGGTGAATTTACCTTCGTTGATACGAATCAACCAAGTACGTAAGAATTCTTCTGGCAAATCAATTTTCACGGATTCTAAAATCGCTTTCTCAGCATCGATGCGCAACAAATATTTCGCTTCGCGTGCATAATTCTCACCTACAATCTTTTCAACTTCAGCACGAAATGATTTCTCATCTGTCGCTTTTCCTGGCCCTAAAACCTTGTCAAAAAACGCTACGTTTAATTCTGCAGGTACTTGACGAGTAATGTCTTCCACTACGTAAGAAACTTCACCTTTCAATTCTGCAACTTCTTCTTCTTTCTTTCCTGTCGCTAATGCCAAAGCTTTCGCATCAACAAATACTTTATCGATTGCAAATTTCAAGGTATCCCCTTTCTTTGCGCCAATGAATACTTTCTTAGATTTATCTTGAATCGCGTGCATAGGGATAGCCGATTTCTCAACCCAGTCACCTTGCGTAAATGTTCCAAACACTAAATCACGGTCTTCTACTGACTCAGGATGCGTTTGCTCACCAAATTGCTTCTTCAAATTTTCAATCGTCTCATCGATTTCTTTCTTGTCGGCCTTAATTTCATACGATTGAATCGCTTTCATTTTAGCTAAATCCACGCTGAAATCTCCGTGAAAACCTAGATCATAATGAAAAGTAAATTCAGTATCTTTTTCCCAGTCGATTGAATCCGCCTCTTCCACAGCTGGCAATGGCTCACCTACTAGGTTTAATTTGTTTTCTTTGATGTAATCACTAACCGCATGGCCTAATTCGTGATTGATTTCATCCACTAAGGCTGATTGACCATACAATTTCTTAATTAATGTTGCAGGAACCATACCTGGACGAAAACCTTTGATTGACGCCTTTTTACGGTAGTCTTTCAATTTAGCCTCTACTTTTTCTTTGTAATCGGCCTCCGTTACAACAACAGTCAAACGACCTTGTAAATCACTTGCTTTATTGAGTGAAATGTTCATATAGAATTGTTTATTTAATCAATTAAAAAAAGCCCTCAAAAACCTATCGGTGTTGAGGGCTTGCCTTGGTACGGGTGGAGGGACTCGAACCCCCATGCCTCGCGGCGCCAGATCCTAAGTCTGGTATGTCTACCAATTCCACCACACCCGCGTAATTTGGACTGCAAAGGTAAGAAGCAAAATGTATTATTCCAATAGGCTTTCCAAAATAATCAAGGATTTATATGTAATTTCAAAGCGATAAACCTAAGTCATGGAAACGGAAACGAAACAAGAGGTCCCTAATTGGTCAATTTGGTACATTTCACTGGGCATTTTCTTGCTTGGCCTAATCGCATTCTTTTTAATTTTCAGCACTATCTATCAATAAATTATGAATATAGTTGACTGGACTGTCATGTTAGGTACTATTGGCGGGATTGTCATGTATGGCATTTACCGTGGCAAGCAATCCAAACATTCCTTGCAGGGTTTTCTGTTGGCCGACCGCGAATTACCCTGGTATCACGTGTTGCTTTCTGTCATGGCGACTCAAGCTTCTGCCATTACTTTTTTATCTGCACCGGGTCAGGCTTACATGGATGGCATGCGCTTTGTGCAATTCTATTTGGGATTACCCATCGCCATGATTATTCTTTCGGTCACGTTTATACCTAATTACTACCGACTAAAAGTTTACACGGCTTACCAATTTCTCGAACAGCGTTTTGATTCGAAAACCCGTATACTAACAAGTTTATTGTTCTTAATACCGCGCGCATTATCTACCGGTGTAACCATAGCTGCCCCATCCATTATTTTGTCCACTTTATTAGGTTGGAATTTATCTTGGACCAATGCACTTACGGCAACGCTCGTGACAACCTATTGTATGTTAGGTGGTTCCAAAGCCATTTCATACACCCAAATGCTACAGATGTCGGTGGTACTTGCCGGCATGATCTTAGCAGCAGTCCTCATCATCCAACAATTACCTGAGGAAATTGGCGTGCATGAATCCTTACTTATTGCGGGGAAAATGGGTAAGATCAACTTGATCGACTGGAAGTTCGACATCAATAATCGCTATAATATTTGGTCGGGGATCATCGGAGGATTCTTTCTACAGCTTTCATATTTTGGTACAGACCAAAGTCAAGTGGGCCGTTATCTTTCTGGCCAATCAGCCACCGCAAGCAAGAAAGGCCTATTATTGAACGGTTTCTTAAAAATCCCTATGCAATTCTTAATTCTGTTGGTGGGTATTTTCGTGTACATCTTTTACCAGTTTCAAGAGGCCCCCATATTTTTCAATAAGAATTCGGAGCGATTATGGAGCCAACAAGCTAACTACAAGGAAGTTAATACAGAACACCACCAGGTATTTAAGGCAAAAAAACAGCAGGAAATTGAACTGGTGCGGGCGATAAAATCGAATGATTTTTCTAAGACTCGCCAACTGCAATCATCCATACAAGAATTACAAGGAAAGCAAAAGGAATTAAGAAGTCAGGCGGTGACGGAAATCAAAAAGTCGCACACTGATTTCGAGGAGCAGGACACGAATTATGTCTTTTTACGATTTATTACGGACCACCTTCCTGTGGGAATTGTCGGCTTTTTAATCGCCATGATTTTGTTGGCCTCCATGGGATCCATGGCCTCGGCATTTGGTTCGCTTACTTCCACGAGTATGGTGGACATTTACCAACGCTTTATGCATACGGATGGCTCGAACCAACATTACTGGTGGGTTTCTAAATTGATTACACTCGGCTGGGGAATTCTGTGTCTGATTGTAGCTCAATTTGCGGTCAATATGGGAAGCTTAATCGAGGTGGTGAATATCTTGGGATCCTGGTTTTACGGGACAATTTTGGGCGTATTTTTATGTGCCTTTTATTTGCCAAAGACTTCTGGGAATCAGGTATTTTGGGCAGCATTGGTTGCCGAAGCCCTCGTTATTTATGCCTGGTACATTGATTTGATGGCCTTTTTGTGGCTGAATGTTTTGGGCTGTTTATTGGTCATGGCCTTTGCCGGCATCGCGAGCCTTATTCGTCCTGTAACAAAGACAGCGTAAACTTGACGGGAATCACTGGTTTTTCGTCGAAGGACCGTTGTTTTTGTATCGAATCGATAACCGCCAAGCCTTTCGTAATCTTGCCAAAAACGACATATTGCTTATAAAATCGGGCGGCTTGTTCTGTATTGGTAACGATAAAAAATTCCGTAGGAGAAGATGCTTTTTCCGGGTTTCCTTCATCGTATCGTGCCATGGCAATCGTCCCGCGTTCAGGTTTCAGATGATCAGGATATTCCGCTGGAACTAAATAGGCCAAACGATCGGCAAACTCTCCCCCACCCTGCATGCCGATTTCATAGACATTCCGATAAAAATGACGGTCGGTGAAATAACCCATCTTCACTAAGCGAACAAAATTAATGCGGTGTAAGGGGGTTTCTTTGGCGAGGGTGATTTCAAAATTCCCAAGGCGGGTTTCGCCTAAAATCTTGGTTTCAGAATATTCTTTTTCTTGCGCACGCAAAACTTTTTCCACTTGGGATGGATCAACATTGTAATTGGGTTTACAGGCAATCAAGAACAAACAAAAAAACAAATACCGCATAACCTAGCTTTGGCAAACCTGGGAGGATTGCCAAAGCTATGCGGAATTTGGGACAAAAAAAAGGGAGCCGAAGCTCCCTTTTCAAAATTATCAAGGAATTGATTAAGCGTGCTTTGCTTTCTTTCCGAAGAAATACAAACCAGCAAATGCCACGATCAAAATCGCCGGAAACAATACCATTTGTGCCATTGTCGCTTGACCAGCAGCTAATGCAACCGCATCACCTGTCAAGGTTTTTGAAGCTTCAGCGGTATTCGAATCCAACCATTTTCCAATAATCGGTTGGAAAATTGACGTTGCAAACATTCCCATACCACCCATGATCGAAAGACCAAAAGCACCTGTTAATGGAATATTTTCAGCTACATACCCAATCATCGTTGGCCAGAAATAACATACACCTAAGGCAAAAATAATTGCCGAAATATACACCATATTTCCAGTTGCAGAACTCATCAAATAAACACCAATCGCAGTCAAAATAGCCGATACTAAAAGTACGCCACCTGCATCTAATTTATGCACAATAGGTCCTGCGAAATAACGACCCACAGCCATTAAGCCCGTAACAATCGCTAAAATAATCATCGGACTTGCACCTGCTTGGCCCATGATAGGTCCAATCCATTGCTCAGGACCGAATTCAGAAATTGCAGTCAGGGCCATGCAAGCCAACATAAATAAATACAAAGGAGAAAGCATTGCTTTGAAGTTTTCGCCTGTAGAGGCGCCACCCTCAACTTTCGCTTCTGGGAACGCTTGACCGAAGAATAAATACGCATAGATAACCGCAGGGACTAAAATAGCTGCGATTTGCAATTGCCAGCCCATGTTAGCACCTGTCATGTATTGCGATAAAAGTGTTGCAATAACAATACCTCCAGGGAACCACATATGGAAACGATTCAACATTTTAGTCTTCTCTTTTCCTTCAAACATATCCGAAATCATCGGATTACAAGCAGCTTCCACGGTTCCATTACCAAAGCCAACAAAGAATGTCGACAATAACAATGACCAGAAACCACCGGCAAAAATAGTCATAACAAGACCAATAACATGTGTAAAGAATGCTACCCAAATAATTTTCTTTGGCCCTAAGACATTGTACAAAGGACCTCCGATGATCATGGCAATAGGGAAACCTAAAAACGCCATTTGGTTTACGTAGCCTAATTGTTCGTTGTCCAATTGAAAGTCGACACCCAATTGAGTTAAAACCCCAGCACGTATTCCAAAAGCCATGGAAGTCGTGATGAGTGCAAAACAGGACGCCAAAAATAAACGATTGGCATTAACAGTTTGATTCATAATAGTTTAGTTTTAGTTAAATGTTTAGAGAATTAGTAATCTTAAAAAAATTAAATTCAACATTGGAAAAATCGTACCAAAAAAACGAAAAGATTTTTGAATTCCACCGACAAATGCGATTTATTTTGAAAATTTTTCAAAAATCTGGACCCATTAAAGGGTAATTTAATCAAATTAAGCCCTATTTTTGTGACAATCTAAATCTATCAACATATGATCCAAGGTGGAACATCCACAACCGCAGCGAGTCGGCGAGGAAGAAAATTAAAAATGGGCATGATCGGTGGTAGCACCGAAGCCTTTATCGGAGCCGTTCACCGCAGAGGTGCACAATTAGACGGCGAAATTGAATTAGTTTGTGGAGCATTCAGCTCCAATCCTGAAAAATCCAAAGCAACAGGCGAAGCCTTATATCTTCCAGAGAACCGCGTTTATGGTTCTTACGAGGAGATGATCCTCAAGGAAAAAGAACTTCCTGAAGGCGAGCGCATGGATTTTGTCTCGATTGTTACGCCCAATCACGTGCATTTCCCTGCTGCTAAAATGGCTCTGGAAAATGGATTTCATGTCGTTTGCGATAAGCCAGCCACATTAAATCTGGCCGAGGCAAAAGAATTGAAAAAGATCATCGAAAAATCAGGAATGATTTTCGCTTTGACTCATAACTATACAGCTTACCCGATGGTCAAAGAGGCGAAACACCTCGTAGATTCGGGCCAATTAGGCGAAATTCGCAAGATTATTGTGGAATATCCCCAAGGTTGGTTAATCGACTTGGTAGAAGCTACCGGCCAAAAACAAGCAGCATGGCGTACCGACCCAGAGCGTTGTGGAGCCGCAGGGGCTATTGGGGATATTGGTACCCATTGCGAGAATTTAATTGAATACATCACGGGATTGCACATCACAGAACTTTGTGCGGATTTGACGATTTTCGTTGAGGGTCGCTTATTGGATGACGATGGGAACATTTTGTTACATTATAATAATGGCGCGAAAGGTGTTCTACATTGCTCCCAAATCTGTAACGGCGAAGAAAATGACTTCAATTTCCGTATTTATGGAAGCAAAGCAGGTATTACTTGGCATCAAATGGAGCCCAATACCTTGACTTTCCGAACACGCGATGAAGGTGCGAGAACGATTCGTACGGCTGTTGGGAATTTATCAGCGGCAACGAATGCACATTCTCGCCAACCAGCGGGACACCCGGAAGGCTATGTAGAGACATTCGCGAATATTTACCGCAACTTCGCTTTTGCGGTACGCGCACGCTGGGCAGGCAAGCCACAAGATCCGATGTATGATTTCCCAGGCATTGAGGAGGGTATTATGGGGATGGCATTCATTGAGAACGTGGTTCGTTCGGCCAAAGACAACCAGAATAAATGGACAAAATTCGAAATTTAATAGATTATGACTAAAATTAAAGTAGGTATCGTAGGTACCGGATTTATCGGACCCGCACACATCGAAGCGCTTCGTCGCTTACCTAATATCGACGTTGCTGCATTGTGTGAAGTAAACATTGAGTTGGCAGAAGCCAAAGCAAAGCAATTGGGCATCGGCCGTTGGTACACTTTCGAAGACTTATTAAAACAAGAAGACATTCAGTGCGTGCACATTTGTACACCCAACTTCTTGCACTATTCGCAATCCAAAGCCGCTTTACTAGCTGGCAAGCACGTGGTTTGTGAGAAACCTTTGGCCAAAGATTTACATGAAGCTGAAGAATTAGTAGAATTAGCAGCAAAGACAGGTTTAGTGAATGCGGTTCACTTCAACCTGCGTTATTATCCTTTGGTACGTCAAATGAAAACCATGCGCGAGAAAGGCGATTTGGGTGAAATTTATTCAATCATAGGGAGCTATTTACAAGATTGGTTGTTTTACAACACGGATTACAACTGGCGTTTAGAACCTGATAAATCAGGAGATTCTCGTGCGATTGCCGATATCGGTTCTCACTTATTGGATGTGATTGAATACATCACAGGCTTGAAAACTGTCGAAGTAATGGCTGATTTCAACACCGTTCACAAGGTGCGTAAAAAGCCTTTGAAGCCCGTAGAAACCTATTCAGGCAAAATGTTGCAACCGGAAGATTATGCGGATGTCCATATTAACACGGAGGATCATGCGAACGTATTATTGCGTTTCGACAACGGGAACCGCGGTTGTGTGACGGTATCGCAGGTTTCGGCGGGTCGTAAAAATCAATTGAAATTAGAGATTTCGGGATCCAACAAAACATTTGCTTTCAACTCGGAGGCGCCAAATGAAATTTGGATTGGTAACCGTGATCAAGCGAACCAAGTCTTGATGCGAGATCCATCGTTGGCCTATCCAGAAGCATCTGCGTTAATGACATTCCCAGGAGGTCACAACGAAGGATTCTCGGATACATCGAAGCAATTATTCAAGGAGGTTTACGCGGCTGTTGAGTCAGGTAAGCAACCGGAAAATCCTAAATACCCAACGTTCGCCGACGGATACCGCGAGTTATTAATTTGTGAGCGCATCTTGGATTCGACACGCGCACAAAAGTGGGTCAAAATCTAAACCATTAACTATTATGAAAACGATCAAAGGGCCAGCGATATTTTTGGCACAATTTATGGGGGATGAAGCTCCCTTCAATTCTTTGGATAGCATCACGACTTGGGTGGCATCGTTAGGATACAAAGGCGTGCAAATTCCTTCCTGGGATTCACGTTGCATCGATTTGCAAAAAGCAGCAGAATCTAAAACCTATTGCGATGAAATCGTGGGAATGCTAGCTGCCAAAGGCTTACAAATCACGGAATTATCCACACACTTACAAGGGCAATTAGT
>DKIP01000003.1:3840-5869 GCA_002454335.1 Cytophagaceae bacterium UBA6715 | reverse complement strand
TCTTGTTCTACTTTGCTGACCTTTTTGGCAAAGACCTTGGCGTGGGCGTCTATATCGAACTATTTTTCTATTTTTCGCTCATCACCTTACCACTAGCCTTACCGCTTTCTGTATTGCTTTCGTCGTTGATGACCTTTGGGAAATTGGGCGAAAACTTTGAACTAACAGCGCTCAAAAGTGCCGGGATTTCCATATTCCGCGTTTTTAGACCCATCATGATCGTCGCCATTTTGTTATCGGCTTTCATGTTTTGGTTTAATAATGTCGCCATGCCATGGGCCAACCTGAAAGGCTGGGGGCTCTTATATGATATCAAAACCACCAAAACGACCTTGAATATCAAAGAGGGGATTTTTTACTCCGACTTACCTGGATATGCGATTAAGGTGGCCAAAAAGTACCCCGACAATAAAACGTTAAAGTCCTTAATCATTTACGATCATACGCACAATGATGGAAACCGACATGTGACTTTGGCCGACTCCGGTTTAATGTACACGATGTATGGCAAGAAGTATTTGGTATTCGAATTGTTTAATGGGAAAGATTATGTGGAAGATGCCGACCGAGGTAGCAATCTAGATGCATCCGACTTGGCAGTACATCATTTTAATAAGAGTAAAATCGTGATGTCATTGGACGCCTTTGACCTTCATAAAACCGAAGAAAGCCAATTCGCACATTACGAAATCATGCGCAATAATATCCAGTTACAAGCCGATGAAGATTCGCTTCGCCGTACAATGCGCATCATGAAATCAGGCTTCATTCGCTCCATTGGCCCAAATTTCATGTATTTCCACAAGCCAATCAATCAATCCCTGAGAGTAGTTAAAAATACGAAATGGGTAACAGGCCGACTAAAGAAAGGATTAGCGGAAAAAACAGCCCGCGATCCCATGGATATCGCGATTCAGCAAGTGCAAAACATGCAGACATTCGCGCAGACTAACTTGACTTCTTTAGAAACACGTCAAGACAAACTCAAAACCACGCGATTAGAATGGCATAAAAAGTTTACGACATCCCTTGCCATCTTAGTTATGTTCTTGATTGGTGCACCCTTGGGAGCAATTATTAAAAAAGGTGGATTTGGAGTGCCCGTTGTTGTAGCGGTGTCTTTCTTTATTTTAATGTATATCTTAACGCAACAAGGAGACAAAATGGCGAAAGAAGGGAAGGTGCTTGTGGAGATTGGCGCATGGATATCCAATAGCATCTTAACGATCATTGGGATGTATTTCTTAAAAATCGCGCTAAATGATTCCAGACTGTTCGAATCCGACTTCTATCGAGTTCTTTGGGAACGTATGAAAAGTTGGAAAACACGACAGCAGAAATATTCAAGCTAGCATTTGCTCGTTCCGACAATTCTATGTACTTTTGCGAATTAATTTTTCAAACTTTATAAACTGGTAAAAGATGTATTTGTCACCCGAAGTAAAACAAACGATTTTCGAATCAAAAGGGAAAGCAAAGTCAAAAATCGATACTGGTTCTGCTGAGTCGCAAATTGCGTTATTCACATTCAGAATCAATCATTTGACTGAGCACCTTAAGAAAAACAAGAAAGACCATAGCACACGCTTAGGACTTTTGAAATTAGTAGGTAAGCGTCGTCGTTTACTTGATTATTTAACTCGTACTGATATCTCACGTTACCGTGCGATCATTGCTGAATTAGGTATTCGTAAATAAATACAAGCAGGGTTCCTTTCATTTAGGAGCCCTGTTTTATTTCTTTTTACCCCGTTTGAATTCATCAAACAAACATTCTACTCACGCAAGGTTGCGTGAAAATTTATTCCGAAACGTATGTCATTTAACATCATTACAAAGCATATTTCAATGCCTGATGGCAAGGAAATCCAAATTGAAACTGGCAAGTTAGCCAAGCAAGCGGATGGATCTGTTGTTATCAAGTCGGGAAATATGATGCTGCTCGCTACCGTTGTAGCAAACAAAGAGGCCAAAGAAGGCGTTGATTTCCTTCCTTTATCAGTTGATTATCAAGAAAAATTTGCGTCCA
>DKIP01000003.1:0-3740 GCA_002454335.1 Cytophagaceae bacterium UBA6715 | reverse complement strand
CGTTTAGTTGACCGCGCTTTGCGCCCAACTTTCCCAGATGATTACCATGCGGATGTACAAGTGTTGATCAATTTAATCTCAGCAGATGCGGAGGTTTTACCAGATGCATTTGTAGGATTAGCTGCTGCTGCTGCTTTGGCAGTATC
The DNA here is from genome assembly GCA_002454335.1 of Cytophagaceae bacterium UBA6715. Classification (GTDB taxonomy): domain Bacteria; phylum Bacteroidota; class Bacteroidia; order Cytophagales; family Spirosomataceae; genus Aquirufa. The sequence goes on along the minus strand of DKIP01000003.1, from coordinate 3,594 downwards.
TGATATTCCATTCAATGGTCCTATTTCAGAAGTTCGCGTTGCGAAAATCAACGGAGAATATAAAGTTAACCCAAGCGTAAGCGAATTAGCGGGTGCTTCCCTAGAATTAATCGTTGCAGCTAATGCGAACGATATTTTGATGGTGGAAGGCGAAGGCGATGAGGTTTCTGAAACAGAAATGTTAGAAGCTTTACGTATCGCACACGATGCAATCAAGTTACAATGCCAAGCACTAAACGAATTAACCGTTGCTTGCGGTAAAACAGAAAAACGCGCATATTCACATGAAACACATGACGAAGAGTTACGTGCTGAATTGTGGAAAAACTACTACGACAAATATTTAGCCGTCGCAAAACAAGCTAATCCAAAGAAAGAAGAGCGTAAAGCAGCTTTCAAGGCAATCGTAGATGAGTTCATCGCTTCCTTACCCGAAGATCATACCGTAAACATTTCTTTAGCGAAAGTTTATCTTCACGATATCGAAAAAGAAGCAGCACGCCAATTGGTATTGCAAGAGCGCTACCGTTTAGATGGTCGTAAATTGAACGAAATCCGTCAAATCACTTGTGAAGTAGATTATTTACCTACTCCACACGGTTCTTCCGTGTTTACACGTGGTGAAACACAATCGTTGACAACCGTTACCTTGGGTACGAAGATGGATGAGCAAATCATCGACCAACCGATGACACAAGGTTACAATAAATTCATGTTGCACTACAACTTCCCAGGTTTCTCAACCGGTGAGGTAAAGCCAAACCGTGGCGTAGGACGTCGTGAAGTAGGTCATGGTAATTTGGCCATGCGTGCAATTAAGAAAGTATTGCCTCCAATGGAGCAATTTCCTTATACATTACGTGTTGTTTCAGATATCTTAGAATCAAATGGTTCATCTTCGATGGCAACTGTTTGTGCGGGTACTTTAGCCTTAATGGATGCAGGTGTTCAAATCAAAGCGCCTGTTTCCGGTATCGCGATGGGATTGATCTCCGATTCAAAAACAGGAAAATATGCCGTATTGTCGGATATCTTAGGTGATGAAGATCACTTGGGCGATATGGACTTTAAAGTGACTGGTACAGAAAATGGTATCACAGCTTGCCAAATGGACATCAAAGTTCAAGGTTTGTCATACGAAGTTTTGGCAGAAGCGTTAACACAAGCAAAAGAAGGTCGTTTACACATCTTGAACGAGATGAAGAAAGCGATGCCGGCTGTTCGTGAAGATTTCAAACCACAAACACCTCGTGCGACGGTTATCAAAATCATGAAAGACCAAATCGGTGCGGTAATCGGACCAGGTGGTAAAGTCGTTCAAGATATCCAAAAACAATCAGGTGCTACGGTAACGATTGAAGAAAAAGAAGACGGTGGATACGTAAGCATCTTCTCTTCTAACGGCGAAGCGATGGCTCACGCTGTTCGTATGGTGAAAAACATCGTAACCGTTCCAGAAGTAGGAGAGGTTTACGAAGGAAAAGTGAAGAATATCCAAGCTTTTGGTGCATTCGTTGAATTCCTTCCAGGAAAAGACGGTTTATTACACATCTCTGAAATCTCTTGGGATCGTATCGATACGATGGACGGCGTTTTCAAAGAAGGTGATAAAGTGAAAGTAAAATTAGTTGAGGTAGATAAGAAAACGGGCAAATTCCGTTTATCTGCCAAAGTTCTTTTACCAAAACCAGAAGCTCCCGCACAAGCGGAGTAATATTTTCAATTAATGGGCAAAAGCGAAACCTTTTGCCCATTCAATCTGTTGTAAGATCCTATGAGACAGCTAAAAATTAGCAAACAAATTACCAACAGGGAAAGTCAATCACTTGATAAATACCTGCAGGAAATCGGTAAAGTCGATTTATTAACTCCGGATGAAGAGGTAATCCTCGCGCAGAAAATCCGTGATGGGGATCAATTATCGTTGGAGCGTTTAACAAAGGCCAACTTACGTTTTGTGGTTTCGGTAGCGAAACAATACCAAAACCAAGGATTGAGCTTAGGCGATTTAATCAACGAAGGTAACTTAGGTTTGATTAAAGCAGCACAACGTTTCGATGAAACACGTGGATTTAAATTTATCTCCTATGCAGTATGGTGGATTCGCCAATCGATCCTTCAAGCATTAGCAGAACAATCCCGTATCGTTCGTTTACCCTTAAACCGTGTCGGTTCTTTGAACAAAATCTCAAAGACTTTCTCGGAATTGGAACAAAAATTTGAGCGTGAACCATCTCCTGAAGAATTAGCCGAAGTTTTGGAAATTTCCACAGGTGAGGTTGTTGATACCTTGAAAATCTCAGGTCGCCATGTTTCTATGGATGCACCTTTCGTACAAGGAGAAGAAAATTCCTTATTAGACGTCCTTGAAAATGATTCAGAAGACAAACCGGATTCAGGATTGATCAACGACTCTTTGCGTAGAGAAGTTCAACGTGCGCTATCTACATTAACACAACGTGAAGCGGACGTAGTAACGCTTTACTTTGGATTAAATGGCGAGCATGCGATGACACTCGAGGAAATCGGTGAGAAATTCAATTTGACACGTGAACGCGTAAGACAGATCAAAGAGAAAGCGATTCGCAGACTCCGTCATACTTCACGTAGCAAAGCATTAAAAACTTATCTTGGATAATTTTAAAAGCCTCTTATGAGGCTTTTTTTTGCTATGGCCTACCCAACAGGACTTGTGGATTTGATTGATGATTTACACCAACAAGGTGTAAATGAAGCAGTTATATGCCCTGGTTCCCGAAATGCACCGATTATGTTGGCAATTGTACGCCACGGCGGATTTCGTTGCTATTCGATTGCCGACGAACGTTCAGCAGGATTTTTTGGTTTAGGATTAGCCTTAAAATCCAAGAAACCCGTCATCCTATGTTGTACCTCAGGTTCAGCGGGATTGAATTTTGCACCGGCAGTAGTGGAAGCCTTTTTTCAGGAAGTCCCCCTGATTGTGTTGACCGCCGACCGACCCGCTGAATGGATCGGACAATGGGATGGCCAAACCATTTACCAAAATCAGTTATACGGCAAACATGTGAAGCATTTTGAATCCTTTGAGGCATTTAAAACGCATCAATTGGTCCAACATGCTATCAATTTTCCACAAGGCCCTGTGCACATGAACATCCCAATTGCCGAACCGTTCTATCCATCAAAAGGTGAGGAGCTACCCGTTCGAACAAGCACAGCAGCTTTGCGACCTTTGAATCAAGTTTTTACTTGGGATAAAAGCCTGCTCCAAGACGTTAGCGGTCAAAAAATCTTAATTACCGTAGGTCAACGCCCTTTCGATCAGGTAGAAAATAAACTTTTCGAGCAATTAGCGATAAAAGGGATACCCGTTCTCGGCGATGCAACAGCGAATTTACCAGCAGCATGTGAACTTCATCATGACTTATTATTGGCCAATGAAGCGATTTGGCCTAATTACCAAGCAGATTTTCACCTGCACTTCGGAAAATCCTTTGTCAGCAAACGCATCAAGCAAATGCTGCGTCAGTTTAAACCTTCGAAATCCTACCTCGTTCACCCGAATCCCATCGAAAGACCGGATCCTTTTCAGTCCTTAACAGATGTCATTCA
>DKIP01000020.1:14364-90545 GCA_002454335.1 Cytophagaceae bacterium UBA6715 | reverse complement strand
CGATATAACGTTCCGGCTTTTCAATCATCAAATGGCAATCCAGGAATTTTGTTGTATGCTTACGAATAGCTTCCAAAACAGGAAAACCAAATGAAATGTTAGGAACAAATACACCATCCATCACATCAATATGAATCCATGCCGCAGCAGAATCATTTAACATGTTTGTTTCTTGAGCTAAGTTGGCAAAATCAGCTGCCAAAATTGAGGGTGCGATGATTAATTTTTCCATTCAACAAAGGTATAAAAATATTTGCTAAGGTTTATTTCTGATGAGATAAGGATTAACTTTGTACGTTAATTTATTGAACATGGATATTCAACAAAAGATGCAGGATTTGGTGGATCAAATCAATCACTATAATCATGCATATTATCAATTAAATGAGAGTTTAATTACCGATGAAGCCTTCGACAAACTGCTTGCCGAACTTCAGAAGCTTGAATTTGAAAATCCATTATTCGCGTTACCAAACAGTCCTACGCAACATGTGGGAGGAACAATCACCAAGACATTCCAATCCGTAACGCATCAGTTTCCCATGCTTTCACTCGGAAACACGTATAATGAACAAGATTTAAAGGACTTTGATGAGCGCATACAAAAAGTATTAGCAGATGAAAAATACGAATATGTTTGCGAGTTAAAGTTTGATGGGGTAGCGCTATCTTTTTGGTATGAAAATGGCAAATTAATCAAAGGCGTAACCAGGGGAGATGGAACTCGAGGAGATGATATTACGAACAATGTGAAGACCATCCGCAGTATACCTCAACATATCTCTTCAAACGAATTCCCAAAAACATTTGAAGTACGAGGAGAGGGATATATGCCAATCAGTTCGTTTGATAAAATAAATGCAGAAAAGATAGCCAAAGGAGAAGCCCCCCTTGCCAATCCTCGAAATGCAGCATCCGGAACTTTCAAAATGCAAGATTCGAGCATTGTGGCCCAACGAAACATGGATTGTTTTGTGTATGCATATTTAGGAAATGAAATTCCATTTCAAACGCATGAAGAAGGATTGCTTTTAATGGAAAAAAACGGATTCCCCGTTTCCAACACCTATAGAAAGTGTGGAAGCATAGACGAGGTTATCCAATACATAGCAGATTGGGAAGAAAAACGTCACGATTTACCCTTGAATACGGATGGTATTGTCATTAAAATCAATGATTTAGGCCAACAAGAACGGTTAGGATATACGGCAAAATCACCTAGGTGGGCAATCGCTTACAAATATCCTTCTGAAATTGCTCATACAAAAATAGAGAGTGTATCCTACCAAGTAGGAAGGACTGGGAATGTGACTCCTGTAGCTAATTTACACCCTGTTTATTTGGCTGGTACGGTTATCAAGCGCGCATCTATTCACAATGCGAATGAAATGGAACGCCTTGATCTACATGAAAACGATACGGTTTTTATTGAAAAAGGTGGCGAGATTATACCCAAAATCACAGGTATTGATGCATCCAAACGATTACCAAATGCAATCAAATTCGAATTCCCATCACTTTGTCCAGCTTGTAATCAAGCATTAATTCGTGAAGAAGGGGAAGCGAATCATTATTGTACAAATGACTCACATTGTCCACCTCAAATCAAAGGGAGAATCGAGCATTTTATCCAACGAAAAGCCTTAAATATTGAAAATTTAGGGACGGAAACCATTGATTTGTTAGTTGAAAAAGGGATTATCCACAATGCTGCCGATCTATATGATTTAAATGAAACAAGTTTCTTGGGATTGGATGGTTTTCAGCAAAAATCCATTTCCAACATTCTTACTTCGATTGAAAAATCGAAACAAGTACCTTTCCGACAAGTACTATTCGGAATAGGAATAAGGCATGTTGGAGCAACTATTGCAGAAAAATTAGTCTTAGCATTTCATCGAATCGAAGATTTGCAGAATGCCACATACGAGGATCTTATCGCGGTACCAGAAATTGGAGACCGTATCGCATTGAGCATTCAAGCATACTTTGAAGAAAATGAAAATATCCAATTCATCGATAAATTAAGAAACTCAGGCGTACAATTATCTGAAGAAATCCAAGAAATAGTCTTGGAAGGGCAGGCCTTAGTCGGAAAAAGTTTCGTAATTTCGGGAGTCTTTGAAAACTTTGAACGAGATGAACTAAAGGCTAAAATTATAGCCAATGGCGGAAAAGTAGTTTCCAGTATTTCATCCAAACTAGATTATTTAGTGGCTGGCAATAACATGGGGCCTGCTAAATTGGAGAAGGCAAATCAATTAAATATCAAAATTCTAAGCGAAGAAGACTTTTTAGCGCTTCTTTCATAATGTATGCAATCACAACCATTACCTAAATTTCATGGCGTTGCTCCAGCATTAGTAACACCGATGTTGGCAGACCGTTCCATCGATTGGATAGGATTAGAAAAACTTATTGCTCATGTAAGCCAAGGTGGAGTAGATTATCTTGTTGTTCAAGGAACCACAGGCGAATCTGCAACGACTACAGCAGATGAGAAAAAACAAATTGTTTCAACGATTCAATCGAGCAATTCTCGTAATCTGCCTATCGTTTATGGATTGGGTGGAAACAATACTGAGAATCTTATAAAGCAAATTAAAGAGACTGATTTTTCAGGCATCGATGCAATCTTGTCGGTTTGTCCCTATTACAATAAACCAAGTGCGCGTGGCGTCATTGCACATTATCAAGCTATTGCAGATGCTTGCCCAGTTCCTGTCATTATGTATAATATTCCTGGAAGAACAGGTATTAATATGTCGGCAGAAACCGTTTTAACTTTAGCCGAGCATCAAAACATCATCGGTATTAAAGAAGCATCATGCATCATTGAACAATGCATGGAAATCGCTTTTCATAAGCCGGAAGACTTCTTATTGATTTCGGGTGACGATGTTCAAGCAGTGCCTATTATTTCAATCGGAGGAGTAGGTGTTATGTCAGTCATTGCGAATGCATTTCCACGTCAATTTACCGATATGATTCACGCAGCATTGACAGGAGATTACAAAACAGCACAAAAAGCATTGGCTGCATTCTTAACCATTGATCCTTACTTATATGAAGAAGGCAATCCAGTAGGAGTCAAGAAAATCCTTTCATTACAAGGTATGATTCAAGGTCAGGTTCGAATGCCGTTAGCAGAAGGATCTGATGCGCTTGGGAACAAGTTAAAAGAAATTATTACTCAAGTTAAATTATCCAACTAATGTTCGTACACGTAGTAAACTTTTGGTTAAAAAAGGGATTATCCGAAGCAGATATCCAAAAATTCGAAGCAGGTGTTAGTTCACTTGCTGAAGTAGAAACAGTCGATGTATTCAGCGTAGGAAAACCTGCTAAAACTGATCGTCCAGTCATTGATCGTTCTTACGATTATTGTTTATTAACCACTTTCGAAGAGGAAGCTGGACACGATGTTTACCAAACACATCCCATTCACTTAAAATTCATCGATGATTGCAAAGAACTTTGGGAGAAAGTTTTGATTTATGATTCAGAAAGCATCTAAATACGCAGTAGGAATCCTACTGATAAGCACAGTACTCAGTTGTTCAAAACATGTACAACCGAGTACGTACTATAGTCCAAATTACAAAGATGGGGGAACGGAGCGACATGATGGCTTGGGATTTGAAATTCCTATCAAGTATGCAATTGATATCTTCTATTTCAATGAGCAGCCTAAACAAAGTTATGCCGTAATAGAACTTATTTCTTTTTCAGATGAAGTTCCATTGACATTAAATCAGACTGAGAATGGCAAAATGCTCAATCGAGGCATTCATCAAAATAAGAAAAAAGAAATCCTCGATAAAATGGTAGCCAAAGCTGAAGAGTTAGGCGCCTCAGCTTTAATGGATATTAAATATCAAGTTTACACAACAAAAGACGCGAATGGCTATACATTTAGTGGTACAGCGATTCGTTATGTGTTGAAGTAAGATATAGCAAATCAAAATTTGACAAGAGTACTTGTCCACGAGCATCCATGAAATCCACTTGGATGCTTTTTAGTTTACGCGCTTTAAATGTCAAGATGCGCTTGTTTCCAATCGTATACCCCTGTAAAACCTCAGTTTTTCCTTGTTGATCGACCAATTTAACTTCAAAACGCTTAACGCGCTGACCTAAAGCAATGGGTTCCTGCATTTGAATAGCATTAATTAATCGAGCATCAGCTAAAGACCACGTTAGGCGAGGTGACGTATCCGAAACTTTAGCCGCCCAAAAAGTACGGGGACTTACATCGCATAATTTGTCAGCTCCAAAACCCTTCAAAGAACTAGAAACTTGAATACCGTCCGACTTTTTACGCAGACTTTTCAAGCCGGTATTCATTAGCGATTTCAAACCCATCAATGCTGCTGAATCATTGGGATGAATTAATCCACGGGTATCAACGGGAATATTAATTAATAAATTGGCATTGCGACCAACGGAGGCCACGTAAATACGCATCAGGGAATCAGCACTCTTTACTTTATTGTCTTGATCAGGGTGATAATACCAGCCTGGTCTAAGACTCACATCTACCTCAGGAGCAACCCAATGGCTTCCATTTTCTTGTCCTTGTCGGTAGTCGTCAAACTTAGGATAACCCGGATAAATCTCATCTTTATTAATTGGGGACCACATCGTTTCGTAAGAATAACCGCGTTCATTCCCAACCCAACGAATGTCGGGACCATTATCTGAAAACTGGACAGCATTCGGTTGATATTTATTGACCATCGAATGAAACAATTTCCAATCATACACCTGCATTTTCCCATTAGGACCCTCACCATTGGCACCATCATACCAAAATTCAAAAATAGGACCATATTGAGTCAAAAGCTCTTTTTGCATATTGGCATATACCTGGTTATAATCATCCGTTCCATAGGCAGGGTGAAAACGATCCCAAGGAGACAAATAGATCCCTAATTTTAACCCATAGCGTTTACACGCATTGGATAATTCGCGAACCACATCACCTTTACCATTTTTCCAAGGGGATTTCACAACGGAGTGGTCTGTATATTTTGACGGATAAAGAGCAAAACCATCATGATGTTTGGCGGTCAATATCAAACCTTTCATCCCAGCAGCTTTTGCAATGCGAACCCATTGATTACAATCCAAGGCAGTTGGGTTAAATAATTTGGGATCTTCCTTTCCTTCACCCCATTCTACATTCGTAAACGTGTTCATGTTAAAATGAACAAATCCATAATAGGACAATTCTTGCCAAGCTAATTGCTTTGCACTCGGGATAGGGTAGACGGGCTTAATTGTTTGACTAAATGAATATTGAAACCCACAAGCCAACAAAATCAGGATAAGTTTAATTCGCATGGTATAAGAGTGCATTTTCAAAAAGTTTAATGGATTGTGTTGGAATCGCACGGAATAATGGATTAAAACCAAACCAAATATAATTTCCAGCACCTAAACCGTAATTAGCCATCCACAAACTGTTATTAACCTGTTTTTTAACTTGATTACCCACAAATCCGAAAATCTGAGTGGAGTTATTTGTTTTGACAATCGATTTCCATAGGGTATGAGGCTTTATCAATCGGTCTGCTTGATTCAAAATAATTATTTGGTCTTGATTGATACCAAAAGCTAAAGGATGTGATTTTTCCATTTGGCCTACCAATAAATTACCGGTCAACGTTTTCGAAATTTCATGTCGCTCAGAATCTTCATATGATGTTTGATTCACTAAACTATCCTTCAGATCTTTCTCAACAAGCGTAATTTCCTTATCAGAAAGGAAACTAGCAGCCTTTTCAAAAAGAATGACCTGTCCACCTTTCTTTACATAATCATCCAATAGGGTTTGTTGGCTTTTTGCAAGTTCTGCCGACTTCCCATTTGGGAATATGATATGGCTATAATCATTTAAATTCGCACGAAAAAGCTGTGTTAACGGAACAAAACTAGGATTCAACAACATATTCTTCGTCAAATGATAAGCCAATTCACCTTGTTGGTTTACATCAAAATTAGGATCGACCACAACAGCAATGCGTGAGGTTTTCACTTGTATAAAGTGCGTAGAACCTAAATCTGCACCTGATTCTGAACGATACGAGCGTATACCTTTCAATGGAATATGAGCCGAATTTGCAGCTTCAGCTAGAGCTGCCCACGATCCTCTTTTCTTTAGTACCCAAAGGTAACCTGGACCATAATCCGTTCCATCAAAACGAACTTGTTTATCATTAAACACGACTAAATAACCCTTGGAAATCAAGGAGTTGGTAAATTGAACTGATTTCGCGTCTGATTTAAATACATAGGCTACATGCGCTTCATCAATTATTTGATTCGACACATTACTTTCCAGGTAATCAACTCCAGTCAGACGCTCCTTAATTCCATAGGCGCGAATTCCATGTAATTGGAATAAATTCCATGCTGTGATATCATAGGTTAAAGAATCCTCTAAAACCGGGGTAGGGTCCAACAATGCTTGAATCATCGGTGCCGCAGATTGATACGCTGATATGAGCAAATCACCTGCATTTGCTTTATATACTTGATTTTTTTGATCCTGATATGAGAAAGCATTAAATGAACCGTCCTTGTCCAGTTGGCTTAATTGAATGCGATTGGATTTTAACAAACGAATCAATTCTGCTGATTTAACTATTTCAACTTGAGGTATTAGATAAGATTTGTAAAGATTAGTTGGCGTAATTCGTGCATTCGCATGATTTTGATAGAAACTAGCCTTTACCTGTTCATTATTATTTAGCGACCATTCCACCAAATTGACAGCTAAAGCACGATGATGACGCACACGATCAACCAAACGTATCGTATCCCCATTCGATTTTTGAGCCTGTAAGCCCCCGCGAATACCACCTTGTTCCAAAGTCATTCCCAAGGCTCCATTTAATACTGGATAAGTATCACCATAACCTGGATAAAACAAATCATAAATTTCTGAGGTAAAATAAGGCCATTTATTATGATCAAATAATTTTGCAAATGACTGACCAACAGATGATTGCAATGCCAAAGTTGAATTAGAAATAAACTTCATATACGGTTTAGCTGCCGGCGGAAAATAGTAGGAATGCTGGAAGCTTTGCTCATGGAAATCCGCATGTACCATAGGTAACCAAGACTGATAAAAGGCTAATCGTTGTTTCGTCTCAACCTGCGTTTGCCAAACCCAATCACGATTTAAATCAAAAGAAAAGTGATTATAGCGACCCGAGGTTGAACCTTCAAAATGCTCTTGGTCATTGGGGTCTGCATTTCCGCCCGCTGTAAAATTCCGACGATTGTATTGAGTTACATAAGCATCCCGACCATCCGGATTAATGCAAGGGTCCATTAAGACAACAAAATCTTTGGTTGAATTTATTAAAAGACCACCTTCTTTCACCAAATCATAAATCGCACCCAAGGCCGCTTCTGAACCTGCCGCTTCATTACCATGTACATTAAACGACAAATTAATGATAACAGGCAAATCCTTGCTTGCTTGTTTTTTACCTTCTATAACTTGCTGGTGAATAAATTTCACCTCATCTAATTTGGGTAATAAATGTGGATTCGATAAAGTCAAAATACCCAATTCACGTCCTTCGTTTGTTTTCCCGTAAGAATGCCAACGAGCCATGGAAGGACGCTGTGAGGCCACATGTTTGCAATACTCAACCAACTGGTAATGGTAGGTAAATCGTGTTCCGAGTTGATATCCTAAAAATTCGTCAGGACTTTTTAATTGGGCTAAAGCAACAAATGAATAAAGACAAGCGAATAGGGATAGCAGTAATTTCATGAAATAGATTTAGTTTGTTAAGTGTTTTAAAATTAAGGAAAAAAGAAGGTAAATTGAAAGGACTTTTGACTTTACCTACTAAACTTATTCACATGGCATTACCATCTTCAGAACAGAACTCCGTTCATGTTCAGGCTGACAGCAAAACCAATTATACCATTCCTTTAATACTTGTGACAAGTTTGTTTTTCCTTTGGGGCCTTGCAAATAGTTTAAATGGGACATTAGTCAAACAATTTCAAACGGCGCTGGATTTACAACTCTGGCAAGCGAATATCGTAGAAACAGCATTCTACCTAGGCTATTTTGTCATGGCTTTACCTGCAGGAATCGTGATGCGGAAATATGGCTACAAAATGGGAATACTTCTTGGTCTAGTCTTGTATGCTGCAGGGGCCTTCCTTTTTTATCCTGCGGCTGATGTAAGATCATATTCATTCTTCCTGATTGCCCTATTTATGATTGCTAGTGGCATCGCCTTTTTGGAAACAGCTGCTAATTTGTATGTAACCGTATTAGGTGATCCTGCTAAAGGTGATTTTCGATTAAATTTTGCGCAATCCTTTAATGGAATGAGTATCATTTTAGGCCCCGTCATCGGTGGATTTTTCATTTTCTCTGATAAGGAATATAGTAGGGAAGTGTTAGCGGCCATGCCAATAGCTGAATCTGAAGCCATTCGTACAGCCCATGCAGCATCCGTTCAAAGTCCCTATTTAATCATAGGTTGTGTCGTAACTTTTGTAGCCATTTTATTCGCGCTTACAAAAATGCCTGAAATAAAATCTGCCGAAGATCAGGACTCAAATGTGCGAATTAAAGACTTACTCAAGCATAAATATTTAGTATTGGGAATCATTGCCCAATTTTTAAACATTGGTGCTCAAGTTACTCTTTGGGGCAATTTTGTTGATTTGAAACTTGATTATGCGCCTGATACCAACTTATGGATTGTTGAGAAAATATATCAAATTTCATCCGGGATGTCGGCTACCCAAATGGCAAGCTTTCATGCCTCATTCGCTTTTATTTTATTTTTATTAGGTCGGTTCTTAGGCACATTCCTGATGGGACGATATAAGTCTAATCAAATATTAGGCTTGTATGCCATAGGAGCCGTTGTTTCATTAATTATCGCCATGTTGGGTGGTGGAATAACCGCAGTTGTGGCTTTAATGATGGTGTATTTTTGTCAATCGATCATGTTCCCTACCATCTTTGCATTATCCTGCAAAAATTTAGGCGAAGGATCAAAATTGGCATCTTCCTTAATCATTATGTCGATTGTAGGAGGGGCTATTATTCCCCCATTTACTGCTTCTTTATTTAAAATTAATACCAATGTTGCTTTAACAATACCTTTGCTATGCTTCGCATATATTGTTTTTTATGCATACAAAGGTTCAAGTATAACATCCGATGCAGCATAAGTATATCTTAATTTTAGATTTAGTGGACGAAGAGGCTTCCATCGAGCAGTATGAAGCTTACCACAAGCAAATACCCGAAAAAATTGCCAAAAGCATCACAGATTCAGGTATCGAATCTATGGAAATTTATCGCTTTGGCAATCGTTTGGTCATGGAACTTAAAGCGAACGAAACTTTTTCATTTGAGGCCAAATCGAAAGCCGATCAGAACAATGATGCGGTGCAAGCATGGGAAGCCCTAATGGATACATTCCAACAACGCATCCCTGGATCTAAACCTTCCGAAAAATGGGTATTAACAAAACGAATTTTTAGCTTAACTAATTAATATGTCAAGTACATTTTTACAAATCAACCCTACTGATAATTTACTCGTGGCCCTACAGGACTTAAAAAAAGGAACTGTTATTCAACACGCTGGTGATGAAATCATCTTACAAGATGACATTGCCGCCAAACATAAATTCTCAACGGAAGCTATTCCAAAAGATGGTAATGCCTATATGTATGGCGTATTAGTGGGGCATGCGAGCCAAGATATCCCGAAAGGTGGATTAATCCATACCTTTAATTTACACCATGCTTCACAAGATTTTGTGGGTAAACAAAAGGAATATACGTGGTCAAGTCCCGATGTTAGTAAATTCCAACATAGAACATTTAACGGCTTTCATCGTGCAGATGGCCAAGTGGGCACCCAAAACTATTGGTTAGTGATTCCGCTCGTTTTCTGTGAAAATAGGAACATAGAATTAATAAAGAATGCGTTCATTCAAGGCCTTGGCTTTCAAAAAAACGATTCTGTGACTAATCAGGTTATCACTTTACGAAAACAGTTTGAAGCAGGGGAGAAACTACAATTAGGAGATAGTTCATCTGACGCTATTATTTCCAAAAGTCCTTTGTTCCCCAATGTAGATGGTATCAAATTTTTGACACACGAAAGTGGATGTGGAGAAAATAAAGAAGATTCTATGAATCTCTGTGCATTATTGGCTGGATATTGTGTAAATCCAAACGTAGGTGGTATCACGATATTAAGTTTAGGCTGCCAACATTCTCAAATCGAGATTTTCAAACAGAAATTATACGAGAAAGATCCAAATTTCAGTAAACCCATCCATTTCTTTGAGCAACAACAAGACGAAGGAAGTGGCGTAGAAAAAATCTTAAATGATGTTGTCTTGAAGACCTTTGAAGGTTTGATTGAAATCAACAAATTATCCCGAAAGCCGGCACCTTTATCTGCTTTGCGCTTAGGGGTTAAATGTGGAGGATCGGATGGTTTTTCAGGCATTTCCGCCAATCCAGCCATCGGTCATACCGCTGATTTATTAGTGGGTGTAGGTGGAACGGTCATGATCGCTGAATTCCCAGAACTTTGTGGCGTTGAGCAAGAATTACAGAACCGGTCTGTGAATGCAGAGGTTGCCAATAATTTCGGACTCATGATGCGCGAATATGCAAAACGTGCCGCTGCCGTTGGCGCCGGTTTTGATATGAACCCATCCCCAGGAAATATCAAAGATGGTTTAATTACCGATGCGATTAAATCGGCAGGAGCAGCAAAGAAAGCTGGATCTTCGCCCATTGTAGATGCCTTAGGTTATGGTCAATATGCGACAAAAACGGGCTTAAATTTAGTTTGCACGCCCGGAAATGATGTTCTGGCAACAACAGGAATGGCCGGAGCAGGAGCAACAATCCAATTATTTACGACGGGATTAGGAACTCCAACGGGTAATCCGATTAGTCCGATGGTAAAATTATCAACAAATACTCGGCTAGCAGAAAAACTTCCTGAAATCATTGATATTGATTGTGGTCCCATCATTCGAGGAGAAAAATCAGTAGAAGAAATGGGGGAAGAAGTTTTGGAATACATTATCAAATTAGCTTCAGGAGAAATCACGACAAAAGCGATGGATTTAGGTCAGGACGATTTTATGTTCTGGAGAAGAGGGGTATCACTATAGAAATAAGAGTTAAGAGTTAAGAGTTAAGAGTTAAGAGTTAAGAGTTAAGAGTTAATATTTTTGCTAGTGACTAGCGACTATAGACAAAAAATAAAACAATGATATTCTCATTAACAGGAAAAAAAGTAGTGGTAACGGGCGGCTGTTCCGGAATAGGAGAGTCTATCGCAGTCTTGTTCCAACAACAAGGCGCTGAGGTACATGTCATAGACTTATCTTTACCAAAGGACCCAAAGCCAAAAATCAATTACCACCAAGCAGATATCACTGATTTCGAAGTGGTGGAACAAATTGCTACGCGCATTTCACCAATTGATATTTTGGTCAATAATGCTGGTATACCCCAAATCGGAAACCTAGAAAAAACCAGTCCAATCGATTTTCAAAAGATTTTTGACGTGAATGTAAAAGGAGCCTATCATTGTATGTTAGCCTTTATTCCCTTCATGGTTACAAAGCAATCAGGTGTCATTCTAAACATGGCTTCCGTAGCTGCATCAGTCGGAATTCCAGATCGTTTTGGCTATTCGATGACTAAAGGAGCCATTAAATCCATGACGCAATCGGTTGCGAAAGATTACATTGATAAAGGGATACGTTGTAATTGTATTTCACCTGGTCGCGTACATACACCTTTTGTAGATGGATTCATTGCCAAAAATTATCCTGACAATCAAGCCGAAATGTTTGAAAAATTATCCAAAACGCAACCCTTAGGCCGGATGGCACAGCCTTCTGAAATTGCTAATTTAGCCTTATATTTATGTTCGGATGAAGCATCCTTTATTTCAGGTTGCGATTATCCAATTGACGGTGGATTCATTTACTTAAACAACTAAACCTATGAAATCGAAAATATTAAGCATTATCCTATTGCTTAGCTTGAGCCTAAGTGCATTCAAAACAGTAGAAAACCCAATACGTATCGTATTTTTCGGCGATTCCATCACCCAAGCAGGAGTAGGTAAAACCGGATATATCACCAAGATGGCTGAAATGTTAGGTACATTAGGATTAGCGAGTAAATACGAATTAATCGGTGCCGGTATAGGGGGAAATAAAATCTATGATTTATACCTTCGCCATGAAGATGATGTGATTGCGAAGAAACCTAATATCGTGATCATTTATGTAGGTATTAACGATGTTTGGCATAAAACAACATCGAGAACAGGAACAGATGCCGACAAGTTTGAACGGTTCTACAATGCTTTAATTAAACGCCTTCAAAAATCTAATATTCAAGTAGTTATCTGCACACCTACGGTCATTGGCGAGAAGTATGATGCGACCAACGAAAACGATGGGGATTTAAATGCATATTCTAATATCATCCGCAAAATTGCTGCAGATAATCAATGTAAATTGATTGATTTACGCAAGGCGTTTTTGACTTATGAAGAGAAAAACAACATCGAAAACAAGGCTTCAGGTATTTTAACTACGGATCGTGTTCACTTAACAGAGGCTGGGAATCAATTCTTAGCTGAAACGATGTGGGAAACCATTAAATCTTTATAATCCATGCAATTAGTAAGAATAGGTGCTTTTGAACAAGAAAAACCGGCCGTATTAATCGAGGGCCGATATTGGGATGTTTCAGAACACATCAGCGATTATAATGAAGCATTTTTTACTGCAGATGGTTTAGGAAAATTGGCCCATATCCTTGCAACCAAGGATTTACCTGAAATTAAAAACCCTTCACGTATGGGTTCATGTGTCGCTCGTCCTTCCAAAATCATTTGTGTAGGACTTAATTATGCTGATCATGCCCGTGAAACAGGAGCTGAAATCCCTCAAGAACCCATCCTTTTCTTCAAAAGTACAACGGCTCTATGTGGCCCCAATGATAATGTCATCATCCCAAAAGGTTCCGAAAAGACGGATTGGGAAGTGGAATTAGCCATTGTCATGGGTAAAAAGGCTCAATATGTTTCGGAAGCAGATGCTTATGATTACGTGGCTGGTTATTGCTTACACAATGATTATTCAGAACGCGAATACCAATTAGAACGTGGTGGGAACTGGTCCAAAGGCAAAGGTTGTGATACATTTGCTCCTTTAGGGCCTGTATTGGTTACAAAAGATGAAATTGCAGATGTCCATAATCTTTCCATGTGGTTAGATGTAAACGGTAAACGATTTCAAACATCGAATACCGATCAGTTGATTTTCAACGTGCCACAAGTCGTATCCTACATTTCTCAGTTCATGACTTTATTACCTGGCGATGTTATATCAACGGGTACGCCGCATGGCGTGGGATTAGGCTTTAAACCTCCTATTTACTTGAAAGCTGGGGATGTTGTAACTCTTGGAATGGATGGTTTAGGTGAACAAAAACAAAAAGCCGTTTCCTATTCATCATGATCGATTCACACCAACACTTTTGGAATTATGATGCGGAACGAGATACTTGGATAACTGCTGACATGGCGGTGATTCAATACGATTTCTATCCTAATGAAACGCTATTTAAATCCAAAGGAATTGAAAGTTGCGTTGCAGTTCAAGCATCATCCTCCGAAGAAGAAACCTTGTTTTTGTTGGCATTAGCCGAACAATCCGACTTCATTCAAGGCGTGGTGGGCTGGGTGGATCTACAACAAGCTAACATAGAAGATCGTTTGAGTTACTTCTCGCAATTCGAAACATTGAAAGGCTTTAGGCATATTGTTCAGGCAGAAAAAGACCCAGAATTTCTTCAAGGTGCAGCTTTTAAGCGTGGCGTTCGTGCGTTAGAGGCATTCGACTATACCTATGACTTGCTGATTTTACCGCATCAATTAGCTGCAGGAATCACATTTTGCCAAGCATTAGAACAAAAAATCGTCTTAGACCATTTGGCTAAACCACCTATCAAGTCGGGAAACTTACTGCAATGGAAGCAAGATATTCAAGCATTTAAAGAGTTGGAACATGTTTCGGCAAAAATATCGGGCTTAATCACGGAAGCCGATTGGAATTCATGGAAGCCATCGCAAATCAAAGAAGTAATTGAGGTGGCTTTAGAGGTATTTGGAACTGACCGACTGCTATTTGGAACGGACTATCCCGTAGTAAAAGTAGCTGGAGAATTAGACGAATGGATTGCAGTCTATCAATCATGCATCACTGCATTAAGCGAAAATGAACGAGCAAAAATCAATGAACATAATTGTAAAAACTTCTACGCATTAGACTAATATGAATTTAGGACTCAAAGAAAAGGTCATTATTGTAACTGGAGGTGCCAAAGGCATTGGTGCTGGAATTAGTCATTCACTTGGTTTAGAATCAGCCATGGTAGCAATAGTTGGTAGGAACGAGGCTGACAATCAAGCCTGCATCGATATCATTCAAGCCACTGGCGGACAAGCCTTTTCATTCGTTGCCGAACTAACCCAACCGGATGAATGTACACGTGTGGTTTCTGAAATCGTAAAAATGTTTGGTCGAATCGATGGATTAGTCAATAATGCAGGGGTAAATGATGGGGTAGGTCTTGCCAACGGAAGCTATGAAAAGTTTATGCAATCGTTGCATGCCAACTTGATTCACTATTATTTAATGGCCCAAGCATGTTTGCCTTATTTGATTAAAACCAAAGGAGCGATTGTTAACATCGGTTCAAAAACAGCTGAAACGGGACAAGGCGGAACTTCTGCCTATGCGGCATCTAACGGCGGTCGGAATGCGCTCACGCGTGAGTGGGCTGTAGAATTATTGCCCCATAACATTCGAGTTAATGCAGTTATTGTGGCAGAATGCTTTACACCACTTTATGAAAAATGGATTCAAACACTTGAAAATCCAGCATCAAAACTAAAAGAAATTGAAGCAAAAATTCCTTTGGGAAATCGCATGACTACGGCTGACGAAATAGGAGCGATGGTTGCCTTTTTATTATCACCTAAATCTAGTCATACCACTGGCCAACTCATCCACGTAGATGGCGGATATGTTCATTTAGACCGAGCATTATGATCAACTTCACCAACATAGAAAGTCCTGGATTAATGGTGAATCCTGAGATTGTCAAGAAAAACATTCAATGGGTTCTTAATCAAGTAGATAACAATCCAGCAAGATTAAGACCTCATATAAAAACGCATAAAACGCGCGAGGTAAATCAACTACTTTTAGCTGCAGGAATCACCAAATTTAAAGCTGCTACTATTGCGGAATGTGAATTGCTAGCCTTAGATGAAGCACCTGATGTGCTGTTATCCATGCAACCTACGGGTACAACTTTGTTACGTTTTATTGATCTACAGAAGAAATATCCCCAAACATCCTTCGCTTGTTTACTGGATGATACCCAAGCGGCACATGCTTTAAACAAAGTTTCAAACGAGCAACGGGTATTTGTAGATCTCAATATGGGAATGAATCGGACGGGAATTAAATCGGAAGATTCTTTACCCTTGATTGAACTCATCGAGGAATTACCAAATTTGATTTTATCCGGATTGCATGCCTACGATGGCCATATTCGTGATGTGCAAATCGAAGAAAGGCAGAAACATGTCGAGCAGGATTTTCAATCATTTTATGGGCTATTGCCACAAATTCGGAAAGATTTAGAACTTGTGGTAGGAGGAACGCCAAGTTTCTTAGTGCACCATTCTAATCCTAATTATGTCTGCAGTCCCGGAACATTTGTGTTCTTTGATACTGGATATGCCAAATTATATCCTTCCAATAGCCTTGAATTAGCCGTTCAGGTGATTGGACGTGTTATTTCAATCCCTACAGATCATACGATCTGTATTGATGTTGGCCATAAATCCGTAGCCCCCGAAAATGGAATCGATAATCGATTACAATTTATCGATCATCCGGAATGGAAACTGTTGAGCCAAAGCGAAGAACATGGGATTGTGGAAGTAGGCGATAGTTCTACAATAAGCATTGGCGACATCGTTCGAATGTATCCCTACCATATTTGTCCTACAGTGGCTTTACATCAATATTTACAAATAGGAGATGGGAGAGTTTGGAAAGTAGTAGCACGTGACCGAAAAATAACGATATAAGATGTTTATTGTAGACGCCCATTTGGATTTAAGTATGAATGCACTTGAGTGGAATCGTGATTTACGCGCTTCTATTCAAGAAATAAATGCGCGAGAACAACATTTAACGGATAAGCCCGACCGAGGCCTAGCGACTGTTTCTTTAGACGAACTAAGAAAAGGAAACATCGGATTAGTTGTTGCAACCCAGATAGCCCGGTATGTTGCCAAAGGAAATTCACTTCCTGGTTGGCATTCTCCCGAACAAGCCTGGGCACAAACTCAAGGCCAATTAGCATATTACAAAGCATTGGAAAAGAGTGGAGATCTTCGTCCCATTCGGAATCTTCCTGAATTATATGACCATCTAGCCATTTGGCCTACGGACCTACAAACCATCGGTTATATCCTAAGTCTAGAAGGGGCAGATTCCATTGTATCCATCGAATATTTAGAAATGGCGCACGAATCAGGTCTTCGCGCTTTAGGACCTGCCCATTATGGACCGGGTCGATATGCACAAGGAACAAATGCAACAGGAGGTTTGGGACCCATGGGGCGCGATTTACTGCGTAAAATGGAAGAATTGAATATCATTTTAGATGCCACGCACCTCTGTGATGATAGCTTTGAGGAAGCCCTGGAACATTTCAATGGACATGTCTGGGCAAGTCATCATAACTGCAGAGCCCTCGTAAATCACAATCGGCAATTCACCGACGAGCAATTTAAATTACTGATTTCGCGTGGCGCGGTAATCGGCATGCCAATGGACGCTTGGATGATGGTTCCGAATTGGGAACGCGGAAAATCAACTCCAAAATCCATGGGAGTGACTTTGAATACCATGATCGATCATTTGACTCATATTTGTGAGTTAGCAGGAAATACAAATCATGTTGGATTAGGTACCGATTTAGATGGAGGATTTGGAAAGGAACAATGTCCATCAGATATTGAGACTATTGCCGACTTACAAAAAATCCCAGATTTATTGCTTAAGCGCGGATTTAGCTCAGATGATATCAAAAAAATCTGTCACCAAAACTGGTTAAATTTCTTAGAAAAAGCCTGGGCCTAGTGCCTAGGAGCAGGACTAACAGAAGTCCATCCACCATCCACAACAAGAGTTTGGCCAGTAATGTGTTTAGCTTGATCAGATAAAAAGAATAAGGTAGAAGCAGCAATATCAGAAACATCAGCCGCTTTACCTAAAGGTGTAATTTCAGCCCAATCGGATTGATATTCTTCATTTTTGAGGGTTCGTTCCGTAATCGTCGCCCCCGGCGAAATCGCATTAATCCGAATCTGAAAAGGCGACAAATCAATGACTAAATTCTTTACCAATTGATTCAGCGCAGCTTTTGTCATGCCATATGCCGCTAAATCAGGATGCGCCTGATGGCCCGTAACCGAGGACATCACAACAATTGATCCGGACAATTGATGCTCCTTCAAATAACGAGCCACCAATTGAATCAAAAAGAAAGTACCCGAAATATTCACATGTAAAATCTGGTCCATCGATTCTTTGGAATAGCACCAAAAATCGCCAAAGGTCGTAATTCCTGCATTACAAACGACACCTGATAACTCGCCAGGGCTTGAATCCAAAACCTTCAATAATTCAGTACGGAACAAATCGGCAGCTGCATCCCCATGAATACCAATAAACTGACGCAAACCATGTTTATTTAATTCCTGCGAAGCATGATCGAAAACGACTGAATCTATCTCATTCCAAATCACAAAATGCCCTTGGTCCAATAAATGTTTGACCAATTCAAAACCAATTCCTTGGCCAGCACCTGTGACGATGTACTTTTTCATTAGTGAGAATCGCGTGTTACAACAGAACCAGAACCACCTTTTAAGAAATCAAAATCAGCTCCTTGGTCAGCTTGCTCCACATGATCAATAAATAAACCCACATACCCACGCGGCATAGAAGGAGGGACAAACGGATGCGCTAATTTACGAGCAACAAATTCTGCTTCGCTCACTTCCCAATTAATCGAACGATTTTCAACATCCAACGAAATGTAATCACCATTCTGAACCCAATTCAAGGGGCCTCCTGCGGCAGATTCTGGTGAAATATGCAATATAACTGTACCAAAACCAGTTCCACTCATCCGTCCATCCGAAATACGAACCATGTCTTTAACACCCTTTTCTAATAGTTTCTTAGGGATTCCCATATTACCAACTTCCGCCATACCAGGATATCCTTTGGGACCTACATTTTTCAAAACCATCACAGATGTCTCATCTATTTCCAGTTCTGGCGAATCAATGCGTGCATGATAATCTTCTATATTTTCAAATACGACAGCTTTGCCCCGGTGCTTAAATAACTCCGGAGAAGCAGCTGAAGGCTTTAATACAGCACCCTGAGGAGCTAAATTTCCGCGAACAACTGCAATTCCTGAGTCCGGTTTAAACGGTTCATCGAAACTTGAAATAATGCTCGGATCGTAAATAGGCGTATCTGTAATATTTTCTCCCACTGTTTTACCATTGACGGTAATACTCGACGTATGTAAATGTTCTTTCATTTGATTCATCAATGCCGGCAATCCTCCTGCATAATATAAATCCTCCATAAAGTGAGCTCCAGAAGGCTGAATATTCGCCAATAAAGGAATATCCAAAGAAAACTTATCAAAATCATCCAAATGCAAATCAACACCAATCCGACCCGCAATCGCTAATAAGTGAATAACAAAATTGGTCGAACCTCCAGTTGCCGCATTCACACGAATCGCATTTTCAAAGGCTTGTCGGGTCAATACTTTCGACATTTTCAAATCCTCATTGACCATTTCAACGATCCGTCGGCCGGAATGTTGAGCCAAAACCTTTCTCCGAACATCGGCAGCAGGAATGGCTGCATTTTGGGGCAAACTTAAACCCAAAGCTTCGACCATAGTTGCCATCGTAGATGCAGTTCCCATCACGGCACAGTGTCCTGGCGTACGCGCCATACAAGCTTCAGCTTCTATAAATTCCTTTTGAGATAGTTCCCCTAATTTATATGCTTCTGCGAAACGCCAAACATCCGATGTCCCAATTTCTTTACCTTTGAATTTACCCTTCATCATCGGTCCTCCCGATATAACCAAAGTAGGTAAATCCACACTGCAAGCGCCCATCACAAGGGAAGGTGTCGTCTTGTCACAACCACACATTAACACTACACCATCAATCGGATTAGCACGAATGGATTCTTCCACATCCATACTCGCCAAATTTCGATATAACATTGCCGTGGGCTTAATCAAGGTTTCACCTAAGGACATCACTGGAAATTCTACCGGGAAACCACCCGCTTCAATAATTCCCTTTTTAACAAATTCAGCTAATTCACGAAAATGGGCATTACAAGGGGTTAATTCTGACCAAGTATTACAAATCCCAATGACAGGTTTTCCTTGAAAATAATCATCAGGAATACCTTGATTTTTCATCCAAGCACGGTAAATAAATCCATCCTTGCCAGTTTTTCCAAACCATTGTTGGGAGCGTAAATTCGGTTTCATTGTTATTCTAGGTCTATTGTTTTCTTTAATACAAAACTTTGGTCTTTACCATATTGATAAAAACACACGCGCTTTCCACTTTCCACATCGGAATAGGGATCATGCGCAAAATTAAATTGTCGGGCAATCGTCGTCTTCTCCAAATACAAAGAATCCCCACCTGCATACCCGAAGGCCTGACTTCCTTTCAAGGTAGGAAAATGTAATCGATTGCTATGTCCCGACTTGAATTCTAAAGCAAAAATTTCTACTTGTTTACTTGGTTTATGACCTAAAACCCAACATTCTGGAAAATCATCACCATTCATATCAGCTAGCAAAAGTTGATTTGCTTCAATATTATTCAATTTATATTGATGAAGTAAACGGTTACTTTTTGAAATCAATAGTACATGATTTTCAATATGTGCCTCATAATCTTCAAACAATGCATTTATGGCTGTTGCTTGTTGAATTAGTTGGGTATCAATTGCCGCATGCGCCGCTAATGAATCGGCAGAAGTAGAGAGATGTAATTGGTCCTCCAAGCCAACCTGCATAGGTTCATCCTCCCATTGTTGAACAATATAGAATAGTCCAAGCAAAGAAGTCACTAAAACAATAAAAAGAATGAACTTAACGAGCCGCATGAACAACGCTTTCAATGATTTCAATAGCTTTAAGCAATTGTGATTTAGGACAAGCAAAATTCAAACGAAAAAACTCACCGCCCATAAATTGATCACCACGCAAAACATGCAATCCCGCATCAAAAAAGCTTTTTTGTAAATCGCCATGCAATTTTGAATCAAATCCGATCCACGCTAAATAAGTAGCTTCTAAGGGAAGCATCTTTATTCCAGGCAATTGATTCATCCGTGATAATAATAAGTCATGATTTGACCGTAAGTAAGGCAAAAGCGTATCAATCCAATCTGAAGGCATGGCATAGGTTGCAAGCATCACCTCAATGCTATGCCTTGAAAGCATCGGAAAAAAGCCAAAAGTCTTCTTTTGAAAAGCCAACCGAATGGCAGGATCCGGGATAATAGCTACAGCACCACCCAAGCCCGCTGTATTATACGCTTTCGAGGTAGCAAAAAATGAAATTTCGCTTTGAATACAGGTATGATGTACTGAAGGATCTATTTTCAAGTCGGCATGAATTTCATCCGATATGATCTTACAATCATATTTTTGGCACAAATCTTTAATTCGCTTTATCTCCGCTTTTGTAAAAACAGTCCCACCTGGATTATGCGGATTACAAAACAAAAACACTTTGGGTCCTTTCTTCAAGGCCTCTTCAAAAGCGATAAAATCATAGGTCCACCGACCACCCTCCTCAATCATCGGAAAGGTAAATAGGGGATGACCTAACCAGCCTGCAACCAAATGAAAAGGATGATAAACAGGAACTGCTGTTAGAATACCATCTTGAGGAGAAGAAAATGCAGCGCAAGCTGCAGTAATCCCAGGAACGATCCCCGGAATCCAAACCTGCCATTCCAATTTCGTTTCCCAAGCATAATCCCTAGAAATCTTCTTCTGAGCGGCTATTTGGAGTGATTCAGGCACGATGGAATAACCTAAAATCTTATGTTCAGTGATTTTATCAATCGCAGCAAGAATTTCATCTGCGACTGGAAACTCCATATCAGCTACCGGCATAGGCAAAATATCCCGATCTCCGTAGCTTACATTGTCCCACTTAAAACTGAATGTGTTTTTTCGGTCAATGACCTGGTCAAAGTCGTATTTTTTCATTCATTAAAAATAGGCCTAAAAACACAAATTCCAATAAATTTTGGGTGTGAACTCAGGTATTCTCTTAAATTTTCTGAACTTATAACGACCTGCTTCTTATCTTGCGAAGCATGTAATAAATGAATGGAATTTCTTTCCCGAACCAACATGCCTGTATGCAAGAAATCTAAATGTGGATTTTTCGTAACAAATGCAACCAAATCACCTGATTGAATGCGCGGATATAAATAAGCAATATTGTCCACGACTGTATATTGAAACGGACGCTTAGCTAAAGTTTTTTCACGATTTTCTATAAGTCCTGTATTGATAGATGGGAACTTTTTTGACCGTAAATATGATGAAAGAAAAGAAAAGTCCTTGATCGCAACACTTATATGGGCTTCATCCAAAATTTGAGGATAACCCAAGGCATTCATGGCATCCGAAAAATAATGAAAACGATTTTCATATTGGACCGAATCACTGGCATAACGAACATGAATCAGCGCTTTTGAATATAAAGAATCAACACCTTTGGCATTTCGAATGGCTAAACAATTTTCCAAAAATGTCACACAATCAAAGGCTTCTTTCGAAGAAATTAATTGCTCTGGATTACCTACGGAAAGCATATTCGCTTGATACGGCTTTCTTAAAAACTGTTTACCTATATCGACTAATGAAAGTGATGCTTGTTGGCCAAATGCGGCAGAAAAACTAAACAGCAATCCAAAAAGAACTACTTTTCTTTGATCCATAATACACTGACAGCACCCATCAAGAAAAATACCCCCGCCATGACAATGGCATAAATAGCTTCACCATTATATAAATACTTCACAATCGAGCCACCAACAATTCCGTTGACTATTTGTGGAATTGTAATAAAGAAATTGAATATCCCCATATAGACCCCCATTTTAGCCAAAGGAATTGAACCTGCTAAAATGGCATAAGGCATCGCTAAGATACTGGCCCAAGCCATGCCTACACCCACCATACTAAAAATCAACATCGTAGGATCAGAGATAAAATAAATAGAAATTAATCCTAAACC
The DNA here is from genome assembly GCA_002454335.1 of Cytophagaceae bacterium UBA6715. Taxonomy (GTDB): domain Bacteria; phylum Bacteroidota; class Bacteroidia; order Cytophagales; family Spirosomataceae; genus Aquirufa. Next base: position 68,017 of record DKIP01000020.1, on the reverse strand, counting down.
ACCAGACACTAGAGAAACTGCGTGGGTCGCTTTATTTCCAATTCTACGTGCTATTTGAGGTAAAAAAGCAGCATAAATTGCCGAAACACCACTATATACACCAAATATAATCCCAACCCAATTGGCTGCATCTTGAAAAGCGGTTGAACTATGATCATCTGAAGCCACACCATACACATGATGTGCAATGGCAGGCGTTGAAAATACCCACATGGAAAATAAACCAAACCAAGAGAAAAATTGAACCAATCCCAATTGGCGCATCGTATTCGGCATTTCTTTGATGTAACGGAAAACCGAAAACAAGGTATCTTCCTGACCTTCCTCTTGAAATCCCATGGATTCGCGCTCAGCAGGTGAATATTCTTTTGTCGTTAAAATAGTCCACAAAATTGCTAACATAAATACGGTACCACCTACATAGAAAGAATACACAACATTATCTGGAATTTGGCCAGGAGCTGCATCTTTCGCAATGCCAACCCATTCACCAAAAATATAGGGTAACCATGAACCTACAACTGCACCAACTCCAATTAAAAAAGTTTGAACCGAGAAACCCAAAGTACTTTGTTCATCAGGCAAATTATCCGCCACCAACGCACGAAAGGGTTCCATGGATACGTTAAAAGATGCATCCATCATCATCAATATACCTGCACCAACAATCATAGGAGGTAAAAAACCGGCTAAAGCTCCCGCATGCGGAAAAAAGAAAAGGGCAGAAGCTGCTAATATTGCACCCGTTAAAAAGAAAGGCTTCCGTCGACCTAAGAAATTCCAAGTTCGATCCGAATAAAAACCAATAATAGGCTGAATGATCATACCCGTTAATGGGGCGGCCAACCAGAACCATGACAATTGCTCGACATCCGCGCCAAAACTTTGTAAGATTCGAGAAGCATTTCCATTTTGCAAAGCAAAGCCAAATTGAATTCCTAAGAATCCAACACTCATGTTGATAATTTGGGTAATGGATAATTTAGGTTTTGTAAAGCTTTTCATGGTTTAGAGTTTAATAAGTAAAGCACTATTGGCAGGAATGTAAATAGAATTTGACGAAACCTTAGCTGTTTCAGCAACATGTGGAGGTATATAGGCATGTTCCAATTTGAAATTCACTTGCTTAACACCCATCATGTCTTTTGCCAAGTCAGGAATAACTACATCAAGAAAATGTGCTTGTTGTGGATCAAAATTACAAATGATTAATAAACGTTCTTTGGCAGTATAACGAAGGAACGAATAAACCTTTTTGCTCGGATAAGTTCCGTTCTGTGCATATTGTAAGTCAAAAAATGAGCCTTTAGCAATGGCATCCGATTTTGCAGCACGCTTGAACAAATCTTGATAAAAAGCATCGATTTCCTTTTCTTCTGCCGACAAAGCCCCTCCATCAAATTTACCCCCATTCATCCAACGCTGATGTGTTTCCACACGCCAAAAATCAAACATAGAACTACGATTATCGGCTTCATTGTAACCTTCAATCTCATTCGCCTTCTCCCCAAATTCCTGCCCCATATACAACATTGTAGGACCATCATGCAAACAAGTGGTAATAACCATGCCTGGGATCGTCGACCAAAAATTATGGGCAGCGAAAGCCGGTGTATTCAAGCGATGTTCATCGTGATTTTCCAAGAAACGTAACATGTGATTCGCAAAGTCGCCAGATTCATGTTGCCAAACGCGTGTAATATCACCAACATTTGCCTCAGGTTTTTGTTCCATCAGTCGGCGAACAGCATCATACAAACCCACTTTGTCATACAGATAATCAAAACCACCCTTAAATATATAATCACGGTAACGATCTGGTTGATATATTTCCGCAATAAAAATAATCTTCGGATTTAGCTGTTTTATCTGTCCAATGGCATAGGTCCAAAATTCGACAGGAACCATTTCGGCCATATCACAACGAAAACCATCGACACCTAATGCTGTCCAATAGGAAAGCACCTCATGCATTTTCAGCCAGGTATTGGGAATGGGATCAAAATGAGTCTGACTCCCATGTTGGTAATCGATGCCGTAATTTAATTTTACCGTTTCAAACCAATCATGAATCGAGGGCTGAGAGGAGAATACGTTATTTCCACTAACCTTGGCAGGAATTTCGGTGTAAGGAATCGTTACAGGTACAGGGGGGTGAACACCTTCTGGTACGGAAAACTTCGTACCCGGTAAATAATAAAAATTGTTGTTAATATCGAAAGCTACATCTTGCTTATCATGAACGCCAAAATCAACGACACCTTGTGGTTTTTGATCGGAGGAGTATTGACGAGCCAAATGATTTGGAACAAAGTCAATAATCAACTGAAGCCCATTTGCGTGAATACGCTTCAACATGTCTTTAAATTCATCCATTCGCTTGGCAGGATTCTCTGCCAAAAAGGGATTAACATCATAGTAATCTTTAATCGCAAAGGGAGAACCCGCCCTACCTTTTACTACGGAAGGATGATCTAATGGAGAACCGAAGGTCGTGAAATCTTCCATGGTGGCATGCTCAATTAATCCCGTGGCATATAGGTGTGAAATACCCTTTTTTCTTAACGCCTTCAATGCAACATCAGAAACATCCTTAAATTTTGTCACGCCATTCTGTTTGTAGGAACCATTTCGAATTAATTCTGTTTGTTTGTTTCCCCATAGGTGAAACATCATTTGGTATACAACAAATTTTTCAGATGCTGATTTAGACGACATAGGCAGTTGAGAATATAAAGAACTTGAAACACTTAGTAGTGTTAGTGTGTAAAAAACAAAAGAAGAGATTAAACGCATATAATAAAATAAACACCGTAGCACAGCAAAAAAGGCTTTCTTGGCATCTGTAAATGTAATAATTTTGATACTTCAATTTATACAGAAAAGTTAAAATTTAAAACAAATGAAGTACAAGGCATGCCTTTTTGATCTAGATGGAGTTCTCGTTGATACAGCTATTTACCACTTTCAAGCTTGGAAAAATCTAGGTAAACAATTCGGATATGAATTAACAGTAGAACAAAACGAACAATTGAAAGGAGTATCTCGCGTAGAATCATTAAATAAAATTTTGGCTTGGGCGAATTATTCCGCAACACATGAACAAAAAGCTGCCTGGTTAACAGAGAAAAATGAAGAATATTTGCGTCTAATCTCCAACATGAATCCAAGCGAAATCCTACCTGGCGTATTAGAATTCTTGCAACAAATAAAAGATTTAGGATATAAAATTGCTTTAGGTTCAGCGAGTAAAAATGCTGAAATAATTCTCGAAAAAACAGGCCTATTGCCTTGGTTCGATTTAATTATTGATGGGAATAAAGTCTCCAAAAGCAAACCGGATCCTGAAGTGTTCTTAAAAGGAGCAGAAGGTTTAGGCTTAGCACCTGACGCTTGTATTGTATTTGAAGATGCACAAGCAGGGGTGGAAGCGGCAAAAGCAGGTAACATGAAAGCAGTTGGAATAGGAGAGGCTCTAACACTATCATTAGCGGATAAAATCATCCCAAATTTCGTAGGAGTAAAAGCAGTTGAATTATTACAATTTTAAGAAACAGCGTAGCACAGAAATTACAAAAACTGACAAAATTCTATTTTTGTAATTGATTCAAATTATCACCTAATAGTCCCATGAAACAATATCTAAAATTAGATGAATGGAAAATCATCGAAGATCAATTCCATCCTGAATTTAACGAAATCACCGAATCCATCTTTTCTTTAGGAAATGGTCGAATGGGACAAAGAGGTTCATTTGAAGAAACTTACACAGGCAAATCCCTACAAGGAAACTATGTTGCAGGCGTCTACTATCCAGATAAAACTCGCGTAGGCTGGTGGAAAAATGGATATCCAGAATATTTCGCGAAAGTATTAAATGCTGCTAACTGGAATGGTTTAGAAATCAAAATTGGCGATGAAATCGTTGATTTAAACCAAAGTACAATAAATGCATTTTACCGTGAATTGAATATGAAAGAGGGCTATATCCTTCGCACATGTTCCATTACTTTAAAGTCAGGGAAGTCCATTGAGATAAAATCTATTCGCTTAAACAGCATGGCGGATGATGAGTCGGGTGCTATATCATTTAGCATCAAAGCCTTAAATTTCTCAGATACTATTCAGGTTAAAGCTTTCGTTGATGGAGATATCAAAAACAAAGATTCCAACTACGATGAAAAATTCTGGGATGAAGTTCAAGTAGGGGCCCAAGAAAATACCTCATACGTATGGTCTAAAACAAAGAAAACTGGATTTGAGGTAGTAACTGGCCAACAAGTTCAATTGCAGTTAAATGGAAATTTAATTCAAGCAAATGCTCAGACGGGTACACGTGAAAAATATAGTGAGCTCAATTACCAAATTCCTATCAATGAGGGAGATACACTCACAATCTTCAAGTATGCTGTAAACTTAAGTTCAGAAAATCACCCAAGCGCTGAGTTGTTATCAAGAGCCCAAAACTATTTGGCGAAAATAAGCCATAAAGGTTTTGAACAAATGTTATCCGAGCAAGCTGCTGCTTGGGCTGCCAAATGGGCAATTAATGATATTATTATCAAGGGTGATGTTTCGGCCCAACAAGGTATTCGGTTTAATATATTCCAATTGAATCAAACCTATACAGGGGCAGATGATCGCTTAAACATTGGTCCCAAAGGATTCACTGGTGAAAAATACGGCGGTTCTACCTATTGGGATACGGAAGCATATTGTATTCCTTTCTATCTGTCAACTGCCCCACAGGAGGTTTCTAAAAATCTGTTGATTTACCGTTGGAAGCAACTTGATCGTGCCATTGAAAATGCGGGTAAACTTGGATTCAACCAAGGAGCAGCCTTATATCCCATGGTTACGATGAACGGCGAAGAATGCCACAATGAGTGGGAAATCACATTTGAAGAAATTCACCGGAATGGTGCCATCGCCTATGCGATTAAGGATTATGTAGATTATACAAATGATCGAAAACATTTAGTGGAATACGGTTGGGAAGTTTTAATCGGTATTTCTCGTTTCTGGGCACAGCGCGTCAACTGGTCGGAGAACCTTCAAAAATACGTTATGCTAGGCGTAACAGGGCCAAACGAATACGAGAACAATGTCAATAACAATTTCTACACAAATTACTTTGCCGTTTGGTGTTTGAAATATACGCTCGAAGTATTAGCAGAAATTCAGGCTAATTATCCAGCAGAGGCAAAAGAAAAATTAGCGAAGACCAATTTCGTAACGACTGAAATTGAACAATTCAATCACATCATTCAAAACATGTATTTCCCACGCGATGAAAAACGTGGAATCTACTTACAGCAAGATGGATTTTTAGATAAAGTTATCGCACCAGTGGATTCAATTCCAGCGGGTCAAAGACCAATCAATCAAAATTGGTCTTGGGATCGTATTTTACGTTCTTGTTACATCAAGCAAGCCGATGTGTTGCAAGGCATGTATTTCTTTGAAAATGATTTTACAAAAGAAGAAATCGAGCGTAATTATGATTTTTACGAGCCATTAACGGTTCACGAATCATCGTTGAGCCCATGTGTTCACAACATCTTAGCGGCCAAATTAGGTAAAGAAGAAAAATCTTATGAGTTCTATACCCGAGCGGCTCGATTAGATTTAGATGATTACAATAACGATACCGAAGATGGATGCCACATTACGAGTATGGCTGGAACATGGATGTCGATTGTCAAAGGGTTTGGCGGAATGACGATCCAAGATCATCAATTAAACTTTGAGCCATTCTTACCTAAACAATGGGATGAATACGCGTTTAAAATTAATTTCCGCGCAAATCAATTAGCCATCAAGATTCATAAGCAAGGCATTGAAATTGATAATTTATCAGATACGCCAATAACGCTAAAAGTAAAAGGAAAACCTTACACGATTGCTGCGAATAATAAACAAGCCATCTAATAAATAATAAAGGTCAGCCTCACAGCTGACCTTTTCTTTTATACCATATCAATATCGGGCGTAGACCGATCGGTTAACGGGATGCCAGCTCGTTCTTTCCGAGCAATACGCGAATACAATCCAATTTCTTGCGAAAAGATAAAGGTGAACAATAGCTTCACAAAAGATGTATGGTATTTTAAGTTCTCATAAAACTCAGGAGCTACCGATTTCAATTTAGGTAAATTATTCCAAGGAATAGAAGGCATATCATGGTGCTCATTATGGTAACCTACATTCATGTTAATGCCGTTCAACGGTCCATAATAACTATAAGTCTCTTGATTTTTATCCAACACTAGATAATGCTCTTGAATCCAACGCGCTCCTAAAGGATGTAAACCTACCGAAAACAAGAAACTTAAACCTAAATAGGCAAGGGCAGGCCATCCCCAGAAATAAACAATGGCAAAATCAAAAGCCAATTGCGCAATAATATTGAGAATAACACCACGATCAAAAACAGCTAATTCAATACAACGAATAGTACGAAAACCTTGGAAAAAAGGATAAAGCATCAACCAAAGTACTTTTCCAATAAAAAAATTATTGATCAATTTAGCTTCCCAATAATCAGGCAAATCTGCATCTAATTCATGAACACCTTGAAAAGCATGATGCTTTAAGTGATAATTTTTAAATGAAATTGCTGTAGGGGCCAAAGAGGGAAAGTTTGCAATAATACCCGCTGCAACATTCATCCAATTCTTTTTAAAAATCAAATTGTGCGCAGATTCGTGAATGCAAACAAATAAGGTATGGGTAGGAAATGCACCTACCAACCAGGCAACTCCAATAATCCAAGCCCAAGATTCATCTTTTATATAATAGGCGATCGTGATTTGCATTCCAACACAAACAAGTATCCATAAAAAAGTCATCGGATTCTTTCCAATCAGTTTTTTAACCTCAGGATGCTTTTTGATAATTTCGCGCGTTCGTTTGCGATGCGGCTCCGAACCTTCTACCCAAGTAAAATCGTTTGCTGTTGACATTTTGTTCGCATTTAGATTCGTAAAGATACATTAAAGCCATATTTACTGACGAAATTAATCGAATAATATTTAAAAGTGACAATATGTCATAAACTGTCAGTTGGCAATCTCATGGCATTATCCTTGTATTAAAGGGAGAAAAAATAATTAAAAATATCATGGGAAAAATTATTGGAATTGACTTAGGTACCACCAACTCATGTGTGGCGGTAATGGAAGGAAATGAGGCAGTGGTTATCGCTAACTCAGAAGGAAGAAGAACGACTCCATCCATTGTAGCATTTTTGGAAAATGGCGAGCGTAAAGTGGGGGATCCTGCCAAAAGACAAGCCATTACAAATCCTCAAAACACGATTTCGTCTGTAAAGCGTTTTATGGGGAAAAAGTTTTCTGAAGTGAGTTCAGAATTAAAGACCATTTCATATCAAGTAGAACAAGGGAATAACGACACACCACGTGTACGCATCGGTGATCGTTTATATACACCTCAAGAAATCTCTGCGCAGATTTTAACAAAAATGAAGCAGACGGCTGAAGATTACATCGGCCAAACAGTTACAGAAGCCGTTATTACGGTACCTGCCTATTTCAATGATGCAGAACGTCAGGCAACCAAAGAAGCGGGTCAAATCGCAGGTTTGGAAGTAAAGCGTATCATCAACGAACCTACCGCTGCAGCACTAGCCTATGGTGTAGACAAAGGTGGTAAGGATATGAAAATCGCGGTATTCGACTTAGGTGGTGGTACATTTGACGTATCGATCCTTGAATTAGGCGATGGCGTGTTTGAAGTGAAATCAACAGATGGAGATACGCACTTAGGTGGTGATGACTTTGACCAAGTAATCATCAACTGGTTGGCAGAAGAATTCATCGCAGACGAAAACATCGATTTACGTAAAGACCCAATGGCTTTACAACGTTTGAAGGAAGCTGCTGAAAAAGCGAAAATCGAATTGAGTTCGGGAGCATCTACTGAAATCAACTTACCATACATCATGCCTGTTGACGGTATTCCAAAACACTTAGTTCGATCATTAACACGCGCTAAATTCGAGCAATTAGCTGATAGCTTGATCCAACGTACTTTGGAACCTTGCAAGCGTGCGATGAAGAATGCGGGTTATACGAATTCAGATATCGATGAAGTAATCTTGGTAGGGGGATCCACTCGTATCCCACGTATTCAAGAAGAAGTAGAGAAATTCTTTGGCAAAAAGCCTTCAAAAGGAGTTAATCCAGATGAGGTAGTTGCGATTGGTGCTGCCATTCAAGGGGGTGTATTGACAGGTGAAGTGAAAGATGTCTTATTACTAGACGTTACTCCATTATCGTTAGGTATCGAAACGATGGGAGGGGTATTTACTAAATTGATTGAGGCAAATACGACCATTCCAACGAAGAAATCAGAGGTATTCTCAACAGCAGCGGATAACCAACCATCTGTAGAACTAAATGTTTTACAAGGTGAGCGTCCCATGGCAAAGGATAACCGTTCATTAGGACGATTCCACTTAGATGGTTTACCACCAGCACAACGCGGTGTACCTCAAATCGAAGTTACATTTGACATTGATGCAAATGGTATCCTGAACGTTTCTGCGAAAGATAAAGGAACTGGAAAAGAACAAAAAATTCGTATCGAGGCTTCAAGTGGCTTAACAGATGAGGACATCGAAAAAATGCGTAATGAGGCAAAAGCAAATGAAGCATCTGATAAATTAGAAAAAGAGCGTGTAGAGAAAATCAACCAAGCTGATGCTTTGATTTTCCAATCTGACAAGCAATTGAAAGAATACGGTGAGAAATTATCAGAAGGCAACAAAACAGCAATCGAATCTGCATTAACCGAATTGAAAGCTGCACACGCTTCACAAGATGTAGCTGCAATCGATGCAGGATTAGAGAAATTGAACGCTGCATGGACAGCTGCTTCTCAAGAAATGTACGCAGCAGGAGCTACGGAAGGTGGGGAAGGTGCTCAACCAACAGATGCTTCGGCAGATGGTGGTGCGGAAGATGTATCTTTCGAAGAAGTAAAATAAACTGATTAACAAATCTAAAGCCCGATCCTCACAGATCGGGCTTTTTTTTCAAAAACTAAAATGAGTTATCAGAACCTCGTAAACTTAAAATTTAGATTTGGGCGCCTTAGCCAAACGTTTTAGGCTACATAATCAATTATTTCACCGCGGGACTAATAAATAGACTTCTTCACTCTTAACTCTTACCTCTCCCCAACAATCCCATCCCATAAAACTTTACGAACTTTCAAGGACTCAATCGCCGCTTGGGTCGCCCTTTGCCATTTAACTGTATCTTTGCCGCATAATTCCTCCATCATGCGGTAAGCCAATTGGCTATGATGATCTCCATCCACCTCGATGTGTCGCTCTAAGTAATAAACTAGGGTTCCAACTTGCTCAGGAGCATCTTTTTTTAACTGATCAACGATCAACTGAAACATACCTGGTATTAAATCTTCCCGTCCAAACGTAAAAATAGCCGCTATCTCCTCAATAGGTCGATTGGCAATGGATTCGAACGTGAAACGCAAAAATTGCTTAACTGATGGCGCTAAATTTGCATTGGCTACTTTTTGAAGTATCTCAACTAACGATTGAGCCTGCAATAAATGATTTAAAATAGGAGAGGGCTCAATCGATAGTTCTTGCATCGCACGCAAATACAATTCAAAATGACTTATGACCACGCCATGTTGATCCACATCAGATTCCTCACCTAAAACAATTTCGTTAATTAAAAACCGGGTCTCTGCAGAACCTTTAGGTACCCAAGGCTGCGAAACGCAAGTCAATTCTGCTTGAAGCTTTTTGACAAGTGACATAAAATCCCAAACTGCAAATACATGATGCTGCATAAATACAGCTAATTCTGCAGGAGATTGAATAAACGAATTAATGAGATGATCGTAAAGTGCTTGTTGGTAAGGTTTTATTTGTTCTCTTAGGCTGTTAATTTGACTCATGTTAATGTATTGTTGTTGATCTAAATTTTAACCGTTGGCCATTCCGCTTGTTTTGATGGGCCAAAATTTCAGCCACGACTGCAATTGCTATTTCATCAGGTCCTTCAGCTCCAATATCTAAACCAACTGGTGTGGATATATCCGAAACCAAATTGTATTGCAATTGTTTTTTCAAACGATCAAAGCGTTTGCTTGGACCAAGTATTCCGATGTAATGAAAAGACTGATCTGCGATATATCGATTCAAGAAAGACACATCACGATCAAAATCATGCGTCATCAATACCAAGCAATCACTTGTCTGTAATCCATGGACTTGTTCCCAATCATAACATGCGCGAACTCGCAGCTGTACATCCTTGCGCATTTTATTCGTATTACCCACCCAATGAACTTCCCAAGCTAAGGACAAACATAATTCAATCAGGCTACAGGCATCAAATTGATTACCGATAACCCAAATACGTGTTCTGGCTGGTAAATATTCTGTAAATGTCTGTGTTACATCTTCCCAACCAATAATAGCATCTTCCACTGCTTGCATCGAGAATTCCGATTCATTCCAAACCGTTTGGATAAATTGAGCTTTCCCAGAATCAATAATGGATTTCAATAAAGTAAATGTTTGTTCAATATTAGCTCGAATGGGATCGATAATAATTTCGATTAATCCTTGACAACCCAACCCAATGCCTAATTGAAATGGATCATCTTCGCGTGTATCGTAGGTAATTCGTTTGATGGCTTGTTGGTGCATTGCCAATTGCGCCTTCTTTAACAAATCACCTTCTAAACAACCGCCACTAATGCCTCCCCACCAATTTCCATGGGAATCAATCAACATACGCGCACCAGGTCTACGATAGGCGGAGCCATCCACATGAATAACAGTAGCCAAGGCAATTGCTTCGCCTGATGCTAAAAGAGATTCTAATTGCGCTAAAATGACTAATAATTCCTTCATCGATCAAACAATTGTTTGTTTAAATAATCAATTAAAAAATCCACATCTGATTCTTGTGTTAAATAACTTAACGAAATACGAAGCGTCGACAAAGCTAATGTATCTGAATGACCTACGGCCTTCATGACATGGGAAGGTAATTGCGATTTAGCATTGCACGCTGAACCATTCGAAACTGCTATCGCAGGGATTTTACGGTATAAGTCTTCCCAATCCATGTTAGGAATAGAAATACTTAAAATATGAGGTACAGACTGATTTTCGGCGGAATTAAGTACAAATTCACTGTGCAACCCTTTTACAATCCTAGATTTATAAGCAGAAATCTGCTCTAAACTTTCAATTAATAAAGGTAGTATGTCGAAACAGGCAGCCAAAGCAACGATTTGTTGGACAGGTAAAGTACCGGGCCTTAAACCACGTTCTTGTCCACCTCCAAACGATAAGGGTTTTAATGCTACATTTGAATATAATATTATCCCACCAATACCTTTAGGGCCATAAATTTTATGTCCAGAAAAACTTAACAAGTCTGGTAAATGAGCATATTGCGTCAAATCCAGTTTCCCTATTGCTTGTGTAGCATCTGAATGAAAAATAATGTTGGATTGCTTACAAAGTTGAGATATACTTTGAAAATCCGTCAAATTCCCCGTTTCATTATTGACCATCATCAAAGAAATCAACGCGGTATCAGGACGAATGGCTTGTTCAACTTCAGAAACCTCTATACACCCCGAAGGATTAGGTTGAAGGTAAGTGACAGACCAACCCTGATGCGCTAATTCTTGAAAAACCTGTAAAACTGCTTTGTGTTCAATCGACGAAGTAATCAGATGACCTTTGGGGCGATCCTTTAAATAGCCTTGAATACATAGATTATTGGACTCTGTCGCACCCGAAGTAAAAACAACTTGACGAGCCTGAACTCCAAAATAGGAACTAATTTTTTTTCTTGACGTTTGGATGGCTTCTTCAGCAGCCCAACCAAAATAATGTTGGCTAGAGCCTGCATTACCAAATTCCTCCGAAAAATACGGCAACATGGCCTTTAACACATCCGCATGAACGGGTGTGGTGGCAGCGTAATCGAAATAAATTGGTTTTTTCAATGTTATACGAATTGATAACAAAGATAGGGGATAAAAAAAAAGTCCCGAATAAATCGGGACTTTCATTTGCTAACTAAGCAAGTTTTTTGATAACTGCTTTAAAAGCTTCTGGATGATTCATGGCCAAATCAGCCAAAACCTTACGGTTTAAAGCCATACCAGACTTATTATATTTACCCATGAAAGCTGAATAAGACATACCTTCCTGGCGAGCCGCAGCATTGATACGTTGAATCCAAAGTCCACGAAAATCTCTTTTCTTAACTTTACGATCGCGGTATGCATACTGCAAACCTTTCTCTACTTTGTTTTTTGCTACAGTCCAAACGTTTTTTCCGCGACCGTAAAATCCTTTCGCTAACTTAAGGATTTTCTTTCTTCTAGCTCTTGAGGCTACGTGATTGACACTTCTTGGCATAATTTTTTGTTTTTTGAAATGAGGCGAACCTTACGATTACTTTTTTGCCTTCTTTCTGGTTTAACAATAACTAAACTGATAATTAAAGACCTAACATTAAGTTAACGCGATCCATATCAGCTGGTGAAACTAAAGTAGCGTGAACTAAATTACGCTTTTGTTTCGTTGTTTTTTTAGTAAGGATATGGCTGTGAAAAGCATGTTTACGCTTAATCTTACCAGTTCCCGTTACTTTGAAGCGTTTCTTAGCCCCAGAGTTGGTTTTAATTTTTGGCATTCTTAAAATTATTAAATGTAAAAATTGGAACGCAAAAGTAACAATATTACCTCAAAATTCCACTTAAAATGTAAAATTATTTCTTAGCCACTTTCGGGGAGAAAATAATGCTCATACGCTTGCCTTCTAATTTTGGCATATCGTCTGGCTTACCTACATCTTCTAATCCCTTGGCAAAGTTGAGCAATAGCATTTCGCCACGCTCTTTGAATACAATGGTACGACCTACAAAGTGTACATAAGCTTTTACTTTTGCACCTTCTTTCAGGAAGTTGACAGCATGTTTTAATTTGAAGTTGAAATCATGCTCATCCGTATTAGGGCCGAAACGGATTTCCTTAATGACTGTCTTGGTCGCATTGGCTTTGATTTCCTTTTGCTTTTTCTTTTGATCATACTTAAACTTCGCATAATCAATTACCTTACAAACAGGAGGGACAGCTTTGGGGGAAATTTCCACCAAATCCAAGTTTTGAGACTCCGCAATTGCCAAAGCTTTCGCGAAAGGATATACACCAATTTCAATGTTTTCTCCTACTAATCGAACTTCTTCGACACCACGAATCAATTGATTAATTCGATACGGTTCCTCTTCGCGTTTATTTCCTCGGTAATTGTTGTTGGGGCGTAAAGCCATAAATTATAATTTGGTTTAAATAAAAATCAATCGAAGCTAATTTAAAAAGCGCGTAATTGCAAACAAATAATGCCTAAGCGCTTAAATTATCAATATTTTCTAATTCGAAAAAGAATGTTGGTTTATTTCTTCACCTGCCAATGCCATAAAGGCCTCTAAGCTCATCATCCCTAAGTCTCCTTCACCTTTCTTACGAATACTCACCATGCCTTCCGCTTGTTCTTTTTCACCTACAATGATCATAAATGGCACTTTACCCACTTCCGCATCCCGAATCTTACGCCCCATTTTCTCATTCCGATGATCTACATATCCACGTAAATCACGCTCCTGCAAGCGCAAATAAATTTCGTTTGCATAATCTTCAAATTTCTCTGAAATAGGTAAAACGGCTAATTGATCAGGTGAAAGCCATAATGGGAAATTACCCGCTGTATTCTCAATCAAAATTGCAACAAAACGCTCCAATGAACCAAATGGCGCACGGTGAATCATCACCGGACGATGTTTTTGATTATCTGAACCCGTATATTCCAATTCGAATCGTTGGGGTAATTGATAATCTACCTGAATCGTTCCTAATTGCCATTTACGTCCCAGTGCATCACGCACCATAAAATCTAATTTAGGACCATAAAATGCTGCCTCACCATATTCAACAACCGTAGGCAAACCTTTCAATTCTGCAGTTTTAATAATAGCCTGTTCCGCCCGATCCCAATCTTCATCGTTTCCAATGTATTTCTCTCTATTCTCACGATCACGCAACGATACTTGAGCAGAATATTCATTAAATCCCAATGCCTTAAAGACATATAGAACCAAATCAATCACTTTCATAAATTCTTCTTCCACTTGATCCGGCCGACAGAATATATGGGCATCATCTTGTGTAAATCCACGAACACGTGTTAACCCATGCAATTCACCCGATTGCTCATAGCGATATACCGTCCCAAATTCCGCCAATCGTAAAGGCAAATCCTTGTAAGAACGTGGTTTTGTCTTATAAATCTCACAGTGATGTGGGCAGTTCATCGGTTTCAATAAATACTCTTCTCCTTCATCCGGCGTATGAATCGGCTGAAAGGAATCCTTACCATATTTCGCATAATGACCCGAAGTCACATATAATTCTTTACTAGCTATATGTGGCGTTACCACAGGAGAGTAGCCCGCGCGAACTTGTGCACGCTTTAAGAAATTCTCCAATCGCTCACGTAAAATTGTTCCTTTAGGCAACCACAATGGAAGTCCCATGCCCACTTTTTCTGAGAATGCAAACAGCTCTAATTCCTTTCCTAATTTTCGGTGATCGCGACGTTTCGCTTCTTCCAACAAGAATAAATATTCCTCCAATTCCTTCGCTTTCGGGAAAGTAATGGCATAAATACGTGTCATTTGCTTACGCTTCTCATCCCCACGCCAATAGGCACCCGCTACGCTTAACAACTTCACCGACTTAATAAATCCGGTGGAAGGAATATGAGGTCCCCGACATAAATCGGTGAAATTTCCTTGTGTATAAAATGTGATGGAGCCATCGGATAATCCTTCCAACAACTCTAATTTATATTCGTCGTTCTTTTCCTTGAAATAAGCAATTGCATCAGCTTTGGAAACAGACTTGCGTAGATATTCGCTCTTTTGACGAGCCAATTCCACCATTTTATCTTCGATTTCTTTGAATTGATCCGAACCAAATTCTTGATCACCCAAGTCTATATCATAATAAAAACCATTTTCAATTGCTGGACCAATACCAAATTTCGTACCTGGATACAATGCTTCAATCGCCTCAGCCATTAAGTGCGCAGAGGAATGCCAAAATGTCTTTTTCCCATCCTCATCGTTCCATGTCAATAACTGCAAACTCGCATCTGAATCGATCGAAGTAGACGCATCTACAACTACATCATTCAATTTAGCTGCCAACACATTTCGCGCTAAGCCTTCTGAAATTGACAAAGCAACATCCATCGGTGTGACTCCTTTTTCAAATTCACGAACTTGACCGTCAGGAAAAGATATTTTAATCATATAAAAAAATTTTTGCAAAGGTACGAATTTACCTTCATTTTAAATCTGAATATGAAGGAAAATTATGGCGCTATTTGCTGTAGAGAATCTTGTTTCAATTTCAAGGAATCATTTTTTTTCCCTATTAAACGTTCCTGCAATTGCGCAAACCGAACATCGCCAGCATATACCTTTCGAATGGAATCTAACATTAAGTTACTTTTCGTTTTTTCTCCTCGGTTAATTGCAAGTAGTACCTTCAAATACAAAATATCTCTTGCAAAAAGGGTATTAGAAAGTATAGGAGCCAGTGTATGTTCAGCTAAATCAAAACGCTTTTGGTCTATGTAGTAACGAACTACCTTTAAACGCATGTTAACATGTTGAGGCATCCAAATTAAGCTTTGTGAAAACACTTTTTCTGCTTGAGTTAAATGCCCCATTTGTACCAAAAACTGTCCCCATGAAAACATTAAATAGGGATCAAAGGGGAATTTTTTCAATTCACCTAAAATTTGTTTTTGGTAAATTAAATTAGAACTCCGACCAATTTGGTGTAAAAAATAAGCATGTGATAAATCCGGATGTTGTAAATTTTCAGGCGTAATTCTTTGATATGCCCCTAAACTATCTGAACGGAATTGATGTTTTAAAAACTGGACATATGCAAACTCAGATTTCGGAACTCCTGCTTTTTCCAATTTACGGATGTACATTAAGCCAACTTTTTTTTCATGGGTAGCAAAAAATAACTCGGCTAAGGTTAGGTATAATTTGGCCGAAGTTATTCCACTAGACTCTACTAACTTAGCGTCTTCTAAACCTTCAGTATATAAGCCTAATTGCTTTTTAATTTGAGCAGATAAAAGTAAATAATCGACATCACCTGGAACTTGATTCAAGGCTTTCTCAATGTCGACTTGAGCCTTTTGATATGATCGAAGTTCAAAATAAGCCTTTGATCGCAAATAATATAGATTTGCCCCATCTTGACTTTCAATCAGATTACTTAAATACGCTATAAATAATTCGGGATTCTGGGATTTTTGAAAAATGCCTTGAGGCGGAATGGTTTCCCCCTTTGTATCCTGCGCTTTTTCACACGAAAACAAAACAACAGATACCCATACTAAGAATAGAAACCTATTAATCAAAACCCAATATCAATTACTAATGGAACAAAAGCCCAAGATTTACTTTCAGATAAATACATCGCACGAACTCCTAATTCAAAACCCTGCGAAAATCTTAACAAATGAAATTGGGCAGACAAATCTACACCGAATGATTGAAAGGTTTGCGTTGTTCGTTCTAAATTATCTTTTCCTATGCACCAATCACCAAAAACATTCCCTTTCAAACGGTTAATATAAAGCAATCGCCCCAGATTCCAATCTGTATTCCCTATAGGAAAACGATAGTCTAAACTCATGGTTTTCAATTGATTATATGATCTATACAGGTAACCCCGCGGAAAATTGATTGAACTTGGAAAACGGTAATTACCTTCAGATTCCTGTTGGTATGCATAACGCATCACAATCCCATCATGTTTAAAGAATCCAGGAATATACAATTGAGCCTGTACATTCCACATTTCATTTTGAAGAGCTTGCCTGAATGGGGTTCCATTCCAATTTGCTTGAAAAACAAATCCTTTTCTCGCTTGTACATCCCACAAGCTCTTTGTCAATAATTTGCTATAGTAAACTTGATGTTTAACAAAGCTGTAATTCCCGTTAAAAGGTTCCGAATAATACCGCTTAGGTAAATCATAACCTCGAACCTGTAAAAAACCAATATTGGAGCCAACTTGTAAATACTCTTGATAAGCACTGTGCGTAAGATTAAAAGGAATCCGAACGCCAATATCCCAAGTTTGTTGTTTCCATTGATCAGTCCTTAAACTATCCAATGGCCTTTTATTATCAATGTATAATTGGGTTTGCCTTTCTCCCATTTGATAATTAACATCTATAATCGGGTACCAAGCTTGATAGGAGAGCCTAGCGAATTGATTCAATACTCGCTCATTCATTCCATACCGAATTCCTACCGAGGCCTGCAAGGAATTAAAAATATCTCGCGAAATAACGGAATATTCTAGTTGGTTTCCCGAAGAACTCAAGACTGGACCCCAGGTAAAAGGATTAATAATATCCCATTTCGAAACTCTTGTTATAGGTGCAAGCAATTGTACTGTTTCCTCTCTATTAGCTTTCGGATTTATCGTTAATGCTATACTTTGAGGAATTAATGCTTTCTGAATTAGTTGGTGCCCTGATGCTGTATAGGCTGAATATATCAAAGAGTCAGATTTTACCGTAGCAAAATAAGCTCCAAAGCGCTCATTCGACATTAAATCAAAACGCTGATCACGTATATTTATTCGCGCAATTTGATCCACTTCAGCTGTCGGAAAGTTAACATAAACCCAATCTCCATCTTGATAAGGATGAGCAATATTATGTTGGCCAAAGTCTTTTTGGTATAGCTGTTTTTGATTAATAAAATCCCAAATATGTACTGATTTATTCCCCCTATATTTCGTTATATAAACTAGTGTACCATCTGTATTTAAGCGAGGTTGAAGAAATTGTTCACCACTTTTGGCTTGCAGACTTGAAATAATTTTCCATTTAGCTCGCTCATATACTTTCAATATTGTTTGTCCATTTTCTTTTAAATGAATGAATGAAACATATTTTGAATCAGACGAAATACTTGGGCTAATCCACTTTTCATAACCACCCATATACGTCTTATTCCCCGATTTAAGTGCATAGAAAACTAAACGAGATTGCTGTTTCTGGCCCCAACGAGGATGAAAAACAAGTTCAGACCAAAGTACAAAGTCGTCCGAAGCACTTAACATCGATGCTTCAATCATAGGACCCAAATAACTTAGTCGACGTTCCTTCCCCCTGTGTATTTCAACGAGCTGACGGATATCTGAAAATCCTGTTTTCAATGCCACAATTCGGCCATCAGTCAATTTAGTCGGATATAAATATTGGGTAAATCCTTGCTTGCTAGAATCTAATACCGGGTTTTCATCAATTAATTTCGTAAAAACATCCTTAGCATATTGATCAATGGACTTTCCTGCCTGTTTTTTAAATTGCTTCGAAAAACCAAATAGTGTCGGGTGATTCAACGTAGCCTGCCATAGATTTGGAATAAAAGATTCTCCAAAATCCTGATACATGCACTGACTTAAATACTGTCCAAAAACATAATGATTAGGTACCAACTCACGATAAGACTTTCCCATCATTTTTGCATAGGAAGGAAGCCCATATGTGTTCAAATAAGCTTTTAATGGCAATTTAAACTGAGGTATATAGGACCTACCAAAGGCATTCACGCGTGACTCAGTTTCTACTGCATCACCCTCCCAAAGCCAATTGGGAATCATCAGATTACTGTAAACACTTTGTCCATAAGCACCCAATAAACGATGAACCCATCGCGCCAATCCCTGCCTTGCCGCATTATTTTGATAAACATGGCGCATTTCGTGGCTTGCCAACAAAGTCAACCAATCGTTATTTCCTAGTAAGGATGCATCTTGCGAGGGTGTAGTGAAAAATTCAGCACGTGGTGAAATCAGGCTAACAAAACCATTCGAAACGAGACCTTGATTTTGAAGGACAATGGGAAAACGATGTGAGATTTTAGGGTAATTAGAACCTATTTCCTTCCACGTAGCATCAAGATTACTTGCTGTCGCTTGAGCCACAGAATCAAAACCTGCTGGAAAATAAAGATCCAAATGAGCTTCTTTCAGAGAAATCTTGTTGAATTTCAGCGAAAACGGATTTTGGTCTAATAAACTAGCCTGCCCCAGGCTAACAAAAGAAAAGCAAACAAATAATAGACAAAGGTGTTTTCTTAAAACCACTTTAACACTTGCTCGATTAACCATTTAGTCCGTAACGTGTAAGGAGGATAAAAGAATCGTAAAGCATTTGTCTTTTGTACAATGACCGCTTTAGCATGCGAAAACTCTTCAAAACCAAATTTACCACCTGATCTTCCGATGCCTGAATTATTAACACCGCCAAATGGCAAAGAAGAATGACCAAATTGAATTAAACAATCATTAACGACGCTTGACCCAGCCGATGTATGATGTAAAATATAATCCGTAAAAACCTTGTCCTCAGAAAAAATGTAAAGCGCTAAGGGTTTTTCTTCTTGACTTAAATAATCGACAATTTCTTCCTCGGATCGATATGTTAAAACAGGTAATATCGGACCAAAAATTTCTTCTTGCATAATGGCCATATCCGTTGTGCAATTACTCAACACCGTAGGACTGATGTAATTCGTTTCTGGATTTAGTTCACCACCAAAAATAACCTTAGCACCTTTAGCTTTTGCATCTTCTACTAAGCAAACAATCCGATCGAAATGCTTCCTATTTACAATACGGGCATAATCTTTACTTTTTTCAATACCTTTCGATTCAGTGTTATAAAATGCTTGAATCGAATTTTCTAGACCAGCTAAAAACTGAAAATGCACCTTCTCATGAACAAATACATAATCAGGTGCTATGCATGTTTGGCCATTATTCAAAAATTTACCCCAAGCAATTTTAGGAACACTAGATGCAATATCGGCAGTGGGACCAACAATTGCAGGCGACTTACCACCCAATTCTAGAGTTACAGAGGTTAAATGTTTGGCAGCAGCTGCCATGACAACTTTACCTATCGCTGGACTTCCAGTGAAAAAGATATGATCAAATTTCTGAGCTAATAAAAAAGTGGACACTTGGGCATCTCCCTCAACGCAAAATACATCGGAAGGATCATATAAGGCATTGATCATCTTTTTAATAAACGCCGATGTATACACACTCATTTCAGATGGCTTCAGAATAATCGCGTTACCAGCTGCAATCGCATGAACTAATGGATTAATAGCCAAATTAAACGGATAATTCCAAGGTGCAATGATCAAGCATAAACCTTTGGGTTCATACTGAATGTGGCCTTGGGTACCCAACAAAAGTAGCGGTGTAGATACTTTTTGCGGCTTCATCCATGATTTAATATGCTTAATCATGTGATTTATTTCTCGCTTTACACCCAATAGCTCAGCAATAATTACCTCTGAACTCGGCTTACGAAAATCTTGAAATAAGGCATCAAAAAGTTCTTGTTGGTGATCCAACATGTATCTCTGTAATTTCCTTAATTTCTCAATGCGCTCATCAGCACTCGAATTTTTCAGTCGGAGTAACGATGATTTTTGCAAATAGAGAACCTCCTGGATTTTATCTTCTAGCGATTGATTCATGCGATTAAAGTTTAAATAGTAAACAAATCACGTAATTTATCTTCAATTAAATCAAAATAACCTTTATTTCCCGACGGTCTAAACCAAGTATCACCTGCGACATACCATTTTCCATCACCTGGGTAAACTGCAAATTGCGTTTTAGGTTTCAATTCTTCGACTCCTTTTTCAAAAACAAACTCCCCTATGAAAAGGACTTGCATTAATTCCTGCAGGTTTTGCCACTGATCCGTAAAGCGAATGGAACTTTCTGAGCTATCTGTCCGGTAGGTAAATTTTAAATCAAAAAATGATATTTCGCCTTCGATACGCACCCATTCCTCGTCCGCATCCATAAATTGAAAACCCAAGTATAGTGGCATTTCATTGCCCGCAACCTCCAAAATTGCTTGCATGAACTCTTGCATCAATGTATCCTCAATTTCTAAACGAATAGGTACCGCTGTCGTTGTATCTGCAGCTTCCAAAGTAATGAATGGCTCCTCATCGCGCGGGTTGCAAGATCCCGACTGAAATAACAAAAATGCAGTTTCTAAACGGTTTCGCCAGGCAAGCGATAAATCGCCCGACCACTCAAAATGATCTTCCACATTTAAGCCTTCTGCTAATAATTCTTCCCGTGAAAAATCATCTCGATCAATGTATTGAATCGAAACTTCAACGCGAGGTTTGTCCGACAAAAAATCTTCAAACGTAAATGCCGCCTCGAGATGATAAGGAGCAGGAACATTATTCGGACTTTCGTAAAACAATTGAAATTTCTTTTCTAAACGCGTTGGTTTCATCTATTCGGAGTTAAGATACAAAGCTACGGATTTCAATCTATCTATTTTGCCTGATGAAGTAAATTGAAATTTTTCTAAAGGAATAAATTGTTTGGGCAATTGCCACGATTCAAAATGCGAATGCAATAAAGCCTGAACGGCTAGTTGACTTGACTCAACCCAATCTCCCGTATAAAATAAGGTTACCTGCTGGCCGTAAACCGCATCCGGAATCCCTTCAATAAAAAACGATGCAGGTTGGTTTTCACTCAAACTAATTATTTTTTCCAATTCCTCAGGGTGAATTTTCCGGCCCGCAGAATTGATAACACGATCATATCGCCCTTTTATTTCAAAACGTGATTCATCCTCGATGGATGCAATATCATTGGTTTGAACCCATGAATTATCAGTCATTAAGCCCTTTATTTTCAAGCACTTACGTTCATCTAATCCAATTTCTACTTTACCTAAAGTTCTAAAAAAAGGATCTGATATCGTTCGATATGCGATATGTGAAACTGTTTCAGTCATTCCATAGGTTTCATAAATGGGAAAAGGATAGGCCATCGAACGCGTTTTCAAGGCATCGGATAAGGCCGCCCCACCTAATAAAATTCCTTTGGATCCAGAAAAGAATACAGACAAATCAATTCCTGATTCCAAAATGGCATGCCACTGATTAGGTACAAACGAAGCCAATTGAATTGAAATGGGAGTAAGTCCTTCAAGTGGATTAACAGTAGGAGAAATCAAACACACTTTTAAATCCAGCACCAATGCTCTTACCAGTAGCATCGCTCCAGCAATATATTGTACAGGTAAACATGCTAAAACGACATCATTAGGCTTTAATTGCAACCAGTCACCCGTTGAAAGTGCTGACGCTTCCATCGCATCCCGACTAACCCAAATCGGTTTAGGCGTGCCCGTAGAACCCGATGTATGAAATAAAAATGAGGTTTGACCACTTTTCCACAATTTACAAAATGCTAGTACCTCACGCTCAAAATCCGAGTTGGGTACAAACAATTGATCAGAAAGAGGGGAAAATACCTGCATAATTCAACAAATCATTCCAAAATTAACCAAACATTCTCTAATTTCGTGAGTTAAAAGAAGGTTAATCAAATAACCTTGCCTAGATGAAAGAAGATCCATTTTTAAATCCGATCAATCCCGACAAAGTAGCCCAAAATCCGGGTTTACTTCCCTATGCACATACGGCAGGGGGAGCTGTCATTAAACCGGAAGATACGGGTAAAGCGAAGGGGAGAAGTATTTTAGCGATGCGCCAGCAAACAGATCGCCAAATGAACCAACTCTATGAACAAATGGAGGTGCTAGCGAAGCAAGCTAAGCTTTTAGCCGACCGAAAAGAGATTTCAGAACGTATTTACGATGCTGCCATGGGATTTGAGCCTATTATTTCTGAAACCTACTACATGTATGAGAAAGAAGATGGCACCGACCTACTTTCGCTCGTTGCACCGCACGAATGGGGCCGATCATTTAAATATAGCCGCTATTTGGCTAAAGTAATTTTATTAGCAGACCACACTTGGGATGTTACCTACAACGAAGAATCAAATTAACCCATTATGACGTCAAATTTGCCTTGGAAAACCATTAAGGAATACAAAGACATTTTATTCCAACAATACAAAGGGATAGCTAAAATCTCAATCAATAGACCGCATAAACACAATGCGTTTACGCCTCTGACTGTTCAAGAGATGTCCGAAGCCATGGAACTTGCTCGTCAAGATACATCGGTAGGTGTAATCATTTTAACAGGTGAGGGGGGAAAAGCATTCTGTTCGGGTGGTGACCAGAGCGTTAGGGGAGACGGTGGATATGTAGGAGAGGATTATGTACCTCGTTTGAATGTGTTGGATTTACAACGTCAAATTAGAACTATTCCTAAACCTGTAGTTGCTATGGTCGCAGGATGGGCTATCGGAGGTGGACACGTATTACATGTGATTTGCGATTTATCCATTGCGGCGGAAAATGCACGTTTTGGCCAAACAGGCCCTAATGTAGGTTCGTTTGATGGGGGGTTCGGTGCATCTTACTTAGCTCGTGTAGTTGGACAAAAGAAAGCCCGAGAAATTTGGTTTTTGTGTGATCAATATAACGCACAAGACGCACTTCAAATGGGATTAGTGAATAAAGTAGTTCCTCTAGAAGAATTAGAAGCAACCACAGTAGCATGGTGTGAAAAAATCCTAGAAAAAAGTCCTTTGGCATTGCGTATGTTGAAGTCCGCATTTAATGCTGAACTTGATGGTCAAGCCGGAATTCAAGAATTAGCAGGAAATGCAACACTTTTATACTACTTATCCGACGAAGCGAAAGAAGGTAAAAATGCTTTCTTAGAGAAACGCAAACCTGACTTTTCTAAATTCCCTAAATTCCCATAAGTATGAATTATTGGCTTGTAAAATCGGAACCGTTCAAATATTCTTGGGATGATTTCGTTAAAGAAGGGAAATCTGTTTGGGATGGAGTACGCAACTACCAAGCGCGGAATAATTTGAAAGCCATGCAAAAAGGTGATTGGGTGTTTTTTTACCACTCAAACGAAGGCATGGAAGTAGTGGGTTTAGCTGAAGTAAGCAAAGAATTTTACCAAGATCCTACCACCGAGGATCCTAGATGGGTTGTCGTAGAATTGGTTCCGGTAAAGAAATTTAATAAGACGGTCACATTGAAATCGATGAAGGCCGACGAAAGACTTAGTTCGCTAGCGTTAATTAAACAATCACGCTTATCCGTAACACCCGTTCAAAAAGCAGAGTTCGACATCATTCTAAGTTTAACTGAATAATATGAAAAAGGCCTTTTTGATTCTTGTCGCAGTTTTCTTGATCATTTTTGAAGGAAATGCTCAAACCAATAAACGCGTCGAATTCCCGCAAGAATCAAATCAAGTGGAAACATTTACCATTCCAATTGGAAATAAAGGTGTTATTCTACTTAGCCAATTAAATAAACAAGCCTTTAACCTTCGAAAATTTTCTACCAATCTAGAACAAGAGTGGTCAATCAATTCAAATATTGATTCCAATCAAGATTACGTAACACATAGTTTTGATGGAGATGATCTCTATTTACTCTTTAGTCGGTTTAAGAGCAATTCCTATGTCATTTTTCGCATTAATACGGAAAAAGGAAAGATTGAAAAATACCAAATCATCTCCGTTGACCGAATTGAGATATCTAATTTCAAAGCCATAAACGCTTCTTTATTTATTGCTGGTATGGTCAATTCACAACCTGTCATACTATTTACGAATCTTCTCGAAAAAAAGACTCGAATTCTCCCTGCAATTGTAAAGGGTCAAGCTGAAATTCAATCGATGGACTTAGATACAGTTTACCAGCAAATCAATGTCACCTATTCGATAGGCAAAAAGGCAAAAGATTACCAGCTTGTGCTCAAATCATTTGATGAGGACGGAAATCAAGTCAGTCAAATTTTGATGAAACCCAATGATGATTATGCCATGATGAATGCTAAATCGGCACAAATCAATGATTCCTTACAAGTTGTGGTTGGTACCTATGGACATAAAAACACAATCGGCTCCTCCAAGGGACCAAGTTCACAGGGGCTCTATTTTCAGTCATTTTTGGATGGAGAATTAATTAATTCGAGTTTTACAAGTTTTACAAAATTCAACAATTTCTTCAATTTTTTAAGCCCAAAACAATTAGAGAGACAAACCAAAAAAATTAAGGATAAAGAAGAAAAGGGAGAAGACTTGCGCTTGGATTATCGATTATTAATGCACGATATTATCAGAAAAGGGGATCATTATATTATCGTCGCAGAAGCTTTTTACCCAGATTACAAATATGCAAACTTTGGGCCCTACGGGGGCGGATTCTTTCCTGGTATGACAACCTTGGGAGGATTTTACTCGCCATGGAGTATGATGTACAACCCTTACAGATGGGGTTATGGAAATTATGGGTTATATTCGCCATTCTCAAGCTATTACAGTCCTTGGGGCTATCGAGGATATAATTATTATGGAAACCAACAGCAATTTGACGGCTGGGTTTATACACATGCAGTGGTCGCAGAACTAGATGCAAATGGTAAATTACTATGGGATCATTGTGTTTCTCTTCAAGATATGAAGGAACCTAAGCTCATAAAAAAAATCAAAACATCAGTTCAGAAAGATCAAATCATTTTGAGTTATAGTCGAGAAAACCAAATCGTTACCAAAATTATAAGTGAACAAGGAACGAAAGAGGAAGACAATACCATGGCAATTGAAACCCATGTGGCAGGTGACCATGTTAAAAAATCAACAGATTCAGATCTAACATATTGGTATGACACATACTTTTTAGCCCATGGCTCACAAAATATTGTTAATCAAACCGAAGGAAAACGTAGTGTTTTCTATTTAAATAAAATTCAATTTAATCCTTAATGTCAACAATTCACCAATCTATCGCCATCGAAACGCCCCAAAAATGGGGGAAAAGCTATGAATTAATCGACTCGGGCGGATTCGAAAAATTGGAGCAGTTTGGTGAATATGTTGTTCGCAGACCTGAACCTCAGGCTTTGTGGTCTAAATCACTTTCAGAAGAGTTTTGGACACTCAAAGCGAACGCTCACTTTAAAAAAGAAAAGGGAAGCACGGAGCGTGGCGTTTGGGAGATTAAAAAAGGGGTACCCGATAAATGGTTTATTCCGTATCAGTCGGAACATATAGATTTGAAATTAAAAATCAGCCTTTCTTCGTTTAAACACGTAGGCTTATTTCCAGAACAAGCATCTAATTGGGAGTTTTTAGCTAAAAACATACCCTTACTAAGTAATTCGAAACCTAAAATTTTAAACCTATTTGCTTACACGGGTGGGGCAAGTTTAGTTTGCAGACAAATGGGTGCCGATGTCACGCACGTAGACTCAGTAAAACCCGTGTTATCTTGGGCGCGCGAAAATATGGAAGTGTCGCAATTGGATTCGATCCGATGGATGGCTGAAGATGCGCTAAAATTTGTGAAACGCGAGGCGCGAAGAGGTAATTTCTACCAAGGTATTTTGCTAGATCCTCCAGCTTATGGTCGAGGACCAGACGGAGAAAAATGGGTTCTGGAAGAACAGATAGACGATATGTTGCGCTCAGTGAAAGAAATACTAGATCCGAAGGAACATATTTTATTGACTAACATCTATTCATTAGGATTTTCCACCTTAGTCGTAGAGAATTTAGTGAATGGAATTTTCCATGTGCCAGAAACGGCAGAATCCGGTGAATTGTACCTAAATGACCAATACGACAAAAAACTCCCATTGGGAGTTTTCCATCGTTATTTATATAAGGCTTAGTTCTTTGGATAAATAACTCCTTTGGCAGCCAAAAGGGTGTTTTTCATCAAGGAAACAATCGTCATAGGTCCTACGCCCTTAGGAACAGGAGTTATGTAGGAACAGACTGGGAATACGGAATCATAATCAACATCACCTTTTAACGCGAAGCCTGATTTTTTGCTCGCATCTTCTACGCGCGTCAAACCCACGTCAATTACCACAGCGCCAGGTTTTACGTGTGCTTCGGTGATAAATTCCGGCTTTCCCAATGCCGCAACAATAATATCGGCTTGCTGGCACATTTCCACCAAATTTGGTGTCCTCGAATGCGTCAACGTAACTGTACAGTTGCCTTGTGGATGATTTCGTTGCATTAAAATGGACATGGGCAAACCTACAATTTGACTTCGACCTACCACCACACAATGCTTGCCTGCCGTTTCAATCTTGTAGTATGCCAATAAATCTAAGACACCTTGTGGGGTAGCCGAGATATAAGCAGGTAAACCTTTGGCCATCCGACCGATATTGATTGGGTGGAAACCGTCCACATCTTTTGAGGGATGAATTGTTTCCATCACACGATCAGGATTGATGTGATTAGGAAGTGGTAATTGTACGATTAAACCATCCATATCAGGATTGTTATTCACATTAATAACAGCCTGCAACAATTCAGCCTCGCTAACGGATGGATCAAAACGCAAAAGGGTAGATGAAAATCCTAATTCTTCACAAGATTTCACTTTGTTTGCCACATAGGTCTCAGATGCTCCATTATTACCTACAAGAATAGCAACTAAATGGGGAGCACGCTTACCTGAAGCAACTAATTCTTGAACCTCTTTTGCAATAGACGCTTTCATGGATTCAGCGACCATTTTTCCATCAATAATCTGACTCATATTTTATTTTTTTCTTGTTGTCTTTTTGGGAGCTGGAGCTGCATCGCCTAAAGCAATGCAATCCTCCAATGTTAAACTCGATGGATCTTGGTCCTTAGGAATCTTTATATTACGTTTTCCAATTTGAATATACGGACCATACATACCATTTACGACCTTTATCGCTGCATTATCAGGAAACTCCTTAATTATTTTGTTTGCTTCTGAGTTTCGTTTTGCTAAAATGAGCTCAATGGCTCGCTCTTGCGTTAGAGTAGCTATATTATCCGTCTTACCCAATGAGATATATTTTCCATTGTGCTTCACATAGGGACCAAAGCGGCCTTTCCCTGTTTCAATTAATTGATCTTCAAAATAACCTAAACCTGCTGATTCGGCTGCTTTTTGAGCTGCTTGCATCACTAAAACGGCTTGGTCTAATTCGATCGTGAATGGATCATTTGGCTCAGGCAAACTGGTAAATTTACCATCGTATTTTATATATGGGCCCAATTTCCCTGCTCCAATGATCACGGGTTTATCATCTAAAATACCAATCTCACGCGGTAGTTTAGGACGAGCTAGTAAAGCGATTGCATCTTCTAAACTCAATGTTGCAATTGATTGATTCTTTCCTAAATTGGCAAAGACTGGTTTATCCTCTTCTCCTGATTCCCCCAACTGTACAAAAGGTCCAAACTTCCCTAAACGAACAGATATTTTCTTGCCTGTCTCGGGATCAACTCCTAGTTCACGTCCACCACCAACAGAACTGCGCGCAATTCCTTTGCTATCTTCGATGGTTTTGTGGAAGGAACCGTAAAAGTCTTTCATTAACTTTACCCAAGGCAATTTTCCTTGTGCTATGTAGTCAAATTCATTTTCCATTTCAGCGGTAAATGTATAATCGACCACATCTTGAAAATTCTCCACAAGGAAATCTGTAACTAAAGTACCAATGTGAGTTGGGAATAATTTCGATTTCTCTGCTCCTACGATTTCAGTAGCTTTTACTCCTGCAATTTCATCGTCTTTCAGAGTCCATGTTTGGTACGTTCTTTCCTTACCAGCACGATCTTCTTTTTCTACATAGGCACGTTTGATAATTGTAGAAATGGTAGGTGCATAGGTTGATGGTCGACCGATACCCTTTTCTTCCAAAGCCTTTACTAGACTAGCTTCTGTATAACGCGGGGCAGGACGTGAAAAACGCTCCTGAGCTTTTAATTCATCTAATTGTAAGACTTGGCCAACTGCCAAAGGAGGTAACATATCTTTGTTTTCATCTTCCTCTTCGTCGTCCTTTCCTTCTAAATAAGCTTTCAAGAATCCTTCGAAAGCAATAACCTCACCTTGGGCCACTAAAACTTCAGTCGTCGTGGAAATCTCAATTTGCGCCGTTGTTCTTTCAAGCAAGGCATCCGACATCTGTGATGCGATGGAACGTTTCCAAATTAATTCATATAATTTACGTTCACGAGAATCACCAGATAGGGTAGACATACCAAAATCTGTTGGACGGATGGCTTCGTGGGCCTCTTGTGCACTATCAGATTTTGTTTTAAACTGACGAGCATGATGAAATTTTTCCCCGTAATTCGATTCAATCGCCGCTTGGGCCTTGTCACGCGCTTCTTGTGAAAGCATGGTTGAATCGGTACGCATGTAGGAAATACGGCCAGATTCATACAATTTCTGTGCAATGGACATGGTCGTAGCTACAGCATAACCTAACTTTCGAGAAGCTTCTTGTTGGAGTGTAGATGTCGTAAACGGCGGCGCTGGCGTCTTTTTGGCTGGCTTTGTTTCTAAACTTTTAATTGAAAACGTAGCACCCACACATTTTTTCAAAAATTCCAAAGCATCACCTTCTTTGGCAAAATTCTTAGCCAATTCAGCTTTCAATACTTTTTTACCTGGAAGATCAAATAACGCACTAACCTTGAAAGTAGCGATGCTAGCATGATGCTCAATTTCTCGCTCACGTTCTACAATTAAGCGAACCGCAACAGATTGTACACGACCAGCAGATAAACCTTTTTGAACTTTAGACCAAAGAACTGGAGAAAGCTCAAATCCGATCAAACGATCCATGATTCGACGGGCTTGTTGCGCATTCACCAAATCCATATCAATCGCACGTGGCTGCTCAATCGCCTTTAAAATGGCCGATTTCGTAATCTCACGAAATACAATTCGCTTCGTATTTTCCTTTAAATTTAAGGCCTCTTTCAAATGCCAAGAAATCGCCTCTCCCTCACGGTCGTCGTCAGTTGCTAACCAGACTTCTTCACAGGATTTCGCCAATTTCTTCAGTTCTGAAATAACTTGAGTTTTGTCTGAAGAAACAACGTAGGTGGGAGTAAAATCATTTTCTACGTCGATAACCTTATCACCTTTGGTAGGTAAATCCCGTACATGACCGAAAGAAGATTTTACAATAAAATCCTTGCCCAAATAACCTTCTATCGTTTTTGCTTTTGCGGGGGACTCAACTATGACCAAATTTTTTGCCATCAGATAAATGTTTCAGGTTAAATTTTCGAAATGACCTCAAATATAGGTGCTTAAAATGTATTTGTTTACAATTACTGCGAAAGCACCAAAAAAAATCTAAAAAATCATACTATTCAGGAATATTACCAATTCGGATTCTTGAATTAATGTTAACTCGGAATCCAATGTAATTAAAAGATCCATTTGAGAAATTAGCTATTGCCTCTAAACGTAAGACCTTAATTACTCCATCCAAACCATATCCTAATTCCTGATAAAACAAATTTTGCTTCGGTAAATAAACAGCATTCGCAATTAACAGTTCTTTCACGTATGCCTTCTTAGTTCCTAATAAAGGTTTCAGCCACAAATTCGAAAATTGAAATTGTGAAAGAGCTTCTATGTAATTTCCTGACGTACTATACGCATAGTGATTTACATTCAAGCGTTGATTGGCCCCCGATGTAAAATTTTGATAATAACCAATCAGGCGATGTGATGCCAACATATCACCTGTATGAATAAGATTAAGTCCACCGTTGAAGTGTTTATAGTCTAAAAAATATTCAGGTGAATGACCAAAAAATGTACCCGCATTTAACACAAAACCTGATTTCGCCCATGGAGATAGAGCTAAATTTTGCACGTACGAGAATTCAAGCATTTGAAAATTAACCTTTGAACCAAAAACCTTAGGCCAGCCGGCTCGATATTTAACCTGAATTAAGGGTGAAGATCCCCAATCGCTTTGGCGGGTTGAGTTCAGGTATGACTGAGTCAAAAAAGGCCTTAATCCTATTGAAAACTGGGTAATCAAGGAATGATTACTCTCAAAACCCTCATTTAGATTTTCTACGTTTGTGGGATTATTACTACTAAACGTCCGATTCAAATAGTTAATCCAATAATACCCCGAAGAATTATCCATTTGGGATCTGTAAGCAGATTCTACGATACCTTTAATGAATAGACGTGAAGAAAAGCGTTTGAGCAATGAAACATTCCAATATTGCTTCCGATAAATCTTCATTTGATTGTTTTTTAATAACAATGTGGAAAGCGAATTCATTTCAGGCGAAATCGTATTGTCGGGATTGAACTGCGCTACAAAATCCCCATGTGAAGCTGATAAATCAATTGTTTCTGTTTTGTACCGCAATTTTAAATATCCTGAATTCCGATTCAAACCAAAGGATCGTCGGCCTAAAACCTCTGTTTCCAACATCCGATATCGTTCCCAGCGCTTCCTAAACACTAAAGCAGAGTTAACAACAAAGCCTTCAACCGTATTAAAATTAGCATCGAAGACAGGTGATTTATAGTAGATTTCAAATGGATAATAATCACGCTTTCGTTTCCCAAAATAAAATGACTTACTGAAAATCAATTGGTCGATGCGAAAAGGACCTCTCCGTAATGTATCGAAATAAGCTATACTTGATGAGTCAATTGGAGCAGGGAAAAATGTCGAACTTGTAGGTTGTACAACTTCTATAGGTACAATTTTCACTGAATCGACAGTTGTGAGTGCAGATTGTGGTCTTAGTTTCCATTTACGGATCAAACCCTGATGAAAATTTGCTAATAATTGGCTAGCGAAAGTTTCGTCAAATGCACGGTCAGAAATATTAAGTACTTCCTTAATTTCTGCTGGTTTTACAAAATCTTGTACACTAGGTTGCCAAAATTGAATATCACCTTTTACTTTCTCTTGAATCTCGTATTCACCAGTAATTCCCAAAACCCCACCATGAACGTTAAAATTAGCTTCTAAGGGCAACCAGGACTCATACTTATATTGATTTTGAATATGAATACGATAATCAATCGCATCTGATTCCACGCTACCATCAAAACTCACCAACATACCCTCCTGGCTTAAAGTAATAATCCCTGTAAACAAACGATCGGCTTTCATTCTAGGACTTATGGCAAATTGGTAAACCGCTTGGCCCTGCAAAAAATAAGTTTGCTTAAACGTAAATTGATAAAAACCTCTTGCGTGATAATTCAAGGGAGAAACGCATTGAGTACCTACAAAATCTTGATAGAAATCAGACCAAAAAAAAAGGGTAGGGCGTGGGTATCTAATTTGTTTGCCTTTAACTGAATGAATTTCATGAATCATTTGATTCATTGCTCCCATGTAAACATGAGAATTTGTTTGCTTCCCGTACCACTGACCAATCTTGATACCTTCTAATTTTTGAAGCCGCTGCTTTCCTAAGTTAGGAAAATGATCAAAGCGGCCCTTCTCAGCAATTTCGACATCAAATTGTAAGTGTCTTATTTGAGCCGCGTGATTCGGAGCTTTCGCAATTGCTAAATCAACAACCGCCTGAAAATCATTCATTTGTGCCCACAAAAAATGCGGTAAACAAAACAAGCAAATGGATAACAAACGATAAAAAATTTTCAAATTGAATAGGCTTAATCGGCCATTAAAGTAGCCAAAAACATTATTTAACAGGGAAACGATTGCCAAATTTCAATAAAATAAAATTGAAAGGAAATCATAGCCTTCAAAATTGGCAATTTTCAAGCGAATCTATTAATTTTGCGAGCAATTTCTTATATAAAAATTATTAACATGGCCTTTGACATTGAAATGATCAAAGCTGTTTACGAAAGAATGCCAGCACGAATCGCTGCTGCGCGCGCTTTAACAGGTAAACCGCTTACGTTAACTGAAAAAATCCTTTACAGCCATTTATGGGAAGGAACACCTTCTACTGCTTACGCACGTGGAAATTCATATGTAGATTTCGCACCAGATCGCGTAGCTATGCAAGATGCAACGGCTCAAATGGCTTTGTTGCAATTTATGCAAGCGGGTCGCCCTCAAGTAGCCGTACCTTCTACGGTACACTGTGACCACTTAATTGAGGCAAAAGTTGCTTCAACGACTGACTTAGCGGTTGCAGTAGATAAAAATAAAGAGGTTTACGATTTCTTGTCATCGGTTTCTGATAAATACGGTATCGGTTTCTGGAAACCAGGTGCTGGTATTATTCACCAAGTTGTATTGGAAAATTATGCATTCCCAGGTGGGATGATGATTGGTACCGATTCACACACAGTTAATGCAGGTGGATTAGGTATGATTGCGATCGGAGTAGGTGGCGCTGATGCATGCGATGTTATGGCCGGCCTAGCTTGGGAATTGAAATTCCCTAAGTTGATCGGTGTTAAATTAACAGGTAAACTTAATGGCTGGACTGCCCCCAAAGATGTCATCTTAAAGGTAGCTGGTATTTTAACAGTAAAAGGTGGTACAGGATGTGTGGTTGAATACTTCGGTGAAGGAGCAACTTCCATGTCATGTACGGGTAAAGGAACCATCTGTAACATGGGTGCGGAAATAGGTGCAACGACATCAACATTCGGTTATGATGATTCTATGGCACGTTACTTACAATCTACAGGTCGTGCAGATGTGGCTGCGATGGCAGATCAAGTACGTGAGCACTTAACGGCAGACCCTGAGGTTTACGCTAATCCAGAAAAATATTTTGATCAAGTAATCGAAATCGATTTAGATACATTAGAACCACACTTAAATGGTCCTTTCACACCGGATTTGGCAACGCCAATTTCAAAAATGAAAGAATTAGCCGAGAAAAACGGTTGGCCTACAAAAGTGGAGGTTGGTTTGATTGGTTCATGTACGAACTCATCCTATGAAGATATTGCACGCGCGGCTTCGTTAGCAAAACAAGTTGCTGCCAAAGGATTAAAAACCAAAGCGCAATTCACCATTACTCCCGGTTCTGAATTAGTTCGTTATACAATTGAGCGTGACGGATTTATCGATACATTCAATACGATTGGGGCAACAGTATTCTCAAATGCATGTGGACCATGTATTGGTCAATGGGCACGTCCAGGAGCTGAAAAAGGAGAGAAGAACACTATTGTTCACTCATTCAACAGAAACTTTGCGAAACGCGCGGACGGTAATCCAAACACATTTGCATTTGTTGCTTCTCCAGAAATGGTAACTGCTTTAGCCATTGCGGGAGACTTAACATTCAATCCGTTAACAGATACATTGACCAACGAAAAAGGAGAACAAGTTAAATTGGATGCTCCTACAGGGGACGAATTACCACAAAAAGGCTTTGCCGCAGAAGATGCAGGATACCAAGCTCCGGCCGAAGATGGTTCAGGTGTTCAAGTAAAAGTTTCTCCAACTTCAGATCGCTTACAATTATTAGATCCATTTGCAGCCTGGGAAGGTTCAGACTTGACTGGCTTAAAATTATTGATCAAAGCAAAAGGAAAGTGTACAACAGATCATATCTCGATGGCAGGTCCATGGTTGAAATACCGTGGTCACTTGGATAACATTTCGAACAACATGTTGATCGGTGCTGTTAACTTCTTCAATGAGAAAACTGACAACGTTAAAAATCAGTTGACGGGTGAATATGGACCTGTGCCGGCAACGCAACGTGCTTACAAAACAGCGGGAATTGGCACAATTGTGGTAGGGGATACCAACTACGGTGAAGGTTCATCACGTGAGCATGCAGCAATGGAACCACGTCACTTGGGTGTACGTGCAGTATTGGTTAAATCGTTTGCACGTATTCACGAAACCAACTTGAAAAAACAAGGTATGCTGGCATTAACATTCGCGAATGAAGCAGATTATGATAAGATTCAAGAAAATGATACAATCAACATTGTTGGTTTAGGTTCATTCGCACCAGAGAAATCCTTGACAATTGAATTGGTTCATGCAGATGGCACAAAAGACAGTTTTGCTGTGAACCATACCTACAATGCACAACAAATTGAATGGTTCAAAGCAGGAGGTGCATTGAACATTATTCGCGCATCCGTAAAATAGATTTGACTTAAGGCGTAAAATGTCTAATTTTGCGCCTTAATTTTTATAATTAAGCCCTTAACAAACAACATGGCAGCGATTAACGCAGTTAAAATTTTCTCAGGTTCGGCTTCTAATTATTTGGCAAAAGAAATCGCCAAATATTATGGAAAAGATTTAGGAGCTGTTACCACATTACGATTCTCAGATGGTGAAATGTCACCGAGTTTTGATGAATCAGTTCGCGGCTGTGATGTATTTATTATTCAATCAACATTTCCCACGGCTGATAACTTGATGGAATTGTTACTGATGATTGATGCGGCAAGAAGAGCTTCTGCACACTATGTGACTGCAGTTATTCCTTATTTTGGTTACTCACGTCAAGATCGTAAAGATCGTCCGCGTGTGGGTATTGGAGCAAAATTGATTGGCAATTTATTGACAGCTGCTGGAGCGGATCGTTTAATGACGATTGACTTACATGCAGGTCAGATTCAAGGATTCATGGATTTTCCAGTAGATCACTTGGAAGGAAACGCCATTTTTGTTCCTTATTTGAAATCATTGAATTTACAAAACATCGTATTCGCTTCTCCAGATGTGGGAGGTGTAGTACGTACGCGTAACATGGCCAAATTCTTCAATGCGGAAATGGTTATTTGCGATAAGCACCGGAAACGTGCTAATGAAATTGCTTCCATGCAATTAATTGGTGATGTGAAAGGCGCAGATGTAGTCTTAGTCGATGACTTAATTGACACCGGTGGTACCTTGTGTAAAGCCGCTCAATTATTAATGGATAAGGGTGCAAATTCTGTTCGTGCGGTGGTAACTCACCCAGTTTTATCTGGAAAGGCGTATGAGAACATTTCTAATTCAGTGTTGACTGAGTTATTGGTGACCGATACGATTCCTCAAAAACAAGCATGCGACAAAATTAAGGTATTATCAGTTGCTGAGTTATTTGCGAAGGCAATCGGTCGTATCCGTGATCACGAGTCTATCAGTTCATTATTTATTAAATATTAATTTCAACCGTTTTCAGGGGATAGCCTTCGAGCGAAAGACTGGAAACACTAACAAAAACAAAATGAAAAAGTTAGAAATCGTAGGGTATAAACGCGCTACACTAGGTACAAAAGGTTCAAAAGATTTACGTGCAGAAGCATTAGCTCCATGTGTATTATATGGTGGTAAAGAGCAATTGCATTTCGCTGTTCCAATGATCTTGTTCCGCGAATTATTATATTCTTCAGATGTTTACGAAGTAGAATTGAACATTGAGGGTGATATTCACCGTGCTATCTTGCAAGATGCTCAGTTTCACCCAGTAAATGAAATGATTCTTCACGTTGATTTCTTAGAAATCACTGCTGATAAGCCTATCAAAATTGACGTTCCGGTTAAAATCATTGGAAACTCTCCAGGCGTTATTAAAGGGGGTAAAATGGTGCAAAAATTACGTAAAGTATCTTTGCGTGGTTTAGTAGCAAACATTCCTGATTTTGTTACTGCAGATATCTCTGGCCTTGATTTAGGTCAAACGGTAAAAGTTAACAAGTTGAAAGTTGAAGGTTGCGAAATCTTAAACCCAGCTTCTAACCCAGTTGCAACAATCGATATCCCAAGAGCATTAAGAGGTAAATTAACCGCTTAATTCCCTCCGGAGTTTCTGATAGAACTAAAAAAGCCCTTCGTCAATCGACGAAGGGCTTTTTTTTATAATTAGCGATTCCCTAATACGAGAATCGCTTATAATCAATTAACGCTTAGCTACCATCTTAACGATAGGAGCTGGCGATTTTACACTCGAATGCGCAGCGCTGTTACCTGAATGAATGTAAGGCGCAATAACTAAGGATACAATCGACATCAATTTAATCAAGATGTTCATCGATGGACCTGAGGTGTCTTTGAATGGATCACCAACCGTGTCTCCCGTTACAGCTGCTTTATGAGGCTCTGAACCTTTCTTGAATGTTTGACCATCAATCAATACACCTTTCTCAAACGATTTCTTCGCATTATCCCAAGCACCACCTGCGTTTGATTGGAAAATTCCCATCAATACGCCAGATACCGTTACACCGGCTAATAATCCACCTAATACTTCAGGTCCCATCGTAAAGCCAACAATCACAGGAACGATTAAAGCAATCGCACCGGGAAGGATCATTTGACGAATAGAGGCTTCAGTCGAGATAGCCACACATTTTTCATACTCTGGCTTTGCCTTGTATTCCATAATTCCAGGAATTTCACGGAATTGACGACGAACCTCGTTCACCATTTCCATCGCTGCCTTACCCACCGCAGAAATACATAATGCAGAGAAAATAAATGGAATCATTCCTCCCACGAATAATCCTGCCAAAACATCCGCTTTATAGATATCAATCGCATCAATACCAGCAATACCAACAAACGCAGCAAATAAAGCTAAAGAAGTCAACGCCGCCGAAGCAATAGCAAATCCTTTACCCGTTGCAGCGGTCGTATTACCTACAGCATCCAAATTATCTGTACGGTCACGCACCTCAGAAGGCAATTGTGACATCTCAGCGATACCACCTGCGTTATCCGCAATTGGACCAAATGCATCAATCGCTAATTGCATAGCAGTTGTTGCCATCATACCTGCCGCAGCGATAGAAACACCATAGATACCTGCAAAGTAATAAGATGCAATGATACCCGCTGCTAATACCAAGATTGGCAATACCGTTGATTCCATTCCTACCGCTAAACCACCGATGATATTTGTCGCATGACCTGTACCTGATTTTTGTACGATCGAATCCACCGGACGTTTACCCATGGCAGTGTAATATTCCGTGATAATTGACATCAAAGTTCCCACAACTAATCCAACAATAATCGCGAAGAACACATCCATCGCGGTAAATGTTGTACCACGAAGGCTTAGACTTTCAGGTAAAATATTTGTCACCAAGAAATAAGAGGTAACAAAAGTGATTGCAATCGAAGTATAGTTACCTAAATTCAAGGCATTCTGTACTGAATCTGTTTCTTTCGAAATTCGAACGAAGAATGTAGATACCAAGGAAGCGATTAATCCTACTCCAGCAATCAACATAGGCAATAGGACAGGAGAGAATCCTCCATAGTTATCCGAAACTTCAATTTCTTGGCCTAATACCATCGTTGCAAGGATCGTTGCCACATAAGAACCAAATAAATCGGCACCCATTCCAGCCACGTCACCCACGTTATCTCCTACGTTATCTGCAATTGTTGCAGGGTTACGAACATCATCTTCTGGAATTCCAGCCTCTACTTTACCTACTAAGTCTGCACCCACGTCAGCAGCTTTTGTATAGATACCACCACCCACACGTGCAAATAAGGCAATCGATTCAGCTCCTAAAGAAAACCCAGCTAACACTTCAATAGCCGTTTTCATTTCAACAGAAGTCAACGCTTGACCTTCAGCAAATAATTGATAAAACGCAATAAACAAGCCACCAAGACCTAAAATTGCCAAACCAGCAACTCCCATACCCATCACTGAACCTCCCGTAAAAGATACGTTCAAGGCCTTAGCTAATGAAGTACGAGCGGCTTCCGCCGTACGAACATTGGCTTTCGTTGCTACAATCATTCCGATGTATCCAGCTGTTGCTGAAAAAATCGCACCAATGATAAAAGCTACCGCTATTAGAGGTGATGAATGGATAGGATTATCCATTGAACCTGTTTGGGTCCCCAACCAAGCTAACAAAATAGCGGTCGGAATAGCAAAATAAGCTAAGATTTTCCACTCTGCTTTTAAGAA
The DNA here is from genome assembly GCA_002454335.1 of Cytophagaceae bacterium UBA6715. GTDB lineage: Bacteria > Bacteroidota > Bacteroidia > Cytophagales > Spirosomataceae > Aquirufa. The sequence continues at coordinate 29,205 of DKIP01000020.1, read as the reverse complement.
GGCAATAGCTCCATCAGCAATGTAACCGGATAGCTCCTGCATCTTGTCATTTCCTGCATCTTGTTTAGACACCCAACTAAATTTCCATGCTGTATACAGCAATCCTACAATTCCAAACGCAGGAACTAAGTAAACAATTTGATTCATAAATAAAGATTTAGATTATTTCAAAAAAATTTAGCACAATTAATGGAATTTGGAGCAGATTTCCAACTAGAATGGCAAGGTTAATGAAACTTTCCATTGTGAGGGCACCCAATTTCCAACCGGTTTCGCTAGTTCCAATCCTAAACTTCTAAAAATCCCTTGAGTAGAATAAGCTAGCTCATAAAATCCATCTTTACCCATTCGATTTTGAGTATAAAGAGCACTAAATCGTAAAGACTCGCGTATACCATATAAATAAATCGAGTTTTGTTGCGACAGTAAAAACTTACGTGGTGACCACTTCAGATGAAAAATAAGCGATTGTCCACTCGTGCTAAAGGTATACATAGGTAATGTACTAAAAACATAGCCTTGACTAGAAATGAAATTAATATCACTTCCATTAAAGTGGGTAAAATCTAAGTAGATACTAGGCTTTGTTAAATAATCTTGGTAACGAACTTGATAAGCTAATCTACCTAATCGACCTAAATTGAATGATTGATCCGCTTGAATGGAGACATACGAAAAAGGATAATCTCCAAAAACAACTTGAGTATTAAATTTTAAGGTGAAATTATTCTCAGTGCGCTCTTCTCTTCGAACATGGTTGATTAATCGCCAAGTCGACCCGGGTTTCCAAGTAAGGAATGTACCCAAACTCCATTGCTTATGAGTCTTAAAACGAGTATCACTCAATTCATCTGAAATAGGAACATTTTCCCTGAATTCATTCTCCAGTCCAAACCAACCATGCTTAACAACATTTGATAACATACTTCTATTTCTGTATTCAATTTGTGCAGATAAAATCAATGAGGCTCGCACTTGATATTCATAAAAAATACGGACAAAATCTTTTTGATACCAATATAAATAGCTTTTAGAAGTTAATAAGGAGGTACTCGAATTATAGGCGCTCGTAATTGTTTTTGCATCACTTTGGTTCGCTAATTGGGATCCCGTAGCCACATTAAATAAAGCTCGGCCATCATGCGATTTTCGATCAAAATAAACATCCCCATTCAATGCTTTCCGCTGAAATCCAACATGAATGTTGGTGCCTATCTTCCAATAATCAGTTGTATTCAACTGGCGGTTAAAGTTCAAGTTCCTGTCAAGATAGTACCCATCCACGGGCGACAAACCAAAACCAAGCATATTCATCATAAAGGAATTACCAATTCCTGCTTTCTCAAAATTATATTTCTTAGCATAAAAAAGGTGCTGTAACTTAAACTTTGGTAAAGCATTAATAGAGTCGACAACCATTTTCGCTCGCTCAATAACATATAAACTATCGGCTTCTTTAAACCCACTTAATTCGGCTTCTGTTAAAGGCACTTCTCTAGCTTCATTCCAAAATTCTATGGACTTCTTATTAGCAAGCGAATCCACTTGCATATCATATACAGCACTAATCCCCTTCATAGCCAATGTATCTGATTTCTTCTCCTCTTTAGCAATTTTCTGTAATACACGTTTCAATTTTTTACGTGTAATCTCTCCTGAAAAGGCTTTTTGAACATCTTGGATCTTTGATCGATCAATCTCCTTGGCTAAGGATTTATCTAATCGCTCCTCAATAATCTGAGGTTTAACAACAAAACCAGGATTAACTTGAATTTGATAAGATTTAACTTGCGTCACATAATTGACCGAGAAACCTAAACCGAGCGCTTGCATATTGGCCTGCATTTCATAATTAATAGGCATCCAAACTCCCTGAAATTCAGCATTTTGTTGGCTTAGCGCAAAATTACCATTTCCATTCTTGAAATTCAGCCGCAAGGAATATATACTCCAAGTATCCTCCACAACGAGTAATTCTCCATCAAAAAGATCAACTGAAAAGGATTTAGGTCGAACTTGTATCTTACTTATCGTCTTTCCTCCTTGCGAAAAACTACCTAAATAACTAAAAGTATAAAATTGAAAAGCTGCCGGTGATACAGGTGAAATTAATGCTCCCCAAACTTTTGGCATATAAAAATTAGTCTGCGTTGCCCGCAAATTTGGAGCATCAGCTGTTTTCATCGCTAAGGGTAAATTATTCCGATTTGAAATAACACGCTCTTTAATCTGATTAGGTCGTTTATAATCTACTTGATTAATCGCTTCTAAAACATAGGTTCTTCCTACTTTGATTCCAGCATCTTTTTCCAATTGCTTTCCAAAAGCTAAATCGGCCAACTTCGAAATAGAATTAATCTTCCCATTACCTTTAATATATGCTTTGGCCTGATAAGCATTAAGTTCTTTTAAGTGAAATGGAGCCATCGAAATCATCCTTCGCATGATACCTATAGCCGGATCTTCCTTCAGCGCACGAATATTAACTTCTTCTAGGGATACTGCCTGCTCTTGCATCAGAACAACATAGTCACGCTTTGATTCAGAGCCGGATAATTCCACTTCTATAGTCCGAGGGGCAAAGCCAACATGCCGAAAAACTAATCGATTTTTGCCCGACTTTAGCTGTAATTCAAATTGACCATCTTCATTTGCCAAAGTCCCTTGATTGGTATTTTCCAACCAAATGGAAGTAAATGCCAAAGCCTCTTGCTGTGTATTAATGACTCTACCTTGCAACGATTGAGCTAAAATGGCAAGTGGAAAAAATAGGAGGAATAACAGTAGTTTCATGACGCAAGATTCGAAGATTATAGGAATACACCATGTTAAAAACTGATAATTTAATAAAAGGCTGTAAATTTGAAATGATATGGGATTTACACATCGACAACTCTTTCAAAAACACATGGCGCCTACCTCTGATGCACCTTTGGCATTGGAAATTAATTCGGCGGAACATATTTATTTAACAGATACAGCAGGTAAAAAATACATTGATCTAATATCAGGTATAGCCGTTTCGAATGTTGGACACCGTAATCCAGAAGTTGTAAAAGCCATCAAGGACCAATTGGATCAATACATGCACCTTATGGTTTATGGTGAATATATTCAAAGTCCTCAAGTACTGCTTGCTGAAGCTTTGGCTAAATCAACGAATACAGAAAGCTTAAATCAGGTTTACTTCACCAATTCTGGAACTGAAGCTGTAGAAGGGGCCATGAAATTGGCCAAAAGATATACTAAACGGCAAGAAATCATTTCATGCCAGAATGCCTACCATGGCGCAACACAAGGGGCTTTATCGCTGGCTGGAGACGAACATTTCAAAAATAGTTTCCGACCGCTTTTACCCGATATTCGGCATATTCAACATGGAAATTGGGATGATTTAAATCAAATAACTACAAAAACAGCAGCCATATTCATTGAAATCGTAGGAGGGGAGGCTGGTATAAAAACAGCTTCTAAGGCCTATTTTAAAGCCCTGAGAGCAAGATGTACGGAAGTTGGTTGCTTATTGGTGCTCGATGAAATTCAAACGGGTTTTGGTAGAACGGGTACTTTCTGGGCATTTCAAGCCATGGATATTATTCCAGATATTCTATTAAGTGCGAAAGGAATGGGAGGGGGCATGCCCATTGGCGCATTTATAGCCAACGAGTCCTTGATGCAAACGCTATCTTATGCACCCGTTTTAGGCCATATTACAACGTTTGGTGGTCATCCCGTTTCCTGCGCAGCATCCTACGCAACCTTAAATTTCATTCAAAAAAATCAACTACTTGATAAAATAGAAGAAAAACATCAATTGTTTAAGGAATTATTGATCCATCCCATCATTAAAGAATTTAGAGGGGTAGGATTGATGATTGCTGTGGAAATGCAAGATTTCAAAACGGTGAAGGCCGTAATCGATGAATGCATTTTAAATGGCCTAATCACCGACTGGTTCCTTTTTTGCGATAACTCCTTACGCATTGCACCGCCATTGGTCATCACAAATGAGGAAATAAAAATGGCTTGCAACATTTTGTTACAAGCCATGGATAAAGTCTATAAAAGTTAATTAAGCGTGCTTTAACAAGGTTTCAGCTAAAACTGATTTTGGAATATTTCCACCTACTAAACGCTCAACCATTTCGCCATTCTTAAATACCATCAACGTAGGAATTGAACGTATTCCCAAAGATGCAGGTACTGCTGAATTAGCATCTACATTCATTTTAGCTACAACCGCTTGTCCTTCTACATCTCCCGCTAACTCTTCTACGATTGGTCCAATCATTTTACAAGGTCCACACCACTCAGCCCAAAAATCGACTAATACGGGTGTCGGTCCACTAATTAATTCTTGAAAGTTGGCATCTGTTGCCTCTACGTATTTTCCCATTTTCTAGTTTATTTTAAAATTCAAAATTATAACATTTCAACTGTAAGAATTAGTTCCCAACAAATTATTTATGAAATTAATCGGAAACCTACTTTTTCTAAGTCGATTAAATCAGCGATTAACGTTTTTCCAATTCGGATTTGCATTTTACGAGACAAAAAGTCCATTTGCAATTTCTCTTCTTCATCAAACACTTCTATAACGAGTTTCTTGTTTCCTTTGTTTCGCTCCAAGACATCATATAGATTATTCATGAGCGCTGGCGTCAAATTTTTCAAGTGCAAAGAAAGCTTCATTTCTTTCGTCCGCTCCTCCAAAACCTCAGACAATAATTCGATGGATTGAATCTTAAAGACCATTTGTTCCATATATCGATTTTTTTGCTGATAAGAACCCTGTAAAAACAACATTCGATCTTGACCTATAAATCGTTCAAACTCAATGTAATCTTTGCCAAATAATGCAAACTCATAATTACCTGAATAATCCTCCAAAGTAAAAATCATAAACTGATTCCCATTCGCTGATGTCCGTACATTGACTTTCGTTACAATCCCTGCAACGGATTGAACCACACCAGGTTTTGAATCCAGTTGTGATACGGTTGAATTAGTGAAATTTTGAATCTCCACTTTGTATTCATCCAAGGGATGACCTGAAATATAGACCCCAACCACTTCTTTTTCATTCTTCAATTGCTCCATCACAGACCAAGTCTCAGAAACAGGTAATCGAGGTTTGGCTATATCATTCCCTGTACCAGCACCTAAATCTCCAAACAGAGATTGCGTGGCTTCCGCCTTTAATTCAGCCATGCGTGAGGCATATCTGACAATTTTATCTATAAAACTCGTGCCATCTTCAGTTACAAAATAATGTGAACGCTGCACTTCAGTGAAACAATCAAAAGCCCCAGCTAGGGCCAAGGATTCCATGCTCTTTTTATTGACTTGGCGAACATTAATCCGAGATACGAAATCGTAAATATCCTTATATTCTCCATTTTTTGAGCGCTCCTCCACAATAGCATCCACGGCAGCATCACCAACACCCTTGATGGCACCTAAGCCAAAACGAATGTGTCCCTTCTTATTAACAGCAAACGTCCGAGAAGATTCGTTCACATCAGGAACCAACAAAGGTATCCCCATGCGCTTACATTCATCCATGAAGAAGGTAATCTTTTCAATATTTCCCAATGAATTGGAAAGTACCGCCGCCATGAACTCAGACGGGTAATTCGCCTTTAAATATCCTGTTTGGTAAGCAACTAATCCATAACAAGTTGAGTGAGATTTATTGAAGGCATATTGCGCAAAAGCTTCCCAGTCGGTCCAAATCTTTTCCAATTTCGGCGCAGGATGATTATTAGCTTGTCCACCTTCCATGAACTTGCCTTTCATCTTATCAATCGTCGCTTTATCTTTCTTTCCCATCGCTTTACGCAACACATCGGCATCTCCTTTTGAGAAATTGGCCAATTTCTGCGAAAGCAACATCACTTGCTCTTGATAAACCGTAATACCATACGTATCATTCAGATACTCTTCCATCTCAGGCAAATCGTATTCAATCGCTTCCCGACCGTGCTTACGGGCAATGTAATTCGGGATATAAACCATTGGACCAGGACGGAACAAAGCATTCATCGCAATTAAATCCGAAAATTGATCGGGCTTTAAGTCACGTAAATGCTTTTGCATACCCGGGGATTCAAATTGGAACGTCCCATTTGTCTCTGCGCGTTGGTATAATTCGAAAGTAGCCTTATCATCCAAAGGCAAATCATCTAATACGATATCCACGCCATGATTTTGCTTAATCAAACGGACTGCCTCCTTTAAAATGGATAGGGTTTTTAACCCCAAAAAGTCCATCTTAATTACTCCAGCATTTTCAATTACAGAGCCGTCATATTGTGTAATCAACAAGGCCACATCTTTTGAGGCAGCTACAGGTAAAATATCTGTTAAATCAGACGGTGCAATGATGATACCTGCCGCATGAATTCCTGTTCCTCGAACAGAACCCTCTAAAACCAAAGCATTTTCAATCACCGTAGCAGGTAATCCGCCTGATTCCTTAATTTGCCGCAATTGTTTTACTTGCTCAATCTCCTCTGGATTCAAACCTTCCTTATCAGCTAAACTTTTATCACCATTCAAAGGCGCATTAAAAATACGCTCCAACGTAATTTTCGGTTTTTCTGGAACTAATTTGGCTAAAGCATTTGATTCCGATAATGGCAAATCCAATACTCGAGCAACGTCTTTAATGGACATTTTAGCCGCCATTGTACCATAGGTGGCAATATGTGCAACTTGATTTTTTCCGTATTTGTCTACGACGTAATCAATGACTTTTTGTCGGCCTTCATCATCAAAGTCCGTATCAATATCAGGTAATGACTTACGATCCGGATTTAAAAAACGCTCAAAAAGAAGATTGTATTTAATCGGATCAATGTTCGTAATCCCTAAACAATAGGCTACCACTGAACCTGCTGCAGATCCCCGACCAGGCCCTACATAAACACCAAGATCACGGCCCGCTTGAATAAAGTCGGCTACAATCAAAAAGTAACCTGCAAAACCCATGGTCCGAATGGTATACAATTCAAAGCGAAGACGTTCCTCAACCACCTGATCGATATCCACATAGCGCTTTTTCGCGCCTTCCATGGTCAAATGCTCCAAATAATCATCCTGCGATTGAAAATTTGTAGGAATTTGAAAATTAGGTAGCATCACATCCTTGGTTAATTTCAAGGTTTCAACTTTGCCAACAATCTCATTGGTATTATCAATAGCCTCAGGAACATGTGACCACAATTTGGTCATTTCTTCCGTCGTCTTGAAATAGAACTGATCATTGTAAAAAGCAAATCGCTTGCCTTTCATTTCCGATCCATCATCGATATCCTTGTAAGTAGGAGTGGCCTGCTTTTCGCCTGTGTTGATACACAAAAGGATATCGTGGGCATTGGCATCTTTCTGATCCAAATAATGACTGTCATTGGAGGCAATCACTTTCACATGATACTTCTTCGCAAACTTTAACAATACCTCGTTAACTGTCTGTTGCTCAGGGATATGGTGATTTTGAACCTCGATGTAATAATCCTCACCAAAAAGATCCAACCACCATTTAAATTCCTTTTCGGCTTCTACTTCGCCAGATCGAAGAATTGCTTGTGGGACAGATGCACCTAAGCAACAGGTCGTAGCAATCAGACCTTTATGATATTTTAAAACTAGCTCTTTATCAATTCGAGGGTATTTCGAATACATTCCTTCCATAAAACCCAAAGAACAAAGCTTGACTAAGTTCTGATAGCCTTCGGGATTCTTGGCAAGAAATAATTGGTGGTAACGCTTATCCTTTTGCTCCTTCGTAAAGCTCTGCTTGTGTCGGTCGGCAACTAAATAAAATTCACAGCCTACAATCGGTTTAACACCTTGTTTACCAGCCTCAGCAACAAATTGAAATACACCAAACATATTGCCGTGATCGGTAATTGCAACCGCTGGCATATTATCCGCTTTGGCCTTTTTAAACATCGATGAGATCTTCGATGCACCATCCAATAATGAAAACTGCGAGTGATTATGTAAATGCGAGAATTGCATGTATTAAATGGAATTAAAAAGGTTCTTTATCAAAAAATGTTGCATTCAAAAAATCAAGGAAAGGTTTCATTACCTTGGAATCCTTCATGAGTTGGGAAATAAAATCAGGTGATTGTATTTCTTTATCGGTATAATGCTTCCAATAAAACAATTGCTTTCTACGTAAATAAGGAGCATCCTCCGGAGAAGGATCAAATCCCTTGGGAACCTTTTGAAGCATTTCACCTTCAGCTTTTCCAAAAGTCGAAACAAATTGAGGAGACTCGACAATCTTTCGTAAAGCAAATCCATTATAGTCAACTTCCTGACGGTATTTAGCCATTTGATCGGGTGTAGGATTATACATTCCACCACCCAAAAAGGACTTACCTCCGGGTTCAATGTGCAAATAATAATCCATCAATCCGGAACGTCTTCCTCCTTCTGAAAAACTCGCTGAAAACCAAGTCTTGTAGGGATCCTTATTTTTAGAAAACCGAACATCCCGATAAATACGATAGGAGCAATGCTTCCTTTCTACGCCCATCATGTTTTCAAACTCACCGTAAGACAAGATTAAAGCTTCAATGAGCTTATCGAATTTCCCTTTTTCAAGTTCAAATAATGCTTTATTCGCAGCAAACCACTCGCGCGAATTGTTTACTTTTAAATCAGACAAAAAGCTTAAAAGACCAGGGGAGATGGACATGTAAAAACACTAAAATTTTACGTAAACGAAATTAGCGAAAAATTAGCAGAAAGCACACGGAAGAAGAACACATTTTGGTGACAAAAAATATATTGGGAGAATTGAATGAATTTCGTGATTTTTGTAAAATTTTTAACAAGTATATGCGCATTTTAACTGGTATTCAATCATCTGGAAAACCCCACTTAGGCAATATTTTAGGAGCAATTATGCCTGCCATTGAACTCTCTAAAAAGGCAGGAAATGAATCTTTTTTGTTTATTGCCGATTTACATACGCTTACAAGCTTACGTGATGGGGAACAAATTCGCGCAAACACTTTGTCCATCGCGGCTGCATGGTTAGCGTTTGGATTTGATACAGAAAAGAATTTTTTCTATCGTCAGTCTAAATTAGCCAGCTACCATACCGAAATTATGTGGTACCTAAACTGCGTTACGCCATACCCAATGCTGGCAAACGCGCACAGTTTTAAAGACAAATCTACACAAATAGCCAATGTAAATGCTGGATTATTTACCTACCCAGTACTACAAGCAGCCGATATCGTATTATATGATGCCCAATTAATACCTGTTGGAAAAGATCAGCGCCAACACATCGAAATGACGCGCGATATGGCAGGGGCGTTTAATCGGATGGCTGATAAAGATATTTTTGTTATCCCAGAAGCGTACATCAATGAATCTGTGATGACGATACCTGGCATAGATGGCAACAAAATGAGTAAATCACTCAACAATTATATTGACATCTTTTTACCTGAAAAGGATCTATTAAAGCAAATCAAAAAAATTGAATCAGATTCGACGCCCTTGGAAGACCCGAAAGATCCAGACAATGATATTACGTTCAAATTATACCAACTGATAGCGACACCTGAGCAAACGGCAGAAATGCGCCAGAATTACTTAGCTGGAGGATATGGTTACGGACATGCCAAACAAGCTTTACATAGCTTGATGCTTGAATATTTCAAAGAGGCACGTGAAAAATTCGATTATTACATGAATAATCCTGCAATAATTGAAGAAAAATTGGAAATTGGTGAACGCAAAGTAGAACCAATAGCGGCTGCGACACTTGCACGCGTTCGAGAAGTATTTAAATTCTAAATCATGTTTCCAGCTTGGGATGAAAGCTTATTTAAATTGATTAATGAATGGCATAGCGATTCACTTGATACATTGATGATTTTTTTGTCAAACAAATATGTATGGATTCCCCTTTATGCCATTTTGATTTGGAGAATATATCAAAACAATCAAAAAGCGATTAAAGCTGCATCACTATATATTGTCTTATCGATATTGTGGGCGGACCAAATTTCTTCAAGTTTACTAAAACCTTGGATAAAACGCCTTAGACCCAGCCATGTTGAAGCTTTTCAATCGTGGATTCATACACCGAATGGGGCAGGGGGGCTTTACGGTTTCTGCTCTTCACATGCAGCAAATGCATTTGCAGTGGCAATGTGTTTCTATTTATTAACTCAGAACAAACGAATCAGTATTCCTATATTTATTTGGGCGTCACTGGTATCCTTCAGCCGTATCTACTTAGGCGTTCATTATCCCATCGATGTACTTACAGGCGCCATGGTTGGACTATCTGGAGCTATTTTATTGAAAAAACTCGTTTATGACAAATTAACGAGAAACTCATAGGTATTAATTCCATCAGCCCAATCATCCAAAGCAGGTTTCTGCGCCTGACCGAATGGAATTGCCTTTTGACCCACCACACATTGAATCTTTTCTGCCTGTTGATTGAGCCACGATTCCAAAGCTTCGAGTGAATCATACCGATGCACATGCAATACACCCACAGGAGAAACGAGTTCTTCGCTTTCCGTTACAAGTATATTTCCCAAATCAAAGTGTGGTATTTGATTCAACAACATCAAGGTCTTGTGATATTGATAGTTATTCGAATACTTGGTATGATCCAATACCCAATCGACTTGCGTTAATACATCAAATAAAGGAATTAAATCGAAGGTTACGGGCACGGTGATTGTAGATACATTCCGACAGCCCAAACCATAATAGGTAAAGATATCCGCAGCAAGACCTTCATAATCTGATGTTGATTCATTTCCAGTTAATACAGCTACAGAACTACGATTCTTACGAATGATGTGAGGAATCTTAGCAAAGTAATTTGAAAAATAAGAAGAAGAGAAGTCGGAACCCGTCGCTATCACAGCATCCACCGAAGGTAATCGATCTACCACTTCAATGTCAATAGTTGAATCAATTGCACAAATAGCATCAATATACATCAACATCAAGGCTTTATCTTGAGAACTAAGTTTAAGCACCGGTTGATGACCTGCCGCAATAAGCATTAATAAATCATGCATTCCAACAGCTGGCAGATTCCCAGAAAGAATTAAGCCAATACGCTTAGGTGTTCGAGAAGAAGCATGCTGCTTTTCAAAAAACTTCTTCCAACTAGAAACCTCAAAAAACTGTTGATTGATTGCATCCATGGCATTACGAATTAAATAATCCGAAAACCAAGCATTCTCATTTTTAGCCTTTTCTATAAATAGTTCAATTTTTTCTTTGTTGGATGAATCCTTAAAATAGGTTTGCAAACCAACAATCAGCGACAAAAACCGTCCATTATCCATATATTAAGAGCTAATATTTAAAATTTAACAATCACAAAGTTCTTAAAATTTTAGAATACTCTGCATAAATTATATACTATTCAAAACTTCTTGTGTAAATTGCACAAAATTTTTAATACTTGTTATGGCAATTATCATTACAGACGAATGTATTAACTGTGGGGCTTGCGAACCAGAATGCCCAAATACAGCTATTTATGAAGGTGGGGTAGAATGGACTTGGGCTGGAGGAACAGCTTTAACTGAAGTTGAATTAGAAGATGGATCGAGTATGGATGCCAAAGCTCCTATTGAACCAATCTCTGAAGAGTTCTATTATATTGTTCCCGATAAGTGTACGGAATGTACAGGTTTCCATGAAGAACCCCAATGTGCGGCGGTTTGCCCAGTAGATTGTTGTGTTCCAGATCCAGACCATGTTGAGGACAAAGAAACATTAGAAGCTAAAAAAGCATGGTTACACGCTGAAGCGTAATTAAACCAAACATATATATTATAAGAGCCCATCATTCAATGGGCTCTTTTTTTTGTCCAAAATATTTAAATCAATTAATTTTTTGAAACATTGTACTTTTCTTATTAATCAAAACAACTAGTTTGATTTTTAATTCATTTTGACATCATTTTTGCAAAATCACAAAAAATAGGTTTAATTTTCGACTAGATTTTCGATATTTTTTGAAATATTTTAAAAAATAGGTTTAAAAATATACTAAAACACTTGCGTCTTAATATTTTTTCATCAATCTTTGAATTGTAATCAAGCATTTATAAACTCTTAAACAATTCCGCACATGAAGAAATCTATCCTAACAGCGCTTTTTGCAGCAACCGCATTTTGTGGATTTTCCCAAGAAAAAGAAGCAGAGACTTCAAAATTTTCTTTTTCTGGTTACATTGATTCGTACTATATGTTGAACTTCAACAACCCATCAAGCCGAAGTAACTTGGGTGCATCTGGTTACGAAAGAGCATTTGATCAAAAATCCAATCAATTCTCATTAGGGCTAGTTCAAACCAAGTTTGGCTATACAACAAAGAACTCAGATGTTGTTGTTGATTTAACCTTTGGACCAAATGCAGATTTAGGTCAATATGGAAATGTCATTGGCCCCTTGGGCGCTGGCAAAGCATCTACCTCTTTGGCTATTAAACAGGCATATTTCAACTGGAAGGCTTCTGACAAATTAACATTAACAGTTGGCCAGTTTGGCACACACATCGGTTATGAAGTAATTGATGCCCCTGTTAATTATAACTATTCACTCTCAAATCTTTTTAATAATGGTCCATTTTATCACATCGGAGCTAAAGCGAATTATGCATTTAGCGACAAATTTTCTACCATGGTTGGATTGGTCAACAATGTGGATAATTTAAATGATAACAATTCATCTAAAGGATTTATTTACCAAGTATTCACATCACCTGCAGCGGGTTGGAATGTTTATGTAAATGGAATTTCATCAAATGAATCAGCCCCATTGGCATCGGGCAAAGATGATTCCGGAAGCTACAACTTGTTAGATTTAACAACCTCTTACCAAGTAACACCTAAATACCTAGTAGGATTAAATGCTGCTTACGGTTCACAAACAGGTGATTTTCAAGGTGGTGGTAGCGTAGGAGACAGCAAAACTTGGGGAGGAGTTGCACTTTACTCTAATTATGCTTTCACAGACAAATTTAGCTTAGGTGGTCGTTACGAAGTATTCGACAATACTGCTGGTGCTCGTGCTCTACGTGCAGCTGATGGTTCAGGAACAGATGTAAGTTCATTAACATTAACAGCAACATTTACAGCAGCTGATGGACACTTGTTAATTAAGCCTGAATTACGCTCAGATTCTTACAAAACTGCTCAATTTGTTGACGGAGATGGCAAAGATCAAAAGTCACAAACAACACTAGGTTTACACTTCATCTATAAGTTTTAATATTCCCCTTTTATTCACTTTTTAACCAGTACGAACATGACTTCACAAAAACCAACATGGATCCCGCTACTCGTATTAGTAGCCATTGCAGTACTTGCATTATTTACGACCTCTGTGCCTGGCGCAATGCCAACAGAAGGTTTAGACACAGGTGATACAGCCTGGATGATTGTAGCTTCAGGCTTAGTATTATTAATGACACCGGGGTTAGCTTATTTCTACGGTGGAATGGTAAATCACAAAAACGTGATTTCTACGATGTTACAATCGTTTATCGCGATGGGAGTAATTTCTGTAATTTGGATTGTATTCGGATTTTCTTTGGCATTCGGCGATTCATTAGGCGGTTGGATTGGTGACCCAAGAACATTTTTCATGTTCAATGGCGTTTTTGATCACAAACTATCCTTGGGATCATCTGACCAATTAAAATTTACAATTCCATTTGCTCTTTTTGCATTCTTCCAAATGAAGTTTGCCGTAATTACTCCAGCTTTGATCTCAGGTGCATTAGCCGAACGCATTAACTTCCGTGCTTTTGTTCTTTTCATGGTGTTGTTCTGTGTCGTTGTTTACGCTCCACTAGCACACTGGACATGGCATCCAGATGGTTTCCTATTTAATTTAGGTGTTTTGGATTTTGCAGGTGGTACTGTTGTTCACATGTCAGCTGGTTGGGCTGCCTTGGCAGGTGCTTTATACTTACGTCGTCGCAAGTCACATATCGAATCAAATATTTTGCCTCCTGCTAACATTCCTTATGTATTATTAGGTACAGGTTTATTATGGTTTGGTTGGTTTGGTTTCAACGCAGGTTCAGCCGTAGGAGCCAACGGATTAGCCGTAACAGCTTTCGCAACGACACACGTAGCAGCAGCTGCAGCAGGTTTATCATGGATTTTATTTGATGTAACTCGTGGTAAAAAAGTATCAGCTTTAGGTTTTTGTATCGGTGCTGTCGTTGGCTTAGTAGCTATCACACCTGCATCCGGATTCGTAACAGTTCCAGTAGCTATTTTCATTGGTGTGATTGCGGCAATTGTTTCGAACATTGCAGCACACTGGAGAGCATCTTCTAACTTAGATGACACATTAGACGTATTTCCTTGCCACGGTTTAGGTGGTATGGTAGGTATGTTAATGACAGGTGTCTTCGCCACATCAGCCGTAAATGCAGCTGTAGCTGAGCAAGGTCTATTCTACGGAGAAACAGCATTATTCTTAAAACACTTATTAGCCTTAGCAATTGTTTCAGCTTTTGCATTTGGGTTATCTTATGTATTGTTAATCATCACGGATAAAATTATCCCATTGCGTGTTAACGAAGAAGAAGAAAGATTAGGATTGGACATTTCGCAACACGACGAATCGATTGCAGAATAGTTCACACAGCAGGACCGCAAGTAATGGTTCTTGTGGTTTTGTTTCAATCAAAAAGCCGGCGACTTATAGTTGCTGGCTTTTTTGTTTAGCAGATTTTAGACATTGGACGCTGGACTGTAGAGACGCGATACTTCGCGTCTAAGAGTTAAGAGTTAAGAGTGAAAAGTGAA